>JAQBNK010000083.1 GCA_028288595.1 Chitinophagaceae bacterium
CCCCAAATATTATGAAAATTCAACTCAACCGCCCTGTTGCATTTATAGATCTAGAAACAACTGGTATTAATATTAGTACTGATCGTATTGTGGAGATTGCCATCGTTAAAGTAAATGTTGACGGCACTTCGCAAACCAAAAGAAAATTAGTTAACCCGTTAGTTCCAATTCCTGCGGCCTCATCCGCTATTCATGGTATTACCGATGAGATGGTAAAGGATGCGCCGTCGTTCAAGCAGTTGGCTAATGAGCTGAAACAATTTATTGATCATTGCGACCTTGGAGGTTATAATAGTAATCGTTTTGATATTCCTATGATGGTAGAAGAATTCTTAAGAGCAGGAATTGAATTTACCGTGGACGGAAGAAAAATGATTGATGTTCAGCGTGTTTTTCATCTGATGGAACAAAGAACTTTATCGGCCGCATATAAATTTTATTGTAATAAGTCGCTTGAGGATGCACACAGTGCGGAAGCGGATGCCACTGCTACATGGGAAATTTTATGTGCACAGATAGAAAGATATCCTCATATCGGCTCAACGTTGGAGAGCATTTGTAAATTCACCGGGGAAGAAGATATTGTAGATTTCTCCCGCAGATTTGTAAGGTTAGACGGGATCGAGGTCTTCAATTTTGGAAAGCATAAAGGTCGTCCGGTTACAGAAGTCCTTATAAATGAGCCGCAATATTATGACTGGATGATGAAAGGAGATTTCTCCATGCACACTAAACAGAAGCTTACCGAGATATTCAACAAGACAATGTTGAAAAAAGTTTAATATGGAAACCCCTTCTCTTCTACAATTTTAATTGTATTTTCGACCTCTTAGTTTATATTTTTTTTGGAAAAACTTGTCATCATACCAACTTATAATGAGAAGGAGAATATTGTCCCTATTCTAAAAGCAGTATTTGACCTTCATCAGAACTTTCATGTGCTGGTAGTAGATGATGGCTCACCCGATGGAACTGCTGATATTGTAAAGGAACTGATGAACGAATACAGTGATTCTCTTTTTCTCCAGGTTCGTAAAGGAAAACAAGGTTTAGGTACGGCTTACATTCACGGATTTAGATGGGCACTGGAAAAGGGTTACGCTTTCATTTTTGAAATGGATGCTGACTTCTCGCATAATCCTGCCGATCTCCAGCGATTATATTTTGCATGTAAAAATAATGGCGCAGATGTGGCCATTGGTAGCCGCTATGTTAAAGGTGGAAAAGTTGAAAACTGGCCGTGGGACAGGCAGATGTATTCGAGAGGTGGCGCATTTTATACCAAATGCATTACCTGGATGCCGGTTAATGACCCCACTGCAGGATTTGTTTGTTACACAAGAGAAGTGCTGGATACAATTAATTTCGACCAGATAAAATTCGTTGGATATGCCTTCCAGATAGAAATGAAGTTTGCCGCCTGGAAACTTGGGTTTATCATAAAAGAAGTGCCCATTACTTTTATTGACCGTAAAATCGGCGTAAGTAAAATGAACAAAGGCATTTTAAAAGAAGGAGTGCTAGGTGTTTTAAAGATCCAGTGGGAAAGTGTATTTAAGAATTATCGCAGAAGGGTAAGAGTGGTCCCATCAAAATCTTTGACTCAAAAAGAAAGCGCCTACAGCGCCAAGTGATTTTAAAAATCTTCATTCCAGATTTTTTTCCAGCTTAATTTTCTTATTGCATCAGTTAGTAACCATGTTGCTACGCCAGACAGTATAGCTAACACCAAAATGGCGGGCCAGATGCTGTATAAAAAATAGTGCAGCGTTCCAACTACAGCCAGCAACAACAATAAAAAAATAACCCGGACGAAATTGCCGGCCTTATTTTGTGAATCATGAATTGAGAAAGGAAGTTGCGGGTTACTTATGTATACAATTGAAAATGCAATAAGCATCTGGTTAAAAAAGCCAAGTACAAGGTTAGGAATAAAGGCTGCCCCGAATAAATAAATGCCCGCTATTGCAAGTAAGATGATAAACGGAAAATAAAATTTTACTATGATTGCTTTAATACCTCCGAGAATAATTTCACCGGGCTGTTTCACCGGGGTAATATAATACATCCATGAGGCCTTGTATTTTTCAGAATATTTTACCTGGCCAATAGCAATCATCAACAGGAAACTAAAAAGATAAATTGAAATCAGAACTATTGGTTTAGCAGCAGAGCTGTTTGACTGAAATTCAGAAAAGCTGATCTTATGTTTTCTGATAAACATCATAACTGCGTAGACCAGCAAGTAACCGATCGATGGATATACTTTCATCCTGAAATCCCTGCTTCTGCTGCTTAGTTTCCATGTAAATAGAAATCCTGTTTTTTCCTGGGAATTGATGGTGAACCATTTTGCTATTATTTCAACAATGCTTTTTCTTTTGGCTTTCAGTTCATGTTTTTCAGCAGGACTGGTTCCCTGATCAGTACTGCTGATCATAGAAAGTTTTGCATTGAAACTGGGTGCGAGGTATTTTATAACAATGAAGAGGCACAGGAATGGCAACAAAATTCCGAGAATGAAACCAGCTAATTCAATCGTATTTCCTTTGAACGAATAAAGTTCTTTCCATACACCGGCGAACCAGAATGGAGGAGCAAAAACTGCGAGGTAATTTTTAGAGATGTCAATATTTATATTTTCGAGGTCACCTAAAATTCTTGGTATGATCTGGTAACTGGCATATAAGGTGATCGTAAAAAAAATTTGTATAAATACAATGATCGACTGAAATCTTTGCGGGGTAGTAAATTTTAAGATAAGCAGGTAAAGTGCGTTAATAAGAAAAATCGTAAAGCAGGTGGCTAATACCAGGTCGGCAAGAAAGACCAGCCCCCCATAAAAATTATATTCTGCTATTATATAAGCCAGGCCTGGGATGGCCATAGGTAAAACAACCTTGCTAATATGAATTAAAACATGCAGCAACCTGGCGATTACTACGGTTCTGTCGTTTACCGGCTTTGGAAGAATAATATAATTATCCCGCACGTCTATAAGCACCGAAGTGAAATCGGAAATTAAAGTAGATGCCAGCATGAAAATGAAAAACGTGAAATAGATAGTAAGCTGCGTTGTAATATTATTTCCAAAAGCAAACGCCGAAAGATAAAGCAGTCCAAGCACCATGCTCATCAGCATCGTACCAAGGGTGGCCATGGTTACGGGTTTCGCCTTTTTCTTTCTTTGCGCCTGGTGAATGGAGGTGGGCCGCCTGTCATCCATCAGTAATTTTATTTCCAGGATTTTTTTTAGCTGGATAACATTTACACCGAGAGAATGGTATAACGGGCTAAAAACAAGAATAGTTTTAAGGAAGAATTTATTGATGATGTTCATAGCAGTTATTTGGAAAATGCATTGATCAGTTCATCGGCCGCGTTATTCATAGAATCATCACTCGTTAATCCTGCGAATATTTGCTCGAGGCTCTTGTTCCCCTGCTGTTGTTTTAATTCCTCGAAACTTCCGTCGGCAACAACATGTCCCTTATCAATTAATATGATCCGGTCGCTTACTTTTTCTACAACGTCCATCATGTGACTGCAATAAAAAATTGTTTTCCCTTCTTTTGCTAGCTTGCTGATAAGATTTTTAATAATGATCACGCTGTTTGCATCCAGTCCGCTCAGCGGCTCATCCAGTATAATTATTTCCGGGTTATGCAGAAGCCCGGAGGCAAGTAATACTTTTTGTTTCATCCCTTTACTGAAGCTGTCCATTCTTTGGTGAAGATTCGCCTCCATTCCGAAAGCTGCCATCATCCTGGTAATTCTTTCTTCGCATATGTCTTCATCCATTGAATACAATGCACCCATAAAACCAAGAAATTCTGCGGGAGTAAGTACATCATATAATTCTGCTAATTCAGGAACATAACCAATCATTGCTTTAACCGCAGAAGTATCTTTTTTAAGATCAAGACCTTTTACTTTTACGTCGCCTTCATAATCAGATATTAGTCCGCATAAAATTTTCACTGTGGTGGATTTCCCGGCGCCATTGGGACCGATATATCCGAGTACCTGGCCGGGGTATACATCGAATGAAATATCATTTAAAACATTCTTCGAACCATAATTTTTAGACAAATGGTTAATGCTGATTACAGGTTCCATAATTATTGGAGAAGGGGTTGTATAGAGTGAAAAACTATGTTTCTTTGAAGATATGAAATCGGCAATATATGACCTTTAAAAAAATGATGAAATGAAATCCGCATTGATTAAACTGCATGTGGCTGTTTTTCTCTGGGGATTTACCGGTGTGCTCGGCAGACTTATTTCGCTCGATGCATTTATGCTGGTTTGGTATCGCATGCTGATTACGGTGCTCACTTTATTTTTTTTAATGTTCCTGCGAAAAGAATTGCAGCGTATTCCGCTTCAGAAAGTTTTGCAGCTGATAGGCATCGGCGCTTTAGTAGCCGGCCACTGGATAACTTTTTATGGGAGTATAAAAATTGCCAATGTATCGATCGCTTTAACCTGCCTGTCTTCTGCCGGATTATTTACTGCTTTTCTTGAACCTTTATTTTTCAGAAGAAGAATTAATACGGTGGAAATATTATTGGGATTGATAGCCATTGCCGGCATCTATCTTATTTTTCATTTCGACAGCCAGTACAGGCTGGGAATTATCATCGGTATTATTTCAACCCTGTTAAGTGTATTATTCTCACTCATGAATAAAAAACTCGTGAGCAACATACCGCCTAAAACAATGATGCTTTATGAATTATCGGGTGGATGGCTGGTGCTTACATTAGTGCTGCCGGTATTTCTTCAATATTTTCCTCCCAAACAATTTGTACCAGGAACGGCAGACTGGGGTTGGTTACTATTATTAAGCTGGCTCTGTACCGTTCTCGCAATGGATCTTTCTTTGCAGGCCCTCAAAAAGATCACGGCATTCACGCAGAACCTCACATTGAACCTGGAACCTGTCTACGGAATTATCCTGGCCTTCATTGTTTACCATGAAAACGAAAATTTAAGTGCGGGTTTTTATGCCGGTTTTTCCCTGATCATTCTCGCAGTTGTTTTACAGACAATGCTTGTCGTATATAAAACAAAAAGATTTGTAGTAGTTGAGTAAACTTCAATAATTTGGGTGCTCAAATACTTCAAATGAAACCCTTATTACTTGCACTGGCCCTTCTCTTTTGTTGCGTTTCAATGTTAAATGCACAAAAAAAGCCTTTAGATCATTCAGTTTACGACAGCTGGCAAAGCGTTGGCGAAAAATTAATCAGTAATGATGGAAACTTTATTATTTATACTGTGAATGTTCAGGAGGGAGATGGTGTATTAGTTATCCAGCGCAGTAATGGCGATAAATTACTGGAAGTTCCGAGGGGTTATGCCGCAAAAATTTCAGAAGACAGCCGCTATGCTGCTTTCAAAATAAAACCATTATACCAGCAGACAAGGGATGCCCGCATCAAAAAGAAAAAACCGGATGATATGCCGAAAGACAGTTTCGCGCTGGTTGATCTTGGTTCTGTAAGAATGGACAAGTTTGCAAGAGTTAAGAATTTTAGTTTTCCTTCCAAATCTGCGCAATGGGTGGCATGGCATGGTGAAAAGGCAGTGGAGGATACCAGTAAAAGAAGAGTATACCCTCCAAAAAAAGACGATGCTGATGTAAGCGATGCAGAAGGCGACGATCCCGCCGGAGGTGCTGTTACAGAAGGAACGCTGCTTAGTTTACGTAACCTGCGTACACAGCAAACTGTTACTTACCCAAACATTACAGAATATCTTTTTGATAAAAATGGCCGCCAGTTGCTATTAGAAAGCAGTGGTTCCAAAAAAGATTCATCAAAACCAGCTATTGTTGTTTTGCATTTAGATAATAACAGGAAAGACACTATACTTCACCATTATAATGATGCTAAAGGTTATGCCTGGGATGAAGAAGGCAACCAACTTGCTTTTGTAGCTGAAAGAGACAGCAGTGCTAAAGCACTTCAAAAATTTTATAAACTTTATTATTATAAAAATGGAAACGATAGTGTTCGTTTCCTGGCAGACCGTTATACTGCCGGTATGCCTTCCGGTTGGTCAGTAAGCGAATTCTCAAATAATCGTTTTAGTAAATCAGGAAAAAGATTATTTCTAGGAACGGCGCCCATCCTTCCGCCAAAAGATACTACGTTACCGGATTTTGAAAGAGTAAGCGTAGACATCTGGCACTACAATGATGAAGACCTGATGCCTGCACAATTGAAAAACCTTGACCAGGAACTGAAAAGAAATTACACTGCCATTTACGATTGGAACAACAGCAGGGTTATACCAATATCAAATAAAAATTTAAGACAGGTTGTTTTAACTGAAGAGGGGGATGGAAATTATTTTTATTCCGGCTCCGATTCAGGGAGAAGAGTGGCCCGCCAGTGGCAGGGATATTCTGTTAGTGATATATTTGTTATTAACGCAAATACCGGCTCACGAAAAGCCATCAAAACAAATTTCAAGGGAAATATCTTTCCGTCTTATAGCGGGAAATATTTGTTGTTGTATGATGATAAGCAGCGCAACTACCAGGTGTACAATGCGGCTACCGGTGCTATAAAACCATTAGCTCCGTCATTAACAGTGCCTTTATATGATGAAGAGAATGATGTACCCGATGATCCTAACCCGCACGGTATCGCTAAATGGATGCAGAATGATGATGCAGTCTTAATTTATGATCATTATGATATTTGGAAGATTGATCCCGCCGGTAATCAGGCGCCGGTGAATCTTACCCAGAACGGCAGAAAAAATAAATGGGAATATCGTCTTGTGGATGTAGATGATGAAGAGAAATTTTTAAAGCCGAATCAATCCGTGATCTTAAGGGTATATGATGAGAAAGATAAAAGTACAGGCATCGCTACATTGGCACTGGATGGTAAATCAGCACCTGTTGTTTTATTCCGTGAGCCCATTACTGTAAATGCAATTGCAAAAGCAAAAAATGCAGCGAACCTTATTTATACAAAAGAAAGTTTTTCCAAATCGCCTGATTTGTACAGCGGTAATTTATCATCAGCCAATGCAATTAAATTAAGCGCCATCAATCCACAGCAATCAGATTATTTATGGGGAACGGCGGAACTTTATAAATGGAAAGCCTACACAGGTAAATTAACCGAAGGCGTTTTATATAAACCCGAGAATTTCGATCCGCACCATAAATACCCGATGATCGTTTATTTCTATGAGCGCAACAATAATACACTCAATAATTATATAGCACCGGCACCAACACCGAGCCGTTTAAACATCAGCTTTTTTGTTAGCCGTGGCTATGTTGTTTTTGTTCCGGATATCTGGTATACAACCGGCCATCCCGGCAAAAATTCTTATGATTATATCGTTAGCGGCACAAGAGCTTTGGTTAAAGAAGGTTTTATAGACAGTACTAAAATTGGAATCCAGGGTCAGAGCTGGGGCGGATATCAGACCGCGTATGTAATCACACAAACACCTTTATATGCTGCTGCATGGGCAGGGGCGCCGGTAGCAAATATGTTCAGCGCTTATGGTGGAATTCGCTGGGAGAGCGGCTTAAACAGGCAGATGCAATACGAGCATTCACAGAGTCGTATCGGCGCCACTATTTGGGAAAAACCTGAATTGTATATTGAAAATTCCCCGCTTTTCCATTTGCAAAAAGTAAAAACTCCCTTGGTTATTATGTCTAATGATGCAGACGGGGCAGTGCCATGGTACCAGGGAATTGAAATGTTTACAGCTATGCGCAGGTTAAATAAAAAAGTATGGCTGCTGGATTATAATAATGAAGCGCACAATTTAGTGGAAAGAAGAAACCGTAAAGACATACAAATCAGGGAACAACAATATTTTGACTGGTTATTGAAAGGTGAACAGGCTCCACACTGGATAACCGGTGGTGTGCCCGCAACGATGAAGGGCAGGGACTGGGGTTTTAATGTGGATTGATCTTTGTATTTTCTACAGAAACAGTGAGTATGAAAAAGTGGGTATGGGTGTTTTGCCTGTTGCTTCCCTGCTTAGTGCAGGCTCAAACCTGGTCGAAAGTGAATGTAGGAGAGAAACTGATGGTTTATTTTCCAGCCAAACCATTAATAGAAGATACGCCTCTTGGGCCGCAGGCACAGTGCATGGATGAAGATCATAATCGCTTTACGGCAATGTTACTGGATATGCGAAAATCAGGAATGGATCCGCTCACCTGGCAATTACAGGTAAAGACAGGTTTTACAGATTATGCAAGACAATTTGCGAGGCAGGGCGGTGTAACAGTCGAGGAAGTAACAAAATCAGAATGGAACAATCACCCGATGGTTACGGTAAAAGGTCATAATAACCAAAGACGTGTACTGTTACAATTGATATCCTCCGGAACCGATGTCATTTTGCTAGGGTATAGCGCATTGCCGGACAGATTAAATACTGAAGGGCAGAAAAAATTCTTCAGCTCTTTATTTTATCCTTCCGTTTCAGATGCTACCGCAAAAGATTAAGCAGCCTGGGTTGAAAGGAATTTTACAAAAGTTCTTTTTGCTACAGGTAATAATGTTTCTTCAACAGGAAAGCTTAAAGCGCTTTCAATACTATAAACCGCGGGATTAGGAAAATCAGAACGGTTGCGTATTAGTTCTGCTTTTATATTTTCATAAGTATTAACGAAGTTTCTTGTCCAGCTTTGGATAAATTCAGTTTTAAGGCTGCGGTATTTTTCATCATGCTTCTCAAAAATAGAAAGCCGGTATTGATAGGCATAGGTGGCTTTTTCAGCTTCACGGCTTAATAAAATATAACCTTCTTCATATGCTAATGGCATAATTCCAACGGGAGTAATAGTGAGATTTTCTTCTACAAATTCATATATCTCTGCGCCATTGGTAATGGTGCTTTGCATTTTTCCTGCGGCGTATTGAATGATCTCTTCCAGTTCCTGCATCATCTCATCATCTTCTATCATTTGTTCATAAAGCAACTGGAGTTTTTCAATCTGGATGCCCGTTAAACGCTTTGGAAACTGGTCCTGGAGAAACTTTTTATTCTCCCTGAAAGCCACAATATTATTATAATGAAAAACGATATCTGCTAGTTGAGGATATAACTTATTCTCAGTAAAATAAGTATTCACTTCTTTCAGGTAGGCGAGGAGCGTGTACTTTTTCAACTCGAAATCAATATAGCCGTCTGCAAACCAGGTTTGTGATAAGCTTTTCATTCCTTTCCGTTTATACTGTTAATATATATAAAATTCCCTGCCAAAAAATTCGGTAGGTTGTTAATTTCCCACAGGATGGTTATAACTATTTGACTTCAGTTATCAGTGAAAGATTAGTTAATGCTCCTAAAAAGACAAAGCTTAGGGAAATCGAAAATCGAAAATGGAAAATCGGAAATGAAACATCAAAAGAGTCAAGATTATTTTGGCTCATGAAAGATGAAGCTCAGGGTAAATCGAAAGTGGAAAATTTAAAATCGAAAATGATATATCAAGAGAGAGATACATTATTTTGGTTGATGTAAAAGAAAGAAAATTGAAAATAAAAAATTCGAAAATAGTAATCACCCATTTTCGATTTTAAATTTTCCACTTTCGATTTCCTAAAAGACTTCCCTGTCCCTATCCCAGCTTTCAAATTCCTTCGCCACCTGCGTAAGGAATGAGGCGCCAAGACTACCATCAACAATGCGGTGGTCATAACTTAAAGAAAGGAACATCATATGACGGATACCAATTGTATCACCCTGTTCGGTTTCAATAACAACAGGTCTTTTTTTAATGGCGCCAACTGCAAGTATCGCAACTTGTGGTTGATTAATGATGGGTGTTCCCATCAGGCTGCCAAAAGTCCCCACATTTGTTAAGGTGAATGTTCCGCCGTTAGTATCGTCAGGTTTTAATTTATTATTTCTTGCATTATCGGCCATCGTATTTACCGCTTTACTTAGACCAACCAGGTTTAAATAATCGGCGTTGCGTATAACAGGAACGATCAGGTTGCCTGTTGGCAATGCTGTTGCCATGCCGATATTGATATCTTTCTTAATGATGATCCTGTCGCCGTCAAGCGAGCTGTTGATCAGGGGAAAACGTTTGATCACTCTAACTAAACAATCAATAAAAATAGGTGTGAAGGTGATCTTTGTGGATTCTCTTTTCTCAAAATCCTTTTTTACTTTTTCTCTCCACAAAACCATATTGGTAACATCAGCTTCAGCAAAACTCGTTACATGCGGGCTGGTATGTTTGCTGTCTACCATGTGTTTCGCAATCAGCTTACGCATTCGATCCATTTCGATGATCTCAACGTTAGAGCCGTATTCAGTTGGCGGTTGTTGTTTGCCGGTTGGCGGTTGAGAATTGGCTGTTGACGATTGCGACCTTTCCTGTATTTTGCCAACTGCCAGCTGCCCACTGCCAACTGGCTTTCCCGACTGCACATACTGCAAAATATCTTTCTTAGTAACCCTTCCTTCATTTCCGGTACCGGGAATATTTTCCAATTCGCTCATACTTATCCCTTCGCTGTTGGCGATGTTCAGCACAAGTGGTGAATAAAAGCGGTTACCACTTCCGCCTTTCATGCTCGGTTGTGCATGTTGCGGCTGAGGTGCATAAGGTACTTCATTCGCTTTTGTTTCTGGTTCGGGAGGAGATGCCTTAGGCGCAGTCGCCGTAGCAGGCGCATCAACAGTAACAGATCCGTTCGCAATTTCTATTCTTGCGATAACAGTTCCTATCGGAACCACATCGTTTTCTTTAAACAATACTTCGGTAATAACACCTGCCGCAGTAGAAGGTACTTCGCTGTCAACTTTATCTGTCGCAATTTCCAAAACGGTCTCGTCCTGTGAAACGGCGTCTCCAGCTTTTTTATGCCACTTTAAAACAGTGGCCTCCATAATACTTTCACCCAATTTGGGCATCAACAGGTCAACAATTGCCATGCATGCAGTTTTTTATTCAAATATGGTAAGCAGGAAAGCGTTCTTTCCAGCGTCAAAAGTAAAATAATCGGCCGAAACGGGATAGAAATAGTTGGCGGTTGGCGTGGTCAACTATCAATTGCCAACTGCCAATTATTTTCTGCCAACCGCCAACCATCAACTGTCAACCTTTTTCAGAATGAATTTCCGCATCATGTTCAATGCATTCACTGCGGTTATTTCTATATTCCGCCGCCTGTCGAACCTGAAATGAAATTCCTGGGTTTCTATTTTCTCCCGGTTGCCTACGCCGATCCAAACGGTGCCTACAGGTTTATCTTCACCACCTGCGTCGGGCCCCATTAGCCCGGTTACGGCTAAACCATAATCACTGCCCATTAGCTTTAAAATACCCTTCACCATTTGAATCACAACTGTTTCGTTAACAGTTCCTTCTTTCTCCAGCAAATCATGATCTACATCCAAAACGCTTTCCTTAATTCTTTTATCATAACAAACAACACTACCGGTAAAAAAAGAAGAAGACTTTGGATTAGCTGTCAACAAATGAGCAATGTATCCGCCAGTGCAGCTTTCGGCTGTCGCCATTGTTTTTTTCTGTTCATTTAAAATTTTACCCAGCTTAGTTTCCAGGGTAATATCCTCATCAGCCACGAGGAAATCTGCCACTTGTTTTTTTAATTGTTCAAACTGCGAATTAATTTCTTTATCGATGTTTTCACCACTGGCGGTAAGTCTTAATCTAACCATACTGTTATTGGGCAGGTAAGCCAGTTTGATCCATGTTGGTAAAGCATTTTCAAAATCTTTTATTTTTTCAGCAAGGAAAGATTCACCAACGCCGGCAGTTAATAATGTTCTGTGAATAATATTTTGGGTGATGAATTCTTTTTGAAGCATCGGTACGATATCATCTTCCATCATGCCTTTCATTTCATGAGGCACACCGGGCATGCTAAAAAATATTTTATCTTTTTTTCTAAATATCATCCCGGGAGCGGAACCTCGTTTATTGTGGATCACTTCGCACACATCAGGAACTTCGGCCTGCTTTAAATTAACTTCAATTACCGGCCGCCTGTACACTTCATTAAAAAGGTAAAGAACATATTCTTTTACTTTTTCATTCACGATTAATTTGCCGCCGAAATATTCGCAAAGCACTTGTTTGGTTATATCATCTTTTGTTGGTCCGAGGCCGCCGGTTATTAAAATAATATCAGAATGCTGCTCTTCTTCTTTTAGCGATTCAATAATAGCCTGTGTGTCGTCTCCAACTGCGAGTTTCCTGTGTACCCAGATACCAATTTTATTTAACTCAGCGGCAATAACAGCGCTATTGGTATCAATAACCTGCCCGATCAGTATTTCATCGCCTATAGTAATAATGGATGCCCTGTATTTTTTCATGACTAATTATTCATCTGAATTTACTGCAAGGTAAATGATACTAAAGTCAAAAGTAAAGTTCAAAATCTAAAAAAGATACTTCGTGGCAGGTCGTGTTTTTGCATTTTGAATTTTTACTTTTGACTCATGACGAAAACAATCCTTGCCAGCATTTTAATCCTGCTGGCCCTTTCTGTAAACAGCCAGGCACTAAAAGAAAGATTAAATGCAGCAGCCAAAAACTTACAGCAGGATGCACAAATGCAACATGCCATACTTGGTCTCTATGTTACAGACGCCACAACGGGTGAAGTAATATTCGACATGAACGGACAAACGGGGCTTGCACCTGCAAGTACACAAAAATTATTTACCAGTTCAGCAGCGCTGGAATTATTAGGAAAGGGATACCGGTATGCAACAACGATATCTTACGATGGAAAAATAAATGCCGGAAAATTAACAGGAAATGTTTTTATCACAGGGAGTGGGGATCCCACAATTGCAAGCTGGCGTTATGCAGGAAGAACAGAAAATGATTTTACTGATAGTTTAGTTTACTATTTTAAAAAAGCAGGAATTAAAACCATTGATGGGAATATTCATGGAGTTGATAAATGGGAAACGCAAACCATTCCGGGCGGATGGATATGGGATGATATTGGTAATTATTATGGAGCCGGTATTTCAGCGCTTAACTGGAAAGAAAACCAATATGATCTTATTTTAAAACCGGGCAAAGCAGAAGGAGAACCGGTAGAAATTGTAAGAACAGTTCCGGCTTTATATAATGTTCAATTTATTAGTGAATTAAAGACCGGCCCCGCCGGTAGCGGGGACAACGCCTATATTTATTTGGCTCCCGGTTCGCATATAGCAGTGGTAAGAGGAACCGTTCCTCCCGGAAATTCATTTAAAATTTCAGGTTCCGTTGTTGATCCCGGTGGCCAGTTTCTTTCTATGGTTACGACCAGGTTAAAAGAAAATAATATTCAAATAACGGGTAGCAGTTTACTGAATAATAAATCATCAGCTAATACTCAGCCATTACTTACTTATTATTCGCCGGGGATGGACAGCATTGTATACTGGTTCCTCCAAAAAAGTATTAACCTGTATGGCGAAGCCTTATTAAAAACCATCGGGCTTGAAAAAAATGGAAATGCATCAAACGATAAAGGTCTTAATGCGGTTAAAGCTTTCTGGCAGGATAAAGGGATTGACAGGTCATCTTTACACATTATGGATGGAAGCGGACTGTCCCCGCAAAACCGTGTTACACCTGCATCAGAGGTGAGTGTATTGCGCTATGCAAAAACACGCCCATGGTACGATGCATTTTATGCGGCGTTACCTGTATTCAATAAAATGAAAATGAAAAGCGGAACGATAGGAGGGTCGAAAGCATTTGCAGGTTATCAAAAAGATAAGGCAGGAAGAGAATATAGTTTTTCTTTTATTATTAATAATTACGACGGCTCATCAGCTACACTGGTTCAGAAAATGTATAAGGTGCTTGATGAACTGAAAGAGTAGGCGGGCCATATTTCGAACCCACTAATCATTTAACCCTTTTCCATTTAGAATTTGCGGCATACTCTTCTCGACTCTTGACTCGCGGGTTTTGGATTGTTTGGGTTGAGAAAAATAAAAAATGTATGCTCTTTGCCGTCCTGGCGTTAAAGCCTTAAATGCTTTTTTTAAGGCGGCGCTTTTATCTAATTTATTTTGAAATTCTTCCGGAATGATGAAATCTGAAGTCTTTTTAAGCGGGACTTTCAATCCCGCTTTTTCTACTTCAATAGCTTCAAAAATATAGGCTTTCAAAATGGGTTCCATCTTAACTATTTCCCTAACATTGGTGAACCTGATCTGCCGGGCCGACTGTACATTCTTCGTTTGCTGAATTAAAATATCATTAGCATCATTTAACAAGGCACCTTTAAAAAACAACACTGCACAATATTCTTTAAACACATGTATCAATACTATGTTCGTTTGCTGAAACGTGTAACAGGGAACGCCCCATTTCAATTCTTCCGTAAGCCCGCAATCAAGAATGATCGTTCTCAATTCCCTGATTTCTTTCTGCCACTTTTTCGCTTTATTAAAATAAAAATCAACCTTCGGATTCATGAGTATATATTTTATTTACCTGGAATGATCTTTCTATCCGCAGGTCTGAAATACCATGAGACCATTACCAGGATCAGAAGTAACAACGAGGGAAAGATTTCTTTCACTGGATTCCCCGATGCGATATGTGAAAATATCGCCCCTGACATGGCAAAGAAAAAACCTGCATAAGCCCATTCCTTTAGTAAGGGAAATTTAGGGATAAGTACTGTTATAACACCCAAAATTTTCCACACACCAAGTATAGTAAGAAAATAGCCGGGGTAACCCAATTGTGTAACACTATCAGCTCCGCCTGCGCCTTCTTTTGCTTTGATTAACTGTACGATTGCAGTTGACAGCATTCCCAATGAAAGCCAGGCAGTAAAGATCCAGTAGATAATTTTATTTCTCTTTGCCACGGTGTGTTATTTTAATTTGCTGATGATGTCTTGTATCCGGTTATGCGCCATGTTTATGCCCTGGGCAAAAGGTAATTGCAGTACCTGGTCCCTTTGCGCAACTGATTCATATATTACGTGCATAACTAGTTTGCTGGTATCGTCAGAAAGTTTTTCAAATTCATAGACTTCCAGCTGAACGCCAAAAGGCGTGTTCTCCATTTCAAATGTTCGTACGATCTTCCTGTTCGTGATAAACTCATGAATTACCCCATTGAACCCGTGTTTGTTTCCTTTCGGATCCATAGTTTCAAATTGATAACTGCCATGTTTTTTACTTTCCAGTTTCAGCACTTTTGTTCCCATCCATTGCTCAACAATTTCGGGTTCTTCATAGGCTTTAAAAAGCAGTTCCAATGGTAAATCAAAATCTCTTGTAATCACTAATTCCTGTTTACCCTCTTCTGCAGTAATTTTTGTTTTTTGTTCCATGTTGTTTTATTTATCGCGGTAACTACCGGGAGTATTTTTTCATAATGGTTTCCAGTTTATTAAACCTGGCATCCCACATTTTGCGGAACGGTTCAATAAAGTCGGCTACTTCTTTCATCTTTTTTGCATTGATGTGATACGATATTTCCCTGCCGTTTTGTTCTTGTTCAAGCAATTTGCACTCGGTGAGTATTTGCAGGTGTTTGGAAACTGTGGGTCTTGCGGTGTCAAAGTTGGAGGCTATTGCACCCGCCGTCATCGATTGCGAGGCTACCAGCAGAAGTATGGCTCTTCTTGTGGGGTCTGCCAGGGCTTGAAACACGTCTCGTCTCAGGTTCATTTGCGTAGCTATTTGGCTACAAATATATATGTAGTTATTTAGCTACGCAAATTATTTATAATTTTTTTTGTTTGTCAATTTTGAGGTACACAGATATTTAGTCATAAAAACACTAAATAAATTTTATGATTTTTTTTGCCGAATCAGCTTCTGATGCTTGTTACTACAAACGAGGTATTCCTAAAAAAAATAAAATTTTTAGATGAGCCAGTCGTTACATTGAAAAGAATTATTATGAAAATATCTAACTGCCTGGCAGCATTTATTTTTTTGTTCGCGGGCTGTTCTAAACATAATTCCCAGTTTGTGATGGGTATGGATAACCTGGTTAGGACAGTCGTTAACAATGGCGCCACACAATGGCCAGACGGATAAAAGTACAAGAGTGCGACGCCACCGAAGCTGAAAAAGTTATGCAGCCGGGACAACAAAAAATTTAGCTAAAAAAACCTTCTAATTTTTTTCTCAGTTCTTCCGGCATTACTGTTTTTTCTTTTGTCGCCGCATCGATAAAATACAAAACTACTTTGCCAACTGTCAGCAACTTTTCACTGTCATTAAAAACTTCCTGGTAAAACTCGATGCGGTGCGCAGCAGGTAATTCCCTGATGGTAGTTTTAATAGTAAGCAGGTCGTCATAATGTGCGGGCCGCAGGTATTTGCAATTCAATTCAACCACCGGCATAATGATCCCCATCTCTTCCATGCTTTTATAAGTGAAGCCGAGCTGGCGGATACTTTCAACGCGGCCCACTTCGAAATACTGGGCATAGTTGCCATAATAGACAATATTCATCTGGTCGGTTTCGGCGTATCGTACTCTTACCTGCGTTGTTGATTCGTACATGAGGTTAATTTTTCATGAGGCTGTCAACGCTGACCTTACCGGGTCCGCAAAAAAGCAAAACAATATATGCGGTGCAGAATAAAATGGCTAATTCGGAATCAAGTATCGGTTTGTTTTTTCCTACAGAAAAAATAATAACGAATGTTAAAATGATTAACGGAATAGCGGCGAGCCGGGTAAAAAGACCGAGCACAATAAAAAGGCTGCAAAATACTTCTGCGAATATGGTGAGTAACAGGCCGGCTTTGGGACCCATTCCGAGAAAATTATAGAAGGTACCCTGGAGTGTGCTAAAGTTCATAAGCTTACCCATACCGTGTTTTAGCATCAGCAGGCCGAATACTAGGCGAAGGAGCAGCATGGAAAGATTAAAGCCTCCGGCTGAATAACGGGTTGATAACAGCTTTTTCATTTGATGGATTTATGCAAAAATAGGCCTTAGTTATTCTTAAACCTTCGTGAACATTTCTATGTTTGCACTAATTGTGGATAATGAATTACAGCTTTTTACGTTTTATTAAGAAGACATTTTAAATATTTGATCAAATATATCGTTGAACGCTTATGCAATTCACCGGCCGATTCCTTACCGTAACGATTGCCTGTTTGTCATTATCTGTTTCAGGTTTTGCCCAGGCAACAATGGTTAATAACGATCCTGACGCTGATTTTAAATTAGCCAAAGAGTTATACCAGAAAAATGAATTTAGCCTGGCCTTCCCGCTGTTTCGCACGCTGGCGCAGGAAACGAACAGGAGAACCAATCTACCAGTTGAGACTGAACTTGAACTGAAATATTATTCTATTGTTTGCGGGTTGAAGCTGAATGATGAAACACTCCTTAAGCCGGCACTTGATTTTATTGCGCTTGAACATGCAGAGCCCAGAACAGAAATGATGTCTTTCCAGGTGGCCGAATATTATTTCAGGCAGCAGAAATATTCTGACGCTGCGGATTATTATAATAAGACCAACATCGCCAACCTGAGTAACCGGGAAGTAGCCGATATGAAATTTCATCTTGGCTATTCTTATTTTACGATGCAGCAATTAGAAAAAGCCTATCCTTTATTTAATACCATTCGTCAAATACCCGCCGATCCTAATTATATAGATGCGAATTATTATTATGGATTTTTATCTTTTTATGATAAAAACTATAACGAAGCTTTGAACTCTTTTAAAATCGTTGAATCGCAGCCTACTTACCAGAACATTGTTCCTTATTATGTTGCTCAGATCTATTATTTTAATGGCGATAAAACAAAAGCGGCTGAATATGCAGCAGCGTCTTTGAAAAGAGGCGGGCAATATTATGATCTTCAGCTAAAACAACTGGTGGGTCATATTTATTTCGAGGAGCAGGAGTTTGAAAAAGCATTGCCTTTTCTTGAACAATATGTTAGCGCTACGGAGAAAGTGAGGAGAGAAGACTTGTATGAATTGTCTTACTGTTATTATGTAACCAAACAATTTAACAAAGCGATCAGCGGGTTTAAAGAATTGGGTGGTAAAGAAGATTCGCTGGCTCAGAACAGTATGTACATGCTGGCAGATTCGTATTTAAAAACGAACCAGAAGAACAGCGCCAGGAATGCATTTTTGTTTTGCGCATTGAACAGCAGTAACGCCGTTCAGAAAGAGATTTCGCAATTTAATTATGGCAAACTTTCTTATGAATTAGGTTATACGAGTGTTGCACTGAGTGAACTGCAAAAATATATTACAACTTACCCGCAGTCGACTAACATTGCCGAGGCAAGAGAATTACTGGTGAATGTAATGGCGAACAGTAATCAATATAAAGATGCATTGGAGCTGATCCAGGGTTTTAATATCCGCAGCCAGTCAGTCAATAAAATTTACCCAAAAATATTATATGGCAGGGCGGCTGAACTGATCAATGATCAGCAATTGACTTCCGCGGATTCATTATTAAACATCATTACCGTTATACCTAATAACGAAGAGCTGTTACCGTTCGTGCGTTTCTGGAAAGGAGAGATCGCTTTCAGGAATAATATGCCTGATTCAGCTGTGTCTTATTTAACACGTTATCTCGATCATCCCGCAACGAACGGAGAAGTGAATGTGAACAATGCCCGTTATACACTGGGATATGCATACATGCGGGAAGACCAATACCAGGCTGCGTTACAGCAATTCGGAAGTATTGTATCAGCGGTTAGCAGGAGCTCATCACCAATGGAGCAGGATGCGTATTTACGCATTGCCGACTCGTACTTCATGCTGAAAAATTATACAAGAGCATTGCAGATGTATGATATTGTGTTGAACAATGACCTGCAGGGCGCTGATTATGCATTGTATCAAAAAGCGGTGATCAGCGGTGCAAGCAATCGTAATAACGAAAAGCTGACGTTGCTTCAATCGGTTTCACAACGTTTCCCATCTTCCGCATTAGTGGGTGATGCTTATATGGAAATGGCGAACACTTATCTTTCAAATGAAAATTACCGGGAGGCAATTAAGCCACTTAATAGTGTACTGGCTGCGAAAAATGCAGAAGGCTTAAAACCGCAGGCTTATTTAAAATTAGGTGTGGCTTATTTTAACCAGGATGATAACAACAGTGCTTTAACCAATTTTCAAAAACTGATCAGTACTTATCCTAACTCGCAGGAAAGCGACCAGGCTGTGGAATATGTTAGAAATATTTTTATTGAAACCCAAAGACCCGCAGAGTTTGTAGCATTCATGCGCCAGAACGGTAAACAGGTGAGCTATAGTGAAGAAGATTCATTAAGCTATGTTGCTTCTAACATGCGCTATGAAAGTAAAGATTATGAAAGCGCATTGAAAGGCTTTCAATCTTATTTGCAACAGTTCCCCCAGGGAAAATATGCAGTAGAGGCCAATTACAATACTGCTGTTATCTACAACACACGCAAAGATTTCGCGAATGCTTTAAGATATTATTCCGCGGTTGCTGAAAAGGCGCCTAATAAATATGCAGAGCAGAGTGTATTGCAGGCGGCAAGGATCAGTTATTTTGAATTGAAAGATTATGCAGCGGCACAACAATATTTTAACCTGTTAAAATCGATCGCCACCACTCCGGAAAACAGGCTTGAAGCGATGCGGGGATTGCTGCGTACACAATTTAAATTATCTCAGTGGACGGAAGCCGGCGCTAATGCGCAGGACCTGTTATTGCAAAAAGGAATAGCTGCTGATGATAAGATGATGGCCAATTTAGTAATCGGAAAAAATGCCCAGCAAAATAACCAGTTGGAAGAAGCATTAGCCGCTTACCGTTCTGTTGTTGCTCTTGGTAAATCAGAGTTTTCTGCTGAGGCCCGTTATCACATCGCTGAAATATTAACCCAGCAAAACAAATTACCGGATGCAGAGAAGGGGGCTTTTGAAGTAATCAATAAATCGGGTTCTTATGATGTGTGGATCACAAGAGCATATATTTTATTGGGTGAAGTTTATTTCAGGCAGAAAGATTATTTCAATGCCGAAGCAACATTGAAAAGTGTGGTGGAAAATGCTACAGACGCGAGCCTGAAGAAGGAAGCACAGGATAAACTGGATATAGTAGTTGCAGAAAAGAACAGGAACAGTAAGGTAGAGCAGTAAGGGAGGATGCAGGATACAAGATGCAGGATGGATGATGCAGGATGAAACAAAATTGAGATCAAATTATTTGCAGATGAAAAAATTGTCATTTTTTATTATTCTTTTTTCGCTGGGTTATTGTGCGGGTGCACAACGTACAGCCAGGAAAACAGGAGATACAACCCGCCCCGGAACGGTGGTGGTTACATCGGCCTTTAAACCAACACTTCGTAACCAGGCGAAAATTAATTTTAATGCGGGTAATCCCTTACCAGATACGGCGAGGCCTACACTGCGTTACAATATACCTGCTCAAAATCTTTTCTTTGTATACCAGCCGGCTCCTTTAAAACCACTTGCATTATTTATTGATACTGCACTGTACTGGAAAAATGCTAATTATATAAAAGCGGGTTACGGAAATTATACTACACCTTACCTGCAGGCCGGCTTTTCTTTTGGTGACGGAAAAAAATCTGTGGTGAATGTTCATGCTTTTCATACTTCATCAAAAGGAAGTTTGCCCTTTCAGCAATTCAGCAAAACCAACGCTGATGTGGTAGGTGTTTTCACAGATCCGCAAAATGAATGGAGCGGTAAAATTTACCTGGATAACAGAACTCAATACTTATATGGCTACCGCCCGGATACGCTGAAGTTTACAAAAGAACAATTACTGAAACGTTATACAGATATCGGCGTAAATGCCGGGCTGCGTAATAAGACGATTAACAGTTTCGGACTTAGTTATCAGCCGACAATACAAATGAATGTATTTAATGATAACCTGAATGGAAGAGAAAGTGATTTTGTACTGGATGCACCTGTTACAAAAACTATCGGGAGTTTATTCGCATTTAACCTGAGATTAAAAGCAGACTTCACAAAATATATAACGGACAGTGTGCGCATCAGCAATAACCTTTTTAGTTTATCGCCATCCTTTCAATTCAATACACCGAACTTTAAAGTGAATGCCGGATTTAGTCCGAACTGGGATAATAAAATATTTAAACTGCTTCCCAATTTTACCGCTGAAGTAAAACTAAACGAGGAGAAATTTGTTTTGCAGGCAGGATGGGTAGGAAATTATCTGAAGAATAATTATAAAAACCTGTCGGAGTTTAATCCTTTTATAGCACAACCTAAACAATTGCTGAACACCAGGGAAACTGAACAATATGCAGGATTTAAAGGTTCTGCAGGATCGCATTTTACTTATAATGCTAAAGTGTCTTACCTCAGCTTCAGCAATCATCCTTTATTTGTAAATGATACATTAACCGGCCGCAACTTCCTGGTTGTTTATGAGCCGTCTATGAAGGCCATCCGTCTTCATGGTGAAGTAGGATATACCGTGCAGGAAAAATTTAGTTTTGCAGGGGGCGCTACTTTTACGCAATACAGTAACCTTGAGGTTTATAAAAAAGCTTATGGATTGTTACCGCTTGAATTAAACGGCAGTCTTCGCTGGCAGGTGTTGAAAGATCTTTCTGTGAAGTCTGATGTTTTTTTCTGGGATGGTCCGCAGTATCGAAACAAACAACTACAGAGCCAGAAACAAAAAGCGGCGCTTGATCTCAATGCCGGGGTTGAATTTTCCATCCTTCCCAAATTTAACTTTTGGGTAAACTTTAATAATATATTGAACAACCGCTACCAGCGCTGGAATCAATATGAAGTGCTTGGTTTTAATGTTGTAGGAGGAGTTGTATATTCGTTCTGAAATTAAAAATTGATGTGGGAAACCGTTTACAGGTATTTCATTTTAAATGGTGAATTATCCTTGCCGGGTATTGGTACCTTCAATATAGAAAGAACGGTTACACGTTCTGATTTTGCAAACCGGCAGATACACCCTTCTGTTCCTGTTATTCGTTTTACGCACGATCATAAGCCTGCGGATAAAGAATTTTATCAATACTTATCAATAAAGTCTTCTATTTCCGAACAGGAAGCAATTAAACAGTTTCATGATCTTGTTCATGTTTTTCAAACCGGTCTTACCAATACAGGAAAAACCCGCTTACAGGGAATCGGTACATTGATTAAAGAGTTCTCCCATACTTTTTCTTTCCAGCCGGAGTGGGATGCGGCTGATTTTTATAAATCTGTTGCCGCAGAAAGGATCATCCGCAGAAATACAGAAACACCACCCGAAGAAATAAAGCCTGTTCTCAAAAAGAAAAAAATTATCAAACAAGAACCCGTTGCCGGGCCGCGTAAAAGCTGGATCGTCCCTGCTATTATACTCACCATTATCGCTATTGCTGCTATCGTATACTATTATCTTACTCAACCTGCCAATAGCTTTTAGTAACATGATTCATTACTCCAATTGCCCCGCCTGCAAGAGTGATAAAATTTTACCTGTTATAAAGGCCGAAGATTTTACTGTGAGTCATGAAGTGTTTGAAATCTGGCAGTGCAGCACTTGTACATTAAGATTTACGCAGGATGTTCCCGATCAGTCAGGAATTGGAAAGTATTACCAGTCTGCAGCATATATTTCTCATACAGAAACTAAACAAGGTTTGGTAAACAGGTTGTATCATTCTGTAAGAAGCTATACGCTTGCGCAAAAAATAAAATTGATTAAGAAGATAAGTGGGAAAGACACGGGAAATATTTTAGATATTGGTGCAGGTACCGGCGCTTTCCTGGGTGCAATTAAAACAGCGGGATGGTCAGTTACAGGTTTAGAGCCTGATGAAACCGCAAGAAGAAATGCAGTTGAAAAACATCATGTTGAATTGCAGGAATTAAATGAGCTTTTTAATTTACAACCTTCTTCCTTTGATGTTATCACGCTCTGGCATGTTCTGGAACACGTTCACCAAATGCAGGAATATGTACAGCGATTTAATGAACTTCTGAAAAATGATGGGGTACTAATTGTTGCTGTTCCAAATTACACAAGCAACGATGCGGAAGTTTATAAGAGCCATTGGGCGGCTTATGATGTACCAAGGCATTTGTATCATTTCTCGCTTTCGTCTATGGAAACGCTGATGAAGCAGCATGGTTTTAAAATAAAAAAGATACTCCCCATGTGGTTCGATAGTTTTTATGTTAGCATGCTGAGTGAGAAATATAAAAATGGGAGAGTGAATTACCTGCGGGCCTTTATAAATGGGTGCAAGTCTAATTTAGCGGCCATTAATAATACGGGTAAATGCAGTTCGATAATTTATTGTTGCATGAAAGCTATTTAAACCCCTTGAAGATTTAAACCTCAAATCTTTATTAGTTAAACTTTACTTCCAGGATTGCAGGCCAGTATTTCCCGGTTACAAAAAAAGTTTTCGTTGCCGGGTTATAAGCAATGCCATTCAGAACCTCTTTGCGTTCAGGATCAAAGCTTACATTGTTTTTTGTGAGAATGTCTTTAAGGTCTGAGCGTGCTTCTACTCTGCCTGTTTCCGCATTTATTTTTAAGATGTAATCTGTTTGCCACACATTAGAATAAATATAACCATTCACATATTCCAGCTCATTAATATTTCCTACCGGCCCATTGTTATCTGTTACGCTTACTATTTTTTCAACTTTAAAACTATCCGGGTTCACATAATAAATGTTGCTGGTACCGGTACTAATTATAAGGCTCTTTCCATTATTCGTCATTCCCCATCCTTCTGTTATCCAGTCGAACTCTTGTATTTTTTTAAAGGTTGCAAGATCATAAACAAATACTTTTTTATTCATCCAGGTAAGTTCATAAATTTTATTGTTAAGGATCGTAATACCCTCGCCAAAGATTAACGGGTCAGATATTCTTATTTGCTGAAGTGCCTTTCCATCTTTCAGGTTAATTTTTGTCACCCGTGTTTGTCCTTCTTTATTTGAGTCGGGCGAACCGGTGCTTTCATATAAATAGTTATCATGCAGCTCTAAGCCTTCTGTAAAAAAAGAAGTATCATGAGGATAGATATTCACCACAGAATAACTCATAGATGCGGGAGCATTACTTACTTCTCCGTTACCAGAATTATCATCATTATTATTGCTGTTGTTACACGCCATAAAAGCAATTAATATAATTGCAGAAAATATTTTTTTCATGCTTCGAATTTCGGGCTTAAAACTAAATGTTTATGCAATAACCTGTTGTGTTAATTTTTCTGCAAAAATGGGAGTAATGGCTACACCCATGCCATTACACGAGGTAGCAATAAATACATTCTCGTCTGCTTTTTGAATTGTCGGAAGGCCTGTATCTGTAAATGCCATAATACCACTCCAGCTATAATCTATTGAATACTCATAGTTACCGGCAATGTGGTCATCTAAAAATTCGTTCAGCCTGGACTGTACTTTTTCACTCGTTTCAAACGAAGTGGTTTTCTCATCAGCAAAAGCCATATTCCTTGCGCCGCCGAGTAGTATCCTGTTACCAACATTTCGGAAATAATAATATCCTTCATCATAATGAAAACTGCCATACAATTTTAAGGATGGAATTGGTGAAGTAACGATCACTTGCCCACGCCCCGGAACTATGTTTTCATTTTTATGAAGTGAAGCGCTAAACGCATTGGCTGCGATAACCAGTCTTTGTGCATGCATGCTGCCGAATGTTGTATCAATCGATACATAAGAAGCTTGCTGCTGCCAGCCTTTTAATTCCGTACCATATAAAAATCGAACTCCTTTAGCGGCTAAAGCTGATTGCAAATACATAACAAGTTTCCCGCTATGCAAAGCACCCTCCAGCCTGTTCTCGATCATCGATTCAAAACCAGCGAGGCCGAACAAAGAGATTTTTTCATCTGCCCACGAGAATGATTCAGTTACACCCGTAATCGTTTTCATTTTATCATTCAGCCATTGCAATTTTTCTTTTACGGAAGGCAGGTATGTATCGGAAGATGCAAACACTTCATAACCGCCACTGGGTTCATACCCGATCATATCATCTTTAAAATATTGTCTTATTTTCTGGATGCCCCTGTAACGCATTTCAACAATATCCCAGATGGCTTCTTCGCTCATTTCGCCTGCATCATGTATTAGTTCGGAAGGGCTGCCAAAGCAGGCGAATCCTGCATTACGTGTAGATGCGCCCTGCGGAATAGGGTGCTTGTCAATGATTAGAATATCAAGAGAAGGTTTTTGTTGTTTCAATTCAAATGCGGTCCATAGGCCCATTAGCCCTGATCCTGCGATCATTATATCGCAATCAGCCAAAAAACTTTCTTTCTCCCAGATAGAAACCTGCATGCAGCGAATCTACACAATGCATTTTAACCTTGTATTTTGATTTGCTTGTTTATTTTTAACATCTTCCAAATCCTTTAAAAATCCTGTGATGAAATATTTTATCTGTGCGTTATTATTTGCCGGATTCTTAAGTACTCAACAAGCCAAAGCGCAGGGCGGATTAAGGGGTTTGATAAAAAAAGCAACTACGAGGGATTCTGTAACTGGTAAGACAGGACTTGGATCTGTTTTTTCTTCTATAACATCAGGTAAAGGAAATTTATCAACCGATGAAGTTGTAAACGGTTTGAAGGAAGCACTGACTGTAGGCACGCAAAGAAGCACGGGGAAACTTTCAGTATTAGATGGTTATTTCTCTAACCAGTTTATCAAAATATTATTACCTCCCGAAGCAAGAAAAGTTGAATCTGCTTTAAGAACTGTAGGCATGGGAAAATTAGTTGATGATGCTATCCTTTCTATGAACCGTGCGGCGGAAGACGCGGCAAAATCTGCTGCTCCCATTTTTGTAAACGCTGTAAGAACAATGACGATCCAGGACGGATGGAATATTTTAAGAGGGAATAACCAGGCCGCTACGCAATATTTACAAACGAAAACATCAATGGCCTTAACGGATGCATTCAGGCCGATCATCCAGCAGTCGCTCAGTAAAGTAAATGCAACTCAATACTGGCAAAAAGTTTTCAATGCTTACAACAAGATCAGCTTTCAGAAAGTAAATCCTGATCTTACCGCTTATGTTACAGACAAAGCACTTGCGGGAATGTTCTACCAGGTAGGACAGGAGGAAATCCAGATCAGGCAAAATCCACTTGCACGTACAACAGACCTGCTGAAAAAAGTATTCAGTAATTAGTTCAGTTACTTATGAATTAATCTAATACTCGCTAATTCGTGTAATTCGATAAAATCGTGTAATAAATATTAATACTCAATTACTTTATCCGTCACTTTTCCATTCTCAACTGTGATGATCCATATTTTATTATAAACTGCATCATTCAGGTCCTCATACTTTTTTTCACCAATCAACAAATTGGCAAGTTGCGGTGTAGTATTCGAATGGCCGGCAACAACAATTGTTTTTCCAGTTTGCTGTTTTAAAGCCGCTGCAAAATCAGCAAGCTTAGACGGGTCATATACTTCCACGGTTTTATTCAGCTTAGCAGCAAGCGGGGCTAAGGTTGTTTTTGTTCTGGTATAATTGGTAGAGTATAAAACATCGGCTTTATAATCTTTCAGCGCAGTAACTAAGTTGTTTGCTCTTTGCTTGCCTGCGTCAGATAAATCCGGATCTGAGTTTTGCATATTCGGTGTCGGCGCTGCTTTTTCAGCATGTCGAACTAATATAATAGTCGTGGCTTGTGAGAAGGAGGTGAAACCTGCGGTTATAAATACAAATAAAATAAAAAGCTGTTTAATAAGTTTCATGCTGGTTGAATTTGAATGAAAGATAATGTTCAATATGGTTTAATACAAGCCGCTTATCATATATGAGTAATGAGAGATGAGTAATGAGTAAACGCCCAACACAAAAAAAGTTCCGCATTAGCAGAACTTTTTTATTTAAGCATTCTTAATTCTTAATTAAACATCCTATATATCTATCGCTTCCCCATAAGCCACTGCTGTAGCCTCTTTCAGGCCCTCGCTCATGGTTGGGTGAGGATGTATTGCATTTAAAATTTCATGTCCTGTTGTTTCCAGTTTCCGGGCAACAACTGCTTCAGCGATCATTTCAGTAACATTATTTCCGATCATGTGGCAGCCTAAGAACTCACCATACTTCGCATCAAAAATCACTTTTACAAAACCTTCCGTGGCGCCAGATGCAGAAGCCTTACCAGAAGCCATGAAGGGAAACTTTCCGACTTTAATTTCGTAGCCGGCTTCTTTAGCTGCTTTTTCAGTCATGCCTACAGAAGCAATTTCGGGAGAACAATAAGTACAGCCAGGAACATTACTATAATCCAATCCTTCAGGTGCATGATTAAATTTTTTCTCCAGGTAAGCTGCATGTTCAGCAGCTAGAATTCCTTCTTTGCTTGCTTTATGCGCCAGCGCCTGGTTAGGAGCACAATCGCCGATCGCATAAATTCCCGGAACGTTTGTCTGGCAAAATTTATCTACCACAATTCTTCCGTGGTCCGTTTTTATTCCAAGTTCTTCCAGTCCTAAATTTTCAACATTTGCAACAACACCCACTGCACTTAAAACGATATCAGCTTCAAGTGCAACAGAACTGCCATCCTGTTTTTTTACGGTTGCTTTTACACCGCTGCCATTCTCATCTACTTTTTCAACAGAAGCATTAGTTATAATTTCTATGCCTTGTTTCTTCAGTTGTTTCTCCAGTTCTTTCGAAATATCATCATCTTCAACAGGCACAACTTTCGGCATAAATTCAACGATGGTCACTTTTGTTCCCATGCTGTTATAGAAATAACCGAATTCAACACCGATCGCACCACTTCCAACAATGATCATGCTTTTCGGTTGCTGCGGCAACACCATTGCTTCACGGTAACCAATTATTTTTTTGCCATCTATCGGAAGGTTCGGCAATTGTCTTGCACGTCCACCCGTAGCGATCACTATATATTTTCCTTCAACAATTTGTAGTTTTCCATCAGCACCAGTTACTTCAACTTTACCTTTAGCTTTCAGTTTTCCCGTACCCATGATCACATCGATCTTATTTTTCTTCATCAGGAACTGAACCCCTTTACTCATTTTATCAGCTACGCCGCGGCTGCGTTTAATAACAGCGCCGAAATCATGTTCTGCACCGGTTACATTAATGCCATAATCCTTACTGTGTTTAGCATATTCATAAACCTGCGCACTTTTTAAAAGTGCTTTGGTAGGTATGCAACCCCAGTTAAGGCAGATACCACCGAGGCTTTCTTTTTCTATGATCGCTACTTTAAAACCTAACTGCGAAGCACGGATAGCAGCCGGGTAACCACCAGGACCGCTGCCAATAACTACTACATCGTAAGCCATAATTTATAATTTAGTCATTTGTCGGTGAAGTCAAAAGTCATTAAGTCAATTGTCATTGGTCATTAATGACTCATAGACTATTGACCAATGACTTACTTGGGTTGCGAAATTACTGGCAAATGGTTAAATGGCAAAAACAGGAGGAATTATGAGCCGGGAGGTAGTTTTTCATGGGATCGTTCCTTGCGTCGCACATTTGATCGTTCTGTTCGGAAAGGAGCTGGCAGTGGGCAAGTCAAAATTCAAAGTAAAAATTAAAAAACACGCATGGTATTACTTTCAAACATTTGTAAGTATAAAATCTAAAATTAAGACTTGAATTATTCGTTATGATTGATGAACTTACAGCGACCCTTTTTTGACTTTTTACTTTTGAATTTTGACTTATCATGGAAACCACCTCCAGCAATGCTTTACAGCAATTCAATAATTATGTAGCCATCCGGTTTCAATTATACAACAGCCTGTTTACTTCATTACCATTTCATAAGATCGAACGGACAGGTATACTGCTTTCACTTTTTTTATTGCAATGCGAAGAAGGCTACGAAAAGAAAAAAAGTCCGCGCCAGATCATCGACCAGTTTTTTAAAGACCACACAACGTATACGAATGAACAGGAAAAGATCGACCTGCTGTTTCGGTTTGTTCAATATGCTGAAAGACAGGTTGTATTATTTGATGCATTGGAAGACGCCGCATTTACAGACGTGATAAATGTGAATGGCGAAGGTTCCATGAGTGATATGATCAGTATCATCAAAAACAAAAAGAATAATGCACAGGCTAAAAAACTGAAAGATTTTTCTTTTCGCATGGTGCTTACTGCTCATCCTACACAATTTTACCCGGGGGAAGTACTGGGTATTATTTACGATCTGTCAAACGCACTGAAAGGATCTGATACCGGTAAAGTGAATTTGTATCTTCAGCAACTAGGCAAAACCCCTTTTCTAAAAAAAGAAAAACCCACACCTTACGATGAGGCCTGCAGTCTTATCTGGTATCTCGAAAATGTTTTGTACCACGCATCAGGAAGGATCATTGGCGCCCTGCGAAGCCAGTTGGGAAATAAAATAAATCAGCAACCGCTGGAGTTGGGTTTCTGGCCGGGCGGCGACCGAGATGGTAATCCTAATGTAACAGCACCAACTACTTTAAAAGTTGCTGATGCATTAAGAAGTACTGTTGTAAAGTGTTATTACCTCGACGTTCGTAAACTCAAGCGCAGGCTTACTTTTAAAGGGGTTAGTGAGATCATTAAAGAGTTAGAGGTGGAGTTATATCATCATCTCTTTCTTCCTGCTGATGACCATTCCTTAAAAAGTGAATGGATGCTGGAAAAACTAAATTCAATTAAGGATATTATTATCAAAGATCATAACGGTTTGTTTTTGCAATTAGTAGAAAACCTCATCGGTAAAGTGCAGGTGTTCGGATTATATTTCGCTTCACTTGATATACGCCAGGAAAGCACCGTGCATAATAAAGTACTGGAAGAAATTGCTGCTAAAACAAATGCATTACCCGAAAATTATTCTGAATTAAATGAAAAAGAAAAGCTCAACCTTCTTTTTAATATTACGGAAACAGTTTCTTCAGACCGGTTAGAAAAGCCTTTGTATAAAGACACACTTGATTCTGTATATGCTGTAAAAAGTATTCAGGAGAAAAACGGCGAAAAAGGTTGTAACCGTTACATCATCAGCCAGACCAAATCCGCTTTAAATATTATTGAGGTGTATGGTTTATTCTTACTCTGCGGATGGAAAAAGGAAGAATTGAATATTGATATCATTCCCTTGTTTGAAACGATCGACGACCTGCAGCATGGCTCCGCTATAATGAAAGCGCTTTATGCCGATGAATATTATAAGGCGCATCTTCAAATAAGAGGTAACAAGCAAACCATCATGGTGGGTTTTTCTGATGGTACGAAAGATGGTGGCTACCTGATGGCAAACTGGGGCATTTATCATGCAAAAAAAGAACTAATTGAGATATCAAAGCAAAGCGGGATTGAAGTAACATTTTTTGATGGCCGCGGTGGTCCGCCTGCAAGAGGAGGAGGAAAGACCAATAAGTTTTATTCATCAATGGGAAGAGATATTGCTGGTAAGGCGATTCAATTAACTATACAGGGACAAACAGTGAGTTCGAATTTTGGGACAATAGATTCGGCCCGTTTTAATATGGAGCAACTTATGCATGCCGGCATGATGAATGAACTGGGTTTAAATGGCGAACAAACATTTACACCCGAGCAGGAAGATTTATTTCAAACAATGGCTCAGGCAGGTTTTAAACTATATAATGAGCTGAAACATCACCCTGAGTTTATGGAGTATATGTCGCAGTTAACGCCATTGCCATATTTCGCGGAGACGAATATCAGCAGCCGTCCATCAAAAAGAGGAAAATCTTCATCGCTTACTTTAAATGATCTGCGGGCTATCCCGTATGTTGGTTCATGGACATTGATCAAACAAAATGTTACCGGTTATTATGGAGTGGGAACTGCACTTGCAGAAATAGAAATGTCGGGACGATGGAATGAAGTTCAACAACTGTATGATAATTCGCCGTTTTTTAAAACACTTATTGATAACTGCGAGATGGTGATGATGAAAACTTATTTCCCCCTCACAGAATATTTAAAAGATGATGCGCAGTTTGGCGAATTATGGAACCTGATGCACACGGAATTCGAACTTGCTAAAAAATATGTCTTGAAACTTTCAGGGTCTAAAGAATTAATGGAAGATTATCCTGTCGAAAAAGCATCTATACAAATGCGGGAGAGGATAGTGCTGCCCCTGGTTAGTATTCAGCAATATGCACTGGCACAAATTCGTGAAGCAGTGAATGAAGAAACAAATAATAAAGAAGTGTTTGAAAAAATGGTGATAAGATCTTCATTCGGGATTATTAATGCGGGAAGAAATTCTGTGTAGGGCTAAAGCCCAGCCTTTAGGCTGGGGAGTGAAAGTAAAAACTGAATGGGCTTTAGCCCTAACTCATATTTTCTTAACTGTATAACCTTCAGAAAAACTTAAGCCAGGAGTTTTACTTTTTTTAAAAATTCCAAACACAGTACTTCCGCTTCCTGTCATCGATGAATAAAGCGCTCCTGCATCATATAACTGTTGCTTAATTTCTGCGATCAAAGGATGTGTTTTAAACACAGCGTCTTCAAAATCATTTTTCAATTCATCCTTCCAAACAAGAATGGGCTGACTGATAATTTCTTTAATTGATTTAGCTGGTTGCCGTGGACTTAATTGTTGGAACGCCCATCCTGTATTAATATGAACTCCCGGGTTTATGATAACAAAACTGTAAACAGAAAGATCAAGAGCAACGGGTTCTAATATTTCTCCCCGCCCTTTTGCGAAGCAAGCTTCATTAATAATAAAAAAAGGGCAATCGCTGCCTAACTGCAATGCATAATGAATAAGCTGATCTTTTGATAACCCGAGTTGAAATTTGTCATTTAAAAGCTTTAGCATAAAAGCGCCATCCGCACTTCCTCCGCCAAGGCCCGCACCCATAGGAATTACTTTATGAAGATGCATTTTTACAGGAGGTAAGGAAGGAAAATCTTTTTTCAAAAGATTGTATGCTTTAACGCAGAGATTGCCCTTTGCATCTCCTTTTATTTTAAGGCCGGAAGTTTGAAATTCAAAGTTCGAAGTTTTATCATTCACGATTGACATTTCACGATTCCCGTCGTCAGAAATTACCTCAATCACATCTTTCCATGTAATTGGATAGAAAACCGTTTCAATGTCATGATATCCGTCCTGTCTTTTAGCGGTAATATGTAAACCCAGGTTGATCTTACAATTGGGAAAAGCAATCATGCAGAACCGGGTTTAGGTAAGGAGCTATTTTCTTTTATTGATCTCGTCGCGGATGGAGATGGCCCGTATATAATCTTCACTTTCCAGTACTTCATTCAATAAGGTCTGTAATTCTTCGAGTGAAAGACTGGACAGATCCTCACGGGTTCCCGGGGCACTCATATCTTCTACCTGAACTTCTTTCTTTTTCTTTTTACTTCCTCCTCCCGTGTCTTCCATTAATATGCCTGCACTTTCGAGGATATGATCGAAAGTATAAATAGGGCAGCCAAAACGAACGGCTAATGCTAAGGCGTCACTTGTTCGACTGTCTATTTCAACAGTATCATGTTCGCTTACACAAACCAGTTTGGAATAAAAAATACCCTCCTGCAGATCATTGATCACAATTTCAATCAGCTCCACATTAAAGGCATTCATGAAGTTTTTCATCAGGTCGTGCGTTAGGGGGCGGCTTGGCTGCATGCGTTCCAGCGCTACAGCAATTGCCTGTGCCTCAAAGCCACCTATCACGATCGGTAACCTGCGCAAGCCGTTGATTTCACCCAGTACCACCGCATAAGAATGCGTTTGCGTAATACTATGAGAAAGCGCCACAATTTCCAGTTCTATTTTCTTCATAACTGCCTGCGAAAATAAGGAATTACATACAAAAAGACTTTTGGTTAAGCCGGTGTTTATATACAAGCATCATGCAAGGATAGTTGGCAGTTGATAGTTGGGCGGTTGGCAGTAAATGCCAACTATTCACCACCATCTGCCAACCAATTTACTCGCCCTTCAGCTTTTTGATCTCTTCAGTAAGCTTCGGAACTATTTCGAATATATCTCCAACAATTCCATAATCTGCCGCTTTAAAAAAAGGCGCTTCAGGATCCTTATTTATTACCACAATCACCTTGCTTCGGTTAACCCCTGCGAGATGCTGAATGGCACCTGATATGCCTAGTGCGATGTATAAATTAGGCGATACCTGGATACCTGTTTGTCCTACATGTTCATGGTGGGGGCGCCAGCCTGAATCTGCAACTGGCCGACTACACGCAGTAGCGGCATGCAGCGAGTGAGCAAGGTCTTCGAGCATTCCCCAGTTTTCCGGACCTTTTAAACCGCGACCGCCACTTACAACAATATCGGCTTCTGTTAAAGGAACTTCGCCGCTCACTTTATTAACGGCTGTTATTTTTACTTTAGGGGTACCGACAGTTATTTCGAGCGGGGACACTTCAGCGCTTCCGCCGGTTGACTGCACAGAGAAACTATTAGGATTGATGGAAACAACTTTTATAGGTGAAGTGATCTCCACATTAGCAAATGCTTTACCTGAAAAAACTGTTTTTCTTACTACAAACCCATTACTGGTATTTGGCAGTGCAACGGCACCTGTTACAATGCCTGCTTTTAATTTAGCCGCTACCACGGATGCTACTGCTCTGCCGGTTTGATTATGCGAGAAGATAATTATATCAGCACCTGTTTTTTGGACTGCTTCGGTAATGGCTGCCGCATATAGCTGGGCGTCTACAGTATCAAACGATGCATTATTGATGTGATACACTTTTCTTACGCCATACTGCCCCAGCGAGGAAAGATCTTCCTTCGCAGTTCCAAGTACTACTGCATCTGATGTGGTACCTAACTGCTCAGCAAGCTTGGCGCCATAGCTTAACGCTTCGTAAGAAGATTTTTTAAAATGACCGTCTGCGTGGTCAGCGAATATTAAAACAGGCATAGTAATTAAAAATTAAAAATTCAAAATGAGAAAAGTCGATCCATGTTATATAGTTCAAGTGTGCGACGCAAGGGACGATCAGGATTGAGATACAGCCGGGTTGATCATTACCAATTCACACATCTGCTAATTGCTGATTAAATAACTCTCGCTTCTTCATGAAGTAACCTAACCAGCTCACCCACATTGTCAGCAGCTACCAGTTTAACGCCGGCTTTTGCTGGAGGTAATTCGTAGCTGACAATTTTAGTTAATGAATCTATCGCTGCAGGCTCAACAACTTTTAAAGGTTTAGTACGGGCCGCCATAATACCCCGCATATTCGGGATACGCTGTTCTGCCACACCTTTCTGGCAACTGATAACAACTGGGAGGCTTACTTCATTTACTTCTTCACCGCCTTCAATTTCGCGGGTTACAGTTGCTGTTGTACCATTCAATTCAAGTTTGGTTGCAAGCGAAATAAAAGGGGTATCAAGTAATGCAGCAATGATACCGCCAACAGAAGAAGCGTTATAATCAATCGTCTCTTTACCAGTTAAGATAAGATCGTAGCTACCGCTTTTTGCAACCTCAGCAATTTGCGCAGCGATAAAATAGCTATCATCACTTGTGGCATTAATACGTATCGCTTCATCACCACCCAATGCGAGTGCCTTGCGAATGATGGGATCCGCATCAGGCGTACCAACAGTAACTAAATGCAAAATAGTTGCAGGATCTTTTTCTTTTAATTCGATGGCTCTTACAAAAGCGTACCATTCGTCGTAGGGGTTAATGATCCATTGAACACCTGCTTCTTCGAATTGCGTGTTGCCATTTTTAAAAGCTATTTTTGAAGTAGTGTCCGGTGTTTTACTGATACAAACTAAAATCTTCATTTCCGGTTGTGTTATGTTTGAAAAATAAGTTGCATAAGCAACTATCTGCAAATATAAGTGAGGATTCAGGAAGGCTGCTTATTATAGCGGGCTAAATTAATGAATGTGTATGGACAGGATTGAAAAACTCAAAAATTTTTTAGAAACCAACCCGCATGATGATTTTATCGGGCATGCGCTGGCGCTGGAATATATAAAGTTGGGCAAGGATGAAGAGGCCCGTGATATTTTTGAAGCGCTGCTTGAAAGATCGCCTGGTTATGTTGGGAGTTATTATCATCTTGGAAAATTACTTGAACGAAATAATGAGAAGGACGAAGCAATTAAATGGTATGAAAAAGGAATGGCCGTCGCCAGGTCTTCCGGGGACAACCATGCCTATAACGAATTGTATGCAGCTTATGAGGATCTGATCGATTACTAATGAACATGCAAATAAAAAAGCCCCTGTAGAAACAAGGGCGATTATAGGGAATGATTTTCCCTATGGCTTTGCAAAAAGTAAGTTGAGGTTACGGCTTTTATTATTTGTTGAAAAACGGAACCAGTGATTGAAGCAGTTCAAAATTCTGATCTCATAAAAGATTTAGTCAAGCCAGCCTGAATTTTTCCTTCACAGGATTTGCTGGTACAAGCTCTTCAGAAAGTAATTTAGATAAAGATTCCAATAGTAACCGGCAGGCAAAACCATTTTAAGCTCTTGTAAAACAGGCATTTTAAAAGCCAGCGCGCTTCAGTGACAAGCCGTGAAGCTTAAGTATTTCAATATTAGTAATTTAAATCGCGGCTGGCTGGTTGTTAATTGCGAAGCAAATGCATGACTGCTAAAAATCATTAACCACATTTTAAGCGAACAAAGGCTTTTACTTAATGAAAATCCCCGGTAATTCTACCGGGCATTACTTCAGATTTTTTCGTTACTCTTCAAACGCTTTTTCGATTGCTTCCCCAATTGTTTGCGTAACCTGGTTGCAACTGTTATGAAATACTTCGTGCCAGCTTTCCCCGTCACTATTAGCGTTTTTTTGCTTGATAAATATGAGTGGATTTTCCCCCACTGATTTTGAATCATCTCCTGAATGAACAAAATTGTCAAGCTGGTATTGCAGTTGCTCTCCTTCTATCAGTTTTACATCTGCTGTATATTTTCCCGGCGAAAGAAACAGGGGTGTTCGATGCTCATTGTCGGGGACTTCAAATTCTATAGTTGCTGTTCTGGTGCTCATGGTTAGTGATTGATTTTTAACTGGTTAATTCAAAGATAAAATGCAATTAACATGCCATGACGTTAAACAAAAATTTATCCCCGGGTATAAGGCGTTATGGCTTGAAAATTGAAAAAAATCCAGTAAACAATACTTATGACCGACAATAAAAACAATAAAAGACAGGACCAGGAAGATGAACTTGAAAAAGAATCAATAAAGGATTTAAATGCCGGAAACGGGTTAATAGGTACCGACCTCCTTACTACGGATGAACTAGGAGAATTAGGTAACGTGAGAGATAACCCTAATGAAATTGGAAGTGCTGACAAAAGTGATCCACGGGAGCCGGATCTGCATTAAATATGTTGAATGTTGTATGCTAAATGTTGAATGAAGGCACATAATGAACTGGTATGTTTCATACAACATTTAACATTCAAATTCAGCATAAATCATAGGATCGTATTCCATCCATGAACATCATCTGCTTGTCCTGAACGGATCAGCTCTAATTTATTTCTTAACCGGAACATAATGCTGTTGTCGTTATAAGCAGGCAGATCATAATCAGTTTTATCAATCCCGATTGTTCCGATAGGTGCTACAACCGCAGCTGTACCTGCACCAAATGCTTCTGATATAATTTTCTTTTCAAAAGCAGAGCGAAGTTCTGTTACGCTGATCGGTCTTTCCTCCACAGGCAAATTCATGTCTTTTGCAATTGCTATTAATGAACTTCTTGTTATACCATCGAGTATGCTTCCCGAAAGAGCTGGTGTTATCAACTTACCATCGATCACAAACATCACATTCATCATTCCTGATTCTTCTATGTACTCATTTTCTTTTGCATCAGTCCATAATACCTGGTCGTAACCTTTTGCTTTTGCCAGCCTCGTAGGATAAAAAGCACCGCCATAATTACCTGCACATTTTGCGAAGCCGGTTCCACCTTTTGCAGCACGAACATAAGTACGTTCAACCTTTACTTTTATCGGTTGCATAAAAACTGTAGCCACAGGACCGGTAAATATGAGATAGAGGTATTCTTCCGCGACTTTAACACCGAACCTTGCTTCGTTGGCGAAAATAAATGGACGTATATATAAAGAAGTGCCTGCTGCATTGGGTACCCAGTCTTTATCAGCCGCCACTAATTGTTTTACTGACTCAGCAAAAAAATCGTAAGATATTGGCGGCATGGCCATTCGCTCAAGCGTATTGGTTAAACGATCATGATGTTTTTTAATTCTGAAAACATTAATGCGTCCATCCTTCATTCGAAAGGCTTTCATCCCTTCGAAAACAGATTGCCCGTAGTGCAATGCCAGCGTGGCCGGGCTAAGCGTAAGGTTATGAAACGGAACGATTGCCGGGTTCTTCCATTCTCCATTTAAATATTCAGAGCTGAACATATGATCAGCAATGTGGTCACCGAAAGTCAAATGGTCCCAGTCAACTTCTTTAATTCTGCTATTAGTAATTTTTGTTACAGGAATGGTCATGATAAAAATTATAAGATGATAATTAATGTTCTTCTTTAGGTTGCTGTTTTTTAAATTCTTTATTCACTAAAAATACGCCACCAATAGTAATTACTGAGCCCGTAATAATATTGCTGCTCATTTTCTCGTCGAGTAATAACCATCCGAAGAAAATAGCAACTATCGGGTTGATGTAAGCATACACCGAAGTTTGAGCTGCTGGTAGCTTTTTGAGCATATATACATAAGCTGTGTAGGCCACAAATGAGCCAAATACGATAAGGTAACCGATGCTAAGTAAAGCAGCATGATCTGCTGTGATCAAGTTACTATACTGGCGCGTAGCAAAACAAATTGGCAACAACAGGGAGCCCGCAATCAGCATTTGCAATCCTGCAGAAAACAAAATATGCGTTTCCTGTTTGTATTTGGATGAATAGACACTGCCAAATGACCAGCTTACTGTGGCAATAAAAGAAAGAATGATCCCAAAAGTAAAATCACGATTTACAAATTCCTTCAGGTGATCATAAAAGATCACAATGATACCGGCGAACCCAACAAGTAATCCTGCAAGCATTAATAAAGTAAATTTTGCATGCTTCAAAAAGAAAACACTGAACAATGCAATAAATAAAGGAACCAACCCTGCAATGATAGCAGCCAGTCCTCCCGGAATAAATTGAATGGCCCAGGTTAATAAACCATTGCTGATAAAAAGCAGGAAGAATCCCTGTATACCAATTCTTAGCAATGAACGTTTATCCGGCCATGGGAGACCACGCAGTTTAAAAAAGAGCACCATCAGTAAACCTGCAATGAACTGCCGTGTTGCTGAAACATACAAACCAGGAATTTGTTTTGCACTAATTCGTGCAGCAATATAAGTAGTGCCCCAAAAAAAACTAACGAGACCTAAAGCGATATATGCGTATGTAAGTTGTTTCTTCATTATACGTCTTCATTTATAATTGCGTGCCCAAGCCTGATTACACCATTAATTAAAATATCGAAATCTTCTTTTCTTGTGCGATGATTTGTATGTGCCACCCTGATCACATAATTCCCTTTCAGGATAGTATAAGACGGAGTTGCAATTCCCTGTTCGTGCAATCTCATTAATATTTCTTTATTTAAGCTGTTTAAATCCTTATGGTGTTTTGAGAAGGGATTGAAACGAAAGCAGGCAATGTTTAATTCTGCGGGAGCCATCAATTCCAGTTCCTTATTTTCATCGATCAGTTCAACAAGATATTTTACCTGTTCCAGGTTTTGTCTTACGAGTTCGCGGTATTTATCGAGACCATAAGTTTTTAAAGACATCCAGATTTTTAATGATTTAAATCCGCGGGAAAGTTCCATTCCATAATCAGAAAATGATTCAGGGCCTGATGATAATCCCCTGTCATGTTGCATCAAATAATTTACCGGGGTACTGAACGCTTTTTTATGCGCTGTTTTATTTCTGATCAATACACAGGCGGCCTCATAATTCATGTACATCCATTTATGAAAATCAAAGCTGAGGCTATCAGCGTCTTCTAGTCCTTTTAACTGCTTTTCAAACTCTGGTAATATTTTGGGGATGGCGCCAAAAGCACCGTCAACATGAAACCACATTTTTTCTTTCTTTGCAATTGCTGTAAGCAGTGACAGATCATCAATAGCTCCGGTGTTTACGGTACCCGCATTGCCAACAATACAGAATGGAACGAACCCATTTATTTTATCTGCTTCAATTTGTTCGAGTAGTGATTTTATATTGATCGTATAATCATCATTCACTTTTATTTTCCTGAAGTGTTCACTGCCAAGTCCTATCACCTCTACTGCTTTTAAAAGACAGTTATGTGTTTCTTCAGACCCGTAAACAATCAGTTGTTTCCCTAATGCGGTTAATCCTCTTTGTTTACAATTATCAAGAAAAGTATTCCTGGCTACTATCAAAGCTGTGATGTTTGCCATTGATGCCCCGCTCTGAATAATTCCACTTGCTTCAGCAGGAAATCCAAAGATCTGTTTGCACCAGTCGATCACCTGCAACTCAACATACATAGGAATATGATTGCCGATCGCCATGTTTGGGTTCATACCAGAGGCAAGCATATCCGCAATCATACCCAATGGTGTTCCCCCGCCCTGTACCCAGGCCCAGAAGCGGGGGTGAATATTGTTTAGGTTGAAAGGCAGAATATTCTCTTTAAATTCCTGGTAGACTTCTTCAGCAGCTGTACTTTTTACCGGTAACGGCTCTCTCAATTTTTCCTTTGCAAATAAAGACGGTGCCCTCCATGCAGGTTCCTTCCTTATATCTTCCAGGTAGGCAAACATATCGTCGACCATTTCGTGGGCAAGGTTTTTTAGCTCCTTCCAGTCTTTCGGATCGAGTGAAGTTTCTGTCGCTATCGCTGCAGGTGTTTGCATCTCTTCAATTTTATGTAAAGCTGGCATTTTTATGTTTTAAAAACAGATTCAGTTTTATTATTTTTGACTATATCAGATGCTCTCGCGGAAAACCCGGAATACGCTGAAACCATATTCCTTTCGGCGGATTCTGCTTTTTCCGCGAGAGATAAATAAAACAGTATGAATAAGATTATTGAAAAAGGCGAACTGAAATACATGCAGGTTGCTGAAGGTATTGAGCAGTTAATTCATGAAGACATTTTTAAAATAGGCGATAAGCTTCCTTCGGTGCGTTTACTCAGTAATGAACAAGGTATTAGTGTGGGCACTGCGTTCCAGGCCTATTATCATTTAGAAGGAAAAGGCCTGATAGAATCACGTCCGAAATCGGGTTATTATGTGCGTTATAATACCCGCAGAATGCCCGGGGTTCCCGCGACGATTGTGCCCTTTGTAAAAGAAAGTGAGGTCAGCATAAATGAAATGGTCGCAGACGTTTACAATTATATTACTGCTGACGACCTGATCAATTTTTCATTTGCCTGCCCTGATATTTCTTTGTTACCCGCCGCCAGGATAAATAAGTCGGTTGTGCATGCCATCCGCAGTAATAAAAATCATTGCCTGCACTATGAACATTTGCAGGGTAATGTTGAACTAAGAAAACAAATAGCCAGGTTATGTTTTAACTGGGGCGCTAAATTAACAGGAGATGATATTATGATCACTTCGGGCTGTATGGAAGCCATGATGATGTGTTTGAAAGCAGTTACAAAAGCAGGTGACACTGTTGCAATAGAGAGCCCTACATATTTTGGCATCTTCCAGGCCATGGAATCGCTGGGTTTAAAAGTGGTGGAAATTCCGTGTGACCCTGTTACCGGGATGGACCTCGCCGCATTTGAAAAAGCAATTAAAAAATTCAACATTAAAGCTGCTGTTGTGGTTCCCAGTTTTAATAATCCTACCGGAAGTTGTATGCCGGATGCTAATAAAAAAAAGCTGGTTGAACTGATTACTAAATACCAGGTTCCGCTGATTGAGGATGATATTTATGGTGAATTATATTTTGGAAAAAATCGGCCCCGCACCTGCAAAACATTCGATAAAGAAGGAATGGTCTTATACTGTTCTTCTTTATCAAAATCCTTAGCGCCTGGTTACAGGATCGGGTGGTGCATTGGTGGACGTTTTCTCAACGAGATCCGCCATTTGAAATCTATCCATAATTTATCAGCGCCTACTATAACGCAAGTTGCAATTGCTCATTTTTTAAGCATCGGCCGATTTGATTATCATTTAAAGCAATTGCGAAAATCCCTGCATGTACAATGCCTGCGTTACATACAGGCAATAAGTGAATATTTTCCTGAAAGCACATGTACGTCGCGGCCTGAAGGCGGATTTGTATTATGGCTGGAGCTTGATAAGAAAATTGATTCTTATAAATTGTATAAGGAAGCATTGAAGCATCATATATCCGTAGCGCCGGGACGTATATTTTCAACCCATCCTGATTACAGTCATTGCATCCGTATCAGTTACGGAAAACCATTTACGCCTGATATAGAACATGGGCTGAGGGTGCTGGGACAACTTGTGAAAAAGATGAGCCGGTGAAAGTCGGAAATGAGAAATCGAAAATCGGAAATCGAAAGTCGAAAATGAGAAATCCCGAAATCCGAAAATCTGAAAATCTGAAATCTGAAAACCAAACCCTCATGGTAACTCCCGAAACATTCAAACAAATGGCACTCTCTTTTGAAGGAGCGCAACAGTACGATCATTTTGGGCGCCCTGCTTTTAAATCGAGGATAACTTTTGCCACACTATGGGAAAAGGATAATAAAGCGATGGTTAAACTTCCTTTGCCCGATCAGTATGTTTTTACGCAAATGGACAACGCAGTATTCTACCCGGTTCCCGGGGGATGGGGCAGGATGGGTTGCACTTTTGTTGAACTGGGTAAAGTAAAAAAGTCTGTTTTAAAAGAGGCGCTTACTATTGCTTATACTGCCGCGACGGTAAAAAAGAAAAAAATGTAGAATTTTTACCACTCGATATACCATTTACCCTTGTCATCTTTTGCATACGACAAACCGTTACTCATCAAATGTACTTCCCGCCCATTTTTAGGATGTATATAATTCTTCTGTTCATATACTCTTACGTTGTTGTTTTCCCGGGTTAAATGCGCAATTAATGCGGTCATGGTTGGCTGTACATCGTGCAGCCATTGTTCATCATTTTCTTTTACAAATGCCTGGCTCATTTTGGGCTGTTTTATCAAACTAAATAAAAAACCGTGCCGTTTTGGCCGGCTGATTCTAACTTGTTTAAACAGATAAGTTTGTGTCAATTTTTGTGGGCCCTGCAGCAATATTTTTTTTCAGGAATGTCGGTGTCGTTGCAGTTCAACATTCAGCCCTTTCGAAATTTATAGAGTTGTCGACTTCTTACTCATCATTCACCCCTGATTTTAAAAGCTTCATTTTGTTGTATTTTGCAGAAATGAAAGTTTCTGCTGATCAAAATTTTCAGCGTTATTACTCCCTGATGCGAACTGCCGGTAAATTATATGCTGCCAATCCTGGTAATAAAAAATTGATGCATATGAATTTATCAGATGAAGATGTATTAAACCTGCTGCAGGCTTTAAATAAACACAAAGTAAAATATCTTCTTGTGGGTGGTATGGCCGTGGTTTTTCATGGTTATGTGCGAACAACGCAAGACATGGATATCTGGTTGAAGAAGACCGCTCTTAATCAAAAAAGATTAGCTGCTGCGTTGAAAGATATTAATGTGGATGGATACGAGTTTTTAAAGGACACACAATTAGTGATGGGATATACGTCTGTACCTTTTGGCAAAAATGGATTTTCCCTTGATATGGGACATGACCTGAAATTATTTAAGCAGGCAGATTTTGAAGTTTGCTATAAGCGATCGGTCAAAGCGAATTTTGACGGCGTTCCATTTAACGTTATTCATATTAAAGACTTACTGGCAGAAAAGATGGCAAACAACAGAACTAAGGATAAACTTGACATTGAAGAACTGGGAAACATAACTGCTATGAAGAAAAGCATTCCAGAGAATAGCCCGCATCAATCAAAAAAATCAAAAAAATAACTGTGTCCGCACAATCTTTCTAATTTTCCTTCTTCATGCCATTCACCAAACCCGATATAAGAACAGTCAATGTTACCCGCTATGTAACACCACTGCGTGAAGGTGGTTCGCTTCCTGCAATTGTAGAAGCCGACGATGATTTTTTATATGTGCTGAAATTTCGTGGTGCCGGGCAGGGAATTAAAGCGCTGATCGCAGAATTAATAGGTGGTGAAATAGCAAGAGCCCTTGGTTTTAAAGTCCCCGAGATCGTCTTCGCAAATGTGGATGAATCTTTTGGCAGAACAGAACCCGATGAAGAGATACAGGACCTGCTGCGTTTTAGCGAGGGCCTTAATATTGCCCTGCATTTTCTCTCCGGCGCAATTACATTCGATTCAACCGTTACAAAACCGGATGGAAAACTAGCTTCGGGGATCGTCTGGCTGGATTGTTTCCTCACCAATGTAGATCGTACCGCACGTAATACGAATATGCTTATGTGGAACAAAGAATTGTGGCTTATCGACCACGGAGCTACACTTTACTTTCATCATACATGGGATAATTGGGAAGAGCAGGCAAAGCGTCCTTTCAGTCTTATAAAAGATCATGTATTATTGCCACTGGCAGATGAGCTTCAAAAAGTTGATGAAGCGTTTCGTTCCATCATTACACCGGAAATGATTGACCTGATTGTTTCTCTTATTCCGGCTGAGTGGCTGATGAATGAAACTTTCCCCTCACAGAATGCGGAAGGAAACAGAAAAATTTATGCTGAATTTTTAAAAATGAGACTGGCCTCATCAGAAATATTTGTAAACCAAGCGCTGGATGCAAGAAAAACAATTATTTGAATACGCAGTTATACGCCTTGTGCCGCGTGTGGAGCGGGAAGAGTTTCTTAACGTTGGTATTGTGCTGTATGCAAAAAAGCCAAAGTTCCTGAATGTATTATTTGGCCTTGACGCAGAACGCCTTAAAATATTTGCAGCCTATTTAAATATTGAAGAAGTACAGGCACACTTATGCGCTTTTGAAAAAATATGTGAAGGTGATAGGGAAAGCGGCCCTATCGGCCAGTTAGATATGGCTTCCCGGTTTCGCTGGCTCACTGCAACACGCAGTACAGTTGTTCAGACATCAAGAGTTCATTCGGGTCTCTGTAGTGATCCGGCAGCCACACTTAAAAAATTATACGAAGAAATGGTTTTATGATTCCAGTTATTCCAAATAAGCTGAATGACGAAATTTTTCTATCTTATTCTTAACTGATAAGGAAATAAAAAAAGCAGCAAAATATTTTTCGCTGCTTTAAAAATAATTATTCAATAAGCTTACACCACTTTCAGTCTTGTAAACTCAGAGCCGTTAAATATTTTAGCGAGGTTTATGTTCTGGGTTTTATGCCACTCGGTAAAGTTTGTTTTGGTAACTATGCGCCAGAAATTTTTTGATTTCAGGTCATTGTAATCCCTGCTTTTCACAATAATTCCATAAACGGCATCGCGTTTTTTGAAATCAATACGAAAATGCTCCTCGTTTTTAAGAGCTTGTTTGTCCAGGAATTTTTCGATTTCTTCGATATTCATGATCGGTAATGTTTGATTAAAAAAAATATGTTGACTGTTATTATTGTTTTGAATGATTGATCTGGCTGAGCTCTTCATCAATCGCACTACCCAAAAGCTCTTCAGCGTTATGTACCCACAATGGCAATTTCTGTGAAGCGGTCTTCCAATGACTGGTAGAATCTTTGTACATATTGAAGATCAGCCTGTTACCTCTTTCGTCGGTTACATCCACGTGATATCGCAGATCTTCTCCCGAAGAAAGCTGCCTGAAATTAAATTCTCTTAACCTGTCTGCTACCTTAATAATCTTCGAAAAATAAATGTTCATATATGTGTTATAAATTATCCCGGGGTAACGTTTACGTGCCCAAGATTCGAATAATGGATCTATTTAGTTGGTATTCTGGTAAGCGTTGTAGAAGAAGAGTCGGGCAATTGCTATTGCAGCAGGCTTTCATCAGTACCGGTGCTTATCAGGAGAGGGCTAAAGGTAATATTTCCTGCCGTATTTAAGCCATTTTAAAGGATTTTATCAAAAGTTTAGAAAATGCCAATGATAAAATGGCCGCCTGTCATGGCCCTTATCCTTTTAATGACAAAGCCTTATATAGTTTGAATAAGGTATACTTTTTTAGTGGCTCGGGTCGGCAGCGTATCTTTGCCGTCCCGAAAAAGAACACAGAATGTCAGAAGAGAAAAGTTTAAATTTTATTGAAGAAATCATAGAAGAAGACCTTAAAAGCGGCAAATATAAAAGCATTGCTACCCGGTTTCCGCCGGAACCTAATGGCTATTTGCATGTTGGCCATGCGAAAAGTATATGCCTCAATTTTGGCCTGGCTAAGAAATATGGGGGTTCCGCAAATCTGCGCTTCGATGATACCAATCCTGTGACCGAAGAAACCGAATATGTAGACAGCATTAAAGAAGACGTTAAATGGCTTGGGTTCGAATGGACGAAAGAATTATATACATCAGATTATTTTGAACAGCTGCACCAGTTTGCAGTAAAACTCGTTCATAAAGGCCTGGCTTATGTAGACGACAGTACTGCAGAAGAGATCGCTGTTATGAAAGGAACGCCAACACAGCCCGGAACTGATAGTCGTTTCCGCAATCGTTCAATTGAGGAAAACATTCAGTTATTCGAAGAAATGAAGGCGGGAAAATATCCTGATGGTGCAAAAGTGCTTAGAGCAAAAATCGATATGAGTGCTCAGAATATGCACATGCGTGACCCGATCATTTATCGTATCAAACATGCGCATCATCACCGCACCGGCGACCAATGGTGCATATATCCTATGTATGATTTTGCTCACGGGCAAAGTGATTCAATTGAAAACATTACCCACAGTATTTGTACGCTGGAATTTATTCCGCATCGGGAACTCTATGACTGGTTTATTGATAACCTCGAAATATTTCCTTCGCATCAATATGAATTTGCCCGTCTTAACATGACCTATACCGTAATGAGCAAACGCAAGTTGTTGCAATTAGTGAATGATAAATATGTGGACGGATGGGATGATCCTCGCATGCCTACCATTAGCGGTATGCGCAGAAGGGGATATACACCAGAGGCCATCCGTGAATTTTGCGATAAGATAGGTGTCGCTAAAAGAGAAAACCTGATCGATGTGGGACTCCTCGAATTTTGTGTAAGAGAACATTTAAATAAAATAGCTTTTAGAAGAATGGTGGTGTTTGACCCGGTGAAAGTAGTGCTTACCAATTATGCAGAAGGACAGGAAGAAATGCTGGAGCAGGAAGATAATCCTGAAGATGAGCACTCTGCCAAAAGAGAAATTCCTTTCAGCCGGGAGTTATATATCGAGCGTGATGATTTTATGGAAAATCCTTCGAAGAAATATTTCAGGCTGGCACCCGGGCAAATGGTGAGATTGAAAAGTGCTTATATTATTAAATGTGATGAAGTGATAAAAGATAATACCGGTCATGTAACAGAACTGCATTGTTCCTATATACCGAAGAGCCGCAGTGGTAATGACACTTCCGGGATTAACGTAAAGGGGACGTTGCATTGGGTAAGCATTCCTCATGCTATCACCGCTGAGATCAGGTTATATGACAGGCTATTTAAAACAGAAGATCCATCTTCTGAAGAAGGTGACTTTAAAGATTATGTGAACCCTGATTCCTTGCAGGTTGTCCAGACAGTATACGCGGAGCCTGCTTTAAAGACTGCCAAATTCAATGAGCGCTACCAGTTTTTAAGGAAGGGATATTTTACTTTGGATAAAGACAGTTATGGCCGCCTTGTTTTTAACCGTACGGTAACGCTGAAGGATGCATGGGCTAAAGAATCAAAGAAGAACTAATGATTAATTTTCGAATATTTTAAATACAGCAGAATGTTTCTGCTGCATTTATCTTTATAGGATCATGAATTTGCAGGAACAATTTATTCAGCAATGGAAAGCAAAGTTTTCTTTCATTCAAAAAGATGGAAAGTTCCTGCTTGCGGTTAGTGGTGGAACAGATAGCGTTGTGATGCCGGATCTCTTTAATAATGCAGGTCTTGATTTTTGTATTGCACATTGCAATTTTCAACTAAGAGGAGAAGAAAGTCTGCGGGATGAAGAATTCGTAAAACAACTTGCCATTAAATATCAAAAGGAAATTTTCATCAAAAGATTCGATACAAATCAATACGCTGAAGAAAATAAAATGGGTGTCCAGGAAGCTGCACGGGATATTCGCTACGGGTGGTTCAATGAATTATTTCATAAAAATTCATTTGCCGCTATTGTTACAGCTCATCACGCTGATGATAATATTGAAACTGTATTGATGAATCTTTTCAGGGGTACGGGTTTAAATGGAATGACTGGTATACCACAGTTCAATTCAAATATTATTCGTCCTTTGCTGGATTTTAAAAAAGAACAACTCCTTCAGTATGCAAATCAAAATGGTTTGTCATTCGTAGAAGATTCCAGTAATTCGTCGGTAAAATATACCCGTAATTTTTTCAGGAATGAATTACTTCCTGCAGTAAAAAAAGTATACCCGCAGGCGGAAGATAATGTTATAGCAAGTATTGAAAGATTTAAGGAAGCAAATGTGATTTACAATGCCCATGTTAATATCGTTAAGCAAAAATTGTTTGAACTTACAGGGAATCCGGGTGAAGTGCGTATTGCCATTTTGCAGCTAAAAAAATTATTGCCGGCAAACACCTGGATATGGGAGCTTTTTAAAGATTACGGTGCCGCTTCCGGACAAGTAGCTGAAATTATTAAACTCCTCGATGCAGCCAACGCTGCATATATTGAAACTTCCGCAGGGTTCAGGATAATAAAAAATCGTAAATGGTTTATTATTACCCCGGCAAGCAAATCTTCCGTTAATAATTATCACACAATAATCGAAGCCGAGGATAGCAAAGTTATTTTTCCTGGTGGCATGCTTCAGCTGGAAAAATCCGTCGCTGAAAAAATAAATATTCATACTTCAAAAGAGACAGCAGTTCTGGATATGAAAAACATTACCTTCCCTTTATTGCTGAGAAAGTTTAAGCAGGGAGATTATTTCTATCCTTTGGGTATGCAGAAAAAAAAGAAATTGAGCCGTTTTTTTATCGATCAGAAATTATCAGCTGATGAAAAACAAAATGCCTGGGTAATTGAAAGCGATAAGAAAATTATCTGGGTGGTAGGCATGAGAATTGATGATCGTTTTAAAGTGATGCCTTCAACCAAAGAAATATTAAAACTTAAATGGAGTAGTACTTAATCTCCATAGCGGCGTATATGAAAGATCTATTTCCCCAGGTAGCTGCGAACTTCCGTCATAAAATGTTCGAGTGGCCTGAAATCGCTTAAAACCGGCGCCATAACAGTGATAAACACAACGCCGAAAATAGCACCCCAGAAATGCGCTGAATGATTAATGTGATCTTTTTGTCTTTTGTCAAGATAAACCGATATACCAAGATAGATCGGTCCGAAAATAAAACCTGGTATCCGGATCGGTATAAAGAACATTCCTATTTCTAAAGTGGGAAATAATAATATACCCGCAAAAATTATTGCTGATACGGCACCGGATGCGCCGAGGCTCTTATAGTAATAATCATTTTTGTGTTTGTTATACGATGGTAATAAACATACAATCAGCGCCAGGATATATAATGCTACATAAATTATTTTACCCCGTGGCTCATCAAATATCTCGTTACATGCTTTCTCCACATAATCGCCGAATATGTAAAATGAATACATATTAAAGATCAGATGCGGAATATCAGCATGAATAAATCCACAGGTAATAAAACGGTACCATTGATTATTTTGTGAAACAGCAGGAGGATAGAAGATCAGGTCATCCATCATCTTCTGATTAGAAAAAGCGCCAAAGGAAACAAGGCAGGTGATAATAATGATAATTAAGGTGACGCTGATGACCATGAAAAATTATGTTGAATGATAAATGTTGAATGATATTGTCTGGATTCCGACTATTTAACTATGATGATATTTTTCGTTTCGAATTATGGTACATGCACGATATACCTGCTCTGCTAAAATAAGCCTTACCAGCATGTGGGGGAAAACAAGTTTCGACAATGACCATTGAAAGCCGGCTCTTTGCATTATACTTTCATCAACACCATAAGCGCCGCCAACCAAGAATACAATTCTTTTGATTGAATTATTGGCTTTCTGCTGAAGGAGTTCGGCTAATTCAGGAGAGGATAACTGCTTTCCTCTTTCATCAAGCAATATCAAAAAATCGTCTTTGTCCAGTTGCTGTAAAATGATTTTGGATTCTTCTTTTTTTAACCCGGCAGGCTGCATTGATGCCGCATTCTTTGGAGAAGGAATAATATTCCAGCTAAGCGTAAAATATTTTTCAATACGGTTGCTGAAGTCTTCAACGCCGGCCTTTATGTACTCTTCATGATTTTTTCCAACAGACAAAAAGCTGATTTTCATGAAATTGATGAGTGATGAGTTGAAGCGAATATATCTTCTGTGTGCTGGTTTAATTAGTTATTCCATTGAGTAGATATCCATTAACTGCTTAATGATTTCCTGTTTTTCAATCTCTACCTGCTTATCAATAAATTCCGGATCGAGTTTATTCATCTCGGTTAACTGTGCCAGGATAAGATTTTGTTTTGCCATGATATCCAGCAGCATGGTAAGCATGGTATCATTAACAGCCTTGTTCAATGGCAAAGGGAAAGATTGTTTCATTTGGGATGATTGTATAATAAAAGTATACTAAACAACTTTAAACTCCCGTATAGGGATGCAGCCATTCCTGCAACTGCTCATTTATTGCAGTGCTTTCAGTCAAAAATCCGTCATGACCATAATCTGAATCAATCAATAATAATGCACAATCCGGAATGTGAGAAGCCATTAATTGCTGTTCTTCCGTAGGGCAAAGAAGATCAGATTCAATACCTATTATGAAAGTGTGCTGACGTATTTGCTGTAAGGCCGCTGATAAGGTTTTTGTTCTTCCCCTGGCAATATTATGTGTGTCCATTGCTTTGGTAAGACAACGGTAGCTGAATGCATTAAAACGCTTGACGAGCTTTTCGCCCTGGTAATTCATATAGCTGGAAGCTTTAAAATTATCCAGTTTTGAAAAATCAGTATCGGTCTGCTGTTGTTTAAACACCCTGTAGTTGCGGTAAGTGAGCATACCGATTGCCCTCGCGGCTTTCAATCCTTTACTCCCGGCTTGTTCGTTATTTTCCTGCCAGGTATCGTCGGCTTCTATTGCTATTCTTTGCGCTTCGTGTACGGCGATCCCCCAGGCTGTTTCTGATGCGGAGGTGGCAATCAGAAAAAGATTATCTATCACATCAGGCTCCATCATGCACCATTCAAGTGCCTGGTATCCGCCCATACTTCCGCCTGCGAGTAAAAATATTTTATCAATCCCCAATTCTTCTTTCAAAGCAATATGCGCTTTTACCATATCCCTGATGCTGATCGCCGGAAAATCATAATAATAAGGTTTACCCGTTGCAGGGTTTATACTTAACGGTCCTGTAGTGCCATAGCAGCTCCCTAAAATATTAGCGCAGACAATAAAATATTTAGCAGGATCCAGTACGGTGTTTTCTCCTATAACGCCGGGCCACCATTCGGTTGCCGCTGCATTAGCAGTAAGGGCGTGACAAACCCACACTACATTGTCTTTTTTTTCATTCAGCTGACCATAGGTTTCATAAGCAATATCCACTCGCTCTAACGACTGACCGTTTTCCAGTGTAAAAGTTCCGTCATAAGTAAATGTTCGAAGCATCTTGGGTAGCATTATACACGCAAAGTAAAATGTTGTTCGTATACATTTGCATAAATAATCAGAATGGTTAAAATATGTATCGAAAGAACCCTTGCAGATTATGGCTTTACCGCCACCGATAGCGATGGAAAAACGGCTCAATTTGATACCAGTCCGGATGAGGGTGGCCTGAAGTACGGTGTTCGCCCTATGCAATCCATTCTTATGGCCCTGGGTAGCTGTAGCGGAATTGATATTGTCTCGATCCTGAAGAAAAAAAGAGTAGCTTTTTCCGGCCTGTATATTGAAATAACAGGGGAGAGAGAGAAAGATGTAGTACCTGCTCTCTGGGAAAAAGTGCATGTTATATTCACGCTGAAAGGAACTTCCGAATTTGAAAAAGCTGAACATGCGGTAAGTCTCTCCATTAATAAATACTGTTCCGTTGCCGAAACTTTGCGCAGAGCAGGATGTATCATTACATGGAAAGTAATGGTCCAAGAATAATTTATAATGAATGAAAAGTGACTGAGACTCATATCCTAATTTGAAATCTTCAAACAAGTAAGACGATGCATAAAATAACGGACGCCATCAGGATACAAATTCCGAGAACAGACGAAATGGAACATTCTGCCCCTTTGTTCCTTACTAGTAGTTTCTGTTATGATAATGCTGAAGAAATGCGGGCAAGCTTTGCTGATGAAACGGATAATAACATTTATAGCAGATTCTCAAATCCGAACGTTAAAGAGTTTGCAGATAAAATGTGCGCATTGGAAGGGGCCGAAGCAGCTTATGCTACTTCAACCGGTATGAGTGCAGTTACCGGTAGTTTTTTGGCATTGATGAAACAGGGGGATCATCTCCTTTCCTGCAGTGCTATTTTTGGAAGCACACATACTGTGATAACTAAATACCTTCCAAAGTTCGGTATCGAATACAGTTATGTTCCCGCCACAGATATGAGTGTTTGGGAACAGGCTATACGCCCGAATACTAAAATGATATACCTGGAGACTCCCACTAATCCGGGCCTGGATATTATCGACCTGGAATTTGTTGGAAAACTGGCAAAAAAACATAACCTTATTTTGAATGTTGATAATTGCTTTGCAACACCTGTGGCGCAAAGACCCATTGAATATGGGGCTGACCTGGTTACTCATTCAGCAACCAAATGGCTCGATGGGCAGGGTAGGGTATTGGGCGGGGTGGTTGCCGGAAGAAAAGACCTCATCAATGAAATTTATTTATTTAGCCGTAGTACAGGCCCCGCATTATCTCCCTTTAACGCATGGATATTAAGCAAAAGCCTTGAAACACTGGACGTAAGAATGGAAAGGCACGCCTCGAATGCGCTGTACATTGCCCAACAACTGGAAGGGCATCAAAAAACCACCTCATTGCGATATCCTTTCCTGGATTCACACCCGCAAAATAAAATTGCAGTAAAGCAGATGGCAAACGGTGGCGGAATAGTTTGTTTTGAATTGAAAGGAGGATTAGCGGCCGGGAGAAAGTTTCTTGATAGTTTAAAAATGTTATCGCTCACAGCTAACCTGGGTGATACAAGAAGCATTGCTTCCCATCCCGCCAGCACCACTCATGCAAAATTATCAGAGGAAGATCGCCGTGCAGTGAATATTACACCGGGACTGATACGTATTTCTGTCGGGCTTGAACATAAACAGGATATCCTCGATGATATTTCACAAGCTTTAGATCAATGCTAGTTAATTCCTTATGTTACAATTTTCAGATTTACGTTTTCTCCCTATATTTGCAGCCCTGAAAAGGAATGGCTGCGTAGCTCAATTGAATAGAGCATCTGACTACGGATCAGAAGGTTTCAGGTTTGAATCCTGACGCGGTCACTTGAAAAGCTTCACAATTTTGTGGAGCTTTTTTATTTGACCGACCCCTTTGATTTTTCATTCAGTCTATTGATTATCAAATAACTATTTGCAGTATGCTTGAAATTATGTTCGTCCTTTTTTTCTTTAGGGTAATCAAACTCCTGTTGGAAATTGAATCTCAAAAAATTTCGATTTTTCAAATTTGCAAACAATTTGCAAACATTTTCTAAAAATTGCTTGATTTTAAGCGATTTGTTTGTTGCATATTTTTTTCAAAAAGCAAAGAACTATTCAAAGCAAAATTAAAAGATTTCATAGTTCATGGGTCAAACAATAAACAATATTATTTAGACATTTATATTTAATCCTACTGTTGGCTAAAGTGTTTTTTTGATTTTCAGTAGCAACTGGCGGCCGGTTTTTTTCAAGCCATACATGATACCACTAAAAATAATTGACAAAGTGAGTAGCACAGTTAATGTACATTTTGTTCATGGGGCAATCATATTTTCCCTGACACACAAAAGGCTTTTGCCGTTGCAAAATGCCGACACATATTACGTGGGTAACTTTTATTAAAGTAAACTTATATTCCAAGGTTAATTCAGGAAATTCGTCTAAGTATGAACCACCTTTTTCTCGACACAAACATTTTTCTTCACTTTCGTGATTTCGACCAGATCGACTGGGCGGCATTATTAAATTCAAATGGGCCATTTGAATTTATGATCGCACCGGCAGTAATGGCCGAACTGGATGCGCATAAATACAACGCTTCAAAAAGAGTATCCAGAATTGCAAAAAAAATACTTCCCCGAATTGAACAAATAATTGAAAACCCGACTCTATGCCGTTATGGAGTTAATTATATTATTAGACAACCTCGTACTGAAATTTTTGACCTATACCAGCTTGATAAAAATGTAAAAGATGATTGTTTGCTGGCCTCCATAAAACAGTACATCAATGAAGAAAAAAAAGATCCCGTATATTTTGTTACACATGACGTGGGGCCTCGTCTAAAAGCCCAACAACTTGGGATCACTACTATTCGATTACCTGAAGAGTTTATGCTGCCCGAAGAGTTGGAAGATGTAGAAAAGAAAAATAAGGCCTTGACAAACGAGCTTGCCGAATTAAAAAAACGTTTACCAGTGCTGAAGCTTGTTTTTAAAGATGGCAATGAATTTCTGCATGTCAACGCACGTCAAGAAATAGTTGGGAGAGCCCAATATGTGGAGCGAGAAATGGCCAAACTGAGATCCGAGATTTCGTATCTCACATATTTTGAAACTGATGCGAGCGCCGATCAGACAGGGCTGCGTGCTGCTTTCGCTTTCCATGCCAGCCTGATGGGATTGAGTAAGGACCAGGTCAAAGATTACAATAAAGAGCTGGACAATTACTTTGAAAAATCTAAAATATTTTTCGCACAAGAATATGACGTGTATTTGTTTCGATATAATATGGAAGCAATAAAACTGACTTTGAAAAATTCGGGTACTACTCCGGCAGAAGATATAGATATTGAATTGCACATTCCTGATGGACCTGATGTGTTGGCGGCAAAAGACGTTCTTAAACACAAAAAGAGGCCGGAAGAGCCTCATAGGCCAAAGAACAGGTTTGATTTTTACTCACCAGTCATTTCAAATATCCTGAGCCCCTTGCGTTTAAGTGAGGGTGTTTCTTCAATCAACCAAATTACCAGGGAACCATCAATCAAAAAAACTAATAGTTATAATGTAAAATTTCACCACGCTGGCCTTAAACACCACCAAGAGGAAACATTTCATTCATTTTATTTAAAGTATAACGATATAAGGAAAGCCGAAAATTTTTCAATGAGTTATAAACTCACAGTTGCAAATTTGCCCCAGCCTGTCACAGGCAACTTGCATGTCAAGTTTGAAAAATAGGTTTGCACTAAAAAATCATTTCAACTTGTATAACTTATGATTCATCCTGTAATGGATACTAAATGGCATGCCTTTGAGATCCAATCGTACAAAGATTATTGCCAAAGGTTTTTTCGGGAATTTTATCTGAAAACTGAGGTGCATGAGGACATCCAGAGCAATGCAAGAATTATTCGTAACCTGACAAAGCTTGCATTTTACGAGTATGAGTTTTTCGATGTGGCGGTAACCCAAGCCTCGCTGACATTCGAAATGGCACTGCATATTCGTTATAAAGAAATTTCAGGGGACACGTGGCCGGAGAAGAAAAATTTCAGACTACTTATTGAATGGTTTTGTGACAGGAATTATTTTGAAACCAATAACAAGGAATTTTTGGAACATATTCGGTGGACGAGAAATTATAAGGCTCATCCCAAAATGCATTCATTTGGCGGACCAATGATTTCTCAGCATATAGATAATTGCATAGCCCTGATTAATGACCTGTATGAAGACAAAGAAACAAGGGCTGATCGTAAGGATCTATACAAACAAACGGAAATATTATTTAGCAGCATAAATGAAGAGGGGGGACTGATTCGCTGGCCAAACGGTAAAGTTGAAACGGTTTATTTTCTCACCACCGATTTTATCAATAACAAAACCAAGCCGTTTGAATTCAGTTTTTCTTTCCATCCTGTTTTCGAAGTTCCTAAGGTTTATCAAAAGGGAAATTGCCTCCTGGAGCCAAGAAGGGAGCTAGACTGCAGCATGGTTAATATGGAAGGGCCACAGATGATTTGCAGTGGACCCGATAAAAGTCAATTGTTTTCTATTGAAGTAATTAAGGATGGTGCAGCAAGAAATAAATTTAAAAAATGGAAAGATGAATACAATATATATTCGGCAGCCACTATGCACTTCCATGCTATTTCCTCGGGCCCTTCCAGAGCTTTTGACCTGCTTTTAAAATTTTATAAGGATTAATTTGCGAAAGTATGTATATCCTCTCTGTTTGAACAATCCTGAGGGGCCATTCATTACAGACTATTCGAAAATCTTGGATAAAAAATTTGTATTTTTGGTGTGCAAAGCACACCGATTCTTTTTGAAAAAGGGCCCTAACGGGCTTTTTGTTTTAATGCCAATTTCTTTTTAAAAAATGAACTCCGAGCTCGTCAATAAAATTAAAAAAATAGCAATTATCGCATTGGCGTCTGATGATAAATTAATAGAAACAATTGTTCTTAAAGGCGGCAATGCCATTGATCTTGCATGGAAACATGAGTTTGATAAAATATCCAGAACTTCTTATGATCTCGATTTTTCAATCGAAGACGGTGATTTTTCTGAAGATGAAAAAGACATCTCGGAAAGAATTGAAAAAACTCTGGCTGCTACATTTTTAGAAAATAATTACGTTGTACTGGACTACAAATTTGTTCATAAACCAAAAACCATTAAGCAGGAAGTCGCTGATTTTTGGGGTGGTTATAAGGCCACTTTTAAAGTCATTGACAAAAAAGTGTATGACACTTTACCTCTGAACCCTGATGCATTCAGAAGACACGCCGTTCCTTTGAAGCCGGATACCTCCCCTGTCTTTGAACTTGAGTTCAGTAAATATGAATATATAGGCGAGAATAAGACTGAAATTAAGGTTGATGGATATACCATTTATGTGTATACCCCTGAAATGATTGTTTTCGAAAAGCTCCGGGCTCTCTGCCAGCAACTGCCCGCTTACAGGGCCATACTGCCTTCACATTCGCCAAGGCCGCGGGCCAGAGACTTTTATGATATACACCTGATCATGTCTGTGCATACGATCGATCCAGGATCTGAAGGAAATAAAGAACTCATCGCCCATATATTTGAAGCGAAAAAAGTACCGTTAAGCTTTATCCGGGATATCCGGTCGAGCAAAGATTTACACAGAGATGACTGGAATAGTGTTGAGCATACCGTGGATGTAACAGAGAAGCTGGAAGACTTCGATTTTTATTTCGAATATGTTCTCGAGCGTTTTGAGGGGCTTACATTCCCTTAGGATAATAGATCATCCAGTCCTCAGAATAAGCTTTTTGCCCCATCTCGTAAGTAAGATAAAATCTACGGTTTTTTTTCTTTTCCTTTAATAGAGTCAACTTTTTAGATTCGTAGCCAGCTCGCTCCATATAAAACCCAATTGCCTGGTGATAGGGATAAATAAAATTCATGGCATCAAGGATAGCTATTAGTTTGTTAATGGATATGCTATCCATTGCTCTTTTGTATGCTTCCAGCACGGCATCGACTCCGCCTGCATACAAGGGTCTAACAGTTATATCAATCAGTGTTCTTTCCAATCCCGTAACAGGCACATTTTCAATGGTAGTAACACCGGCCCGGTTTGTATTCATTCCGTTAAGAATGATAATTTCATAGTCCTCGTAAATAACTTTAGAGATGGCCTTCCGCTGTGGCTTTGAGAACGCGGCATCAATAGCTGCCTGTTCCAACGTTCGGTTTGTATTAATTTTTTTTGATTGCTCAAAAGTCGAATAAATTCTTTTGGGTACCTGGGTAGTCAATCCGTTTAAGAAAACGGCAGTATAATGCGATATATAGGACTTATTAAACAGAGATACGGCCACTTGGTATGGGGTGGCTTCATCTGAAATAAATCGTTCCTTTTTTCCAACGAAACTTTCAAATTCAATTACCTGTTTTTTTAAAATACCCCGCTGAAGTAATTGCTCAATAAACTTGTCTGGATAGGTAGATAAGGGAAGATTCCAGATGCCCCGTCGTTCTTCAAATATTTCTTTGATTTCTTCCCTTGAAAAAACCTTTTTTGGACCCTTGGTAAAAAAAGATTTGATCGAAGACTCCGCAATAATAAAGCGAGATTTATTAGCCATAATGATATAAAGTATATATACTTTATATCTTCAAAGTTACAATTTTTTCATGACATATATAGTTGAGTCCAGGAAATATTTTTCGGGAAGTAAAGAAATTAGCAGGAGAACTGGAGAAGAGAGGATTATGAGGATACTTAAAGTATATATACTTTAAATAAAGTTAAGAAATATTCTTTAACTCAAAAATTCGAGTGAAATACCTAATATTTTTACATTAACTGCTATATGCGAATATGTATATATACTATTCGCAAGTTACAGGATTTAATTGATATTTCAAAATCGAATCAGGATCAAGTCGTTATAGAACAAATTCTGAACGGCCCCCGGGGGTATCAATAAAGTGTTTTTATTACTTAAGCCTAAGATAATTATTTTGAAGTCCTTTCATTTCTCTTGCTACTTTGGTATCAGAAACTTCTGTATAAAGCTGCGTGTAAGTGATAGTGCTGTGACCAAGCATTTTTGAAATCCCTTCAATTGATGCCCCATATTTCAGGGCGAAGCTGCTTGCAAAAGTTTTTCTACCTGAATGACTGGAAATCTTTTTATTAATACCGCAGGCAGACATAATTTTCAGTAGCAACAGATTATACATTGTGAGACTATGCATAGGGAAAAGTGCACCCGGCACTCTTGGTTTGGATTTTATTTCCCAGGAGCCTGATGTTTGAATAATCTTTAGGGCTTTTGGTAAAAGCGGTACAGAAGTTCTGTTGCTCGTTTTTCGGCGAAACAAAATGATCCATTGATTGCCATCAACGCCTGTAAAAAGGTGTCCCTGTTTTAAATGCAAGAGGTCCGAATAAGACAGCCCTGTATAACATTGTAATAAAAACATTTGCTTAACAAAATTATGAACATGATTGCTAAAGCGTGTTTTTGCCAAAAGCCCGAATTCAGCGAGCGATAGGCAAGAGGTAGTCCCTTTAATTTGTTGTCCTTTGAATTTGAAGAATGGGCTGTGTTCAAGCCAACCATTTTTTACTGCAAAATGAATGATCCATTTTAAATTCCTGCAATGTCCATCACATGTATTAATAGAATTTCTTCTTATTTTCAATATGTATTGTTTAAAGGCCTCAATAAACCCAACATCGAGATAGCGTAGCTCAATGTGATCCAGTTTAGTCAGGGATAAATACTGTTTTAAGACAAGCCTTGTCTGGCGGTAACGCTCCACAGTACCCTTTGCAAAATCGAGACCACAGCGTTTTTGAATATGGCCGAAATGTAATTCTACAAGTTGCGAAAGTTTGGTTTGTCCGCCGGGTTCATCGAAAACACTGTAAAACAAAACGGAACATTCAACCTTCCCTTTGACCAAAAGTTCCCGGTATTTCCTGATAATAAAGCAGTGCAGCAGCTTTTGCCAAAGGGGTTGCGGAAGTTGTGATTTAAATAATTTTGTTCTTGACAGGCCGTTAAAATCTATGCATAGCTTATAACCCTTGAAGCTGACCGCCAGTTTATTTTCCATTCATAGCTTTTTTTATTTTTTTCATATCTGAGGCCACCAGCAAATCCGAGGAAAATGCGTGTTTTTGTGTGTACCTCACACGGGTATGTCCCAGCATCGCGGATAAAGATTCTAAAGACAATCCCCCCGCCAGTGCAATGGTTCTTGAAAAAGTTTTACGTCCTGACTGGCTCGTTATGTTACGGTCAATTTCGCAATGCTTCATGATTTTTGCCAGGTGAAGGTTAAACCTGTTGACATTAAAAAGGGGAATTAGCGCTCCGGGAATATATTGAAGGGCCTGCACGTAATATCTTTGTAACCGGGCCAGCGCTTTACCTGATTCAGGTAGAAGAGGGATAGCTGACCGAACATTATTTAGTCGTTTTAGAATAATCCAGTTTTTCCCGTCTCGTTTTACGAGATTATCTTTTTTCAGGTTCTTCATATCCATGTAACCCAATCCTGTATAACACTGGAAAATAAAAACATCTCTTGCATAAGATAGATAACGGTGTGGAAAATTTGCCTGGCGAATACGTTCCAATTCCTCCAGGCTTAGCCACAAGCGGTCATTTGTTTTTTGCAGGCATTTAAAATGAAGGAAGGGGTTATGGGAGATGAATTTTTTTTGGACAGCATAATTTAGAATCCGCCTAAGGTTAGAACATAACCTGGCTGCATAATTTCCGCATGATTTTTTTGATGAAAGAATATACAGTGCAAAATCATCGATAAGTTGGTACATGATATCTCTTACCTGTATATTACTGCATCCATTATATAGCAGGAAAGCTTTTAATTTTCTCTCTGTAAACGCGTATTGCTTATAGGTACTTGAGGAAATTGTTTTACCAACTTCTGATTTTCTTTTCCTATTGTAACTTTTTACCAGGCTAACCAGGGTCATAGAACCTTTCATACCTTGCTCTATTTCACCTGTGAGAAAATCTAGATTTTCATTTTCCTTCTTTATCATTTCTACGTAGCGGTCTAGCAACATACCCGTAGTGCGGGAAACATATTCGTTAATGCCAGAGGCCTGGGGGCCTCCCTACCATACAAGCCGGAAAAATCTGATTTTTCCGGCTTTTTTAATTCGCTGAAACACTGACCCAGACTGCATATCACTGCAATGGGCTGAGTGAAATTAATAGTTCGACATTTTTTTCTGTCAAAAATGATTTTTTGAGCAAGTATCGAACTTATGATTTCTCTTTTCGTGCAGATGTCACCGTTAATATAAAGCTTGTCCAAATGAGATAATGTATCAACGGCACGTTCAACGAACTGCTTTGCGTTCGAATTTTGTTCGCCCGGTGTTATTGCAAGTAGTTTGGTTTCAAGAACCTTCAACTTCTCTTCGCAATCACTTTTCATTATGCGGTAGTCACCTGGATCGATTTTTCCTTCCATTAAAAGTGTCCTGGCCTTATTTAAGCGATCATTAACCGCATTGATTTGTATTGTTACAGTTTTTATTTCGTCATCGGCCGATTTAGTATTTTGTTTATAAACATCATACAATATCTCTTTATAAAGTTCAGAGTAGGCTTTAACTGGTACAAGATCCTTTAGTTCATTCAGGAAAAGTTCGTTCGCTTTTTGTGCATTGATCCTGAACTTGCAACCACCACGGCAATGATAATAATGCACACGTTTAGTGAACCCCGTCGATGCGCTGCCTGATAACTTCAGTCCATAGTCTGGACACTCTAAAAACCCTCTCAATGGAAGATTTGGATCTCCTGTTTGTCGGGGCTTATAAATCCTGCTGCGACAGTTAAGAACATCCTGAACTTTATAAAACAAACTTGTAGAAATGATGGGCTCATGAAGGCCTTGCACGATTATTGACTGTTCATCTTTGAAGGCGGGGATAAAAATCATGCCGCAATAAACCGGGTTACGGATACAATCCCAAAAAGCGCACTTATTTCTTTTAAATCCTTTGGCTTTCGCCTGCATAAAGATATCCTCGGTGTTGAATACTCCTTCAGCCAGTTTGTTGAAAGCCCATATCATAATTTTACTTTCTTCGGGGTCAGAAGCAATATATTTTGTTCCGTCTTCCCTCGTTTTATTTTGTAACCGAAGGGAGCACTGGCCATCCACCGCCCTTCCTTCTTGGCTCTTCTCATTCCAAAAAAAACATTAAGCGATCTACGGTCATTTTCCACTTCCGGCGCGGCAAGATAAAAAGCTAGCATCATCTTGTTTTCAGGAATCGAAAGATCAAGGGGTTGCTCTATTGCTTGGGGGTCAACACCAAATTTGCGAAGTGTGCTGATCATCTGGTATGCATCCCCTGCATTCCTGGAAAAACGATCCCATTTTGTAAAAAGTAGTAGATCTACTTTTCCTTTTTCTTTTTTGAGATGCGCCAGAAAATTATTCCATCCAGGTCTGTTGAATGTCTTTGCAGAATAGTCTTCCCGAATAACATCACGTACGATGATTTTATTATTGTCACAATAACGGCGCAATACTTCCTCCTGGTTTCTTTGGGAATACCCTTTATCAGCTTGCTCATCGGTACTAACGCGGATATACAAATCTGCTATCATTTTACCTTATTTTGATATTGTATAAATGCGATATTAGCAATTTTGTACAGAAGGGTCAAAATCCCTTTAACCTCGGTGGGGTCTGGATTGACACCATGTTTGCGCAAAATTTCCAGAGCTTTCTCAACGTTAATATTTTCCACAACACACAATTTGATTTGTAACCTGGTACACAGGTTAAAATTATTATAGGATAGCGCAGATCTGATTGATTAAGCATACAATTGAAAGTAAGTTATTGGTATTATAAACCATAACAGGAATGCTTCCGTCGTTTTAATTATTGTACTAATACGTTTTAATAGCAAAGTATGTGTTCATACAGCAAATATGCTATTTGTTCCCCTTGGCAATTTCCCCTTACCCAAAGCTTGTCGCGGCCATTTGACAGCCAAGGCAAACATGTGCGGAGGGTCTGCAACGGTACCAGTTAAATCACCGGTTGATATCTCCGCTATTTCGAGAAGCGGGTTCCGATTGCCGTCAAGTCTTCTTCATTATAATTTGTGCGCCCTTTGAAGAGGGCTTCTTGATTTTGCTTAATAAAAATAGTTTGTGAAAGAATATAAAAGCAGAAGGGCCTAAATTAAAGGCAGCAGAAATGAGGAGCAAAAGGTGAAATGGTGCTGACTCAGATGGTGTTGATAGCTCTACTTTGCTGGTTACAATTCATTGGACAATTTATAGCTCTTTGAATACCAAAAATTTTGAGACTTTAATTGTAAAAGGATTCTATTAATCGTCGCGGGCTGGCCCAAACAATAGTAACTCACACGAGCATTTAGGTTTGTCAATTACTGCTAATTATTTTTTGATTAACATTAATTAACCTTGTTTCTTCTGCTAAAAGTATTGTGAACTTTAGTTTTAAATTATGAAAAAATATTACATACTTTTTTTGCTATTGACTGTTGTCAGTATTTTATCAGCGCAAGAACGAATCTATATGAGATCTGACAAAAAAGATAGTAAAGCCAAACCCGGAGTGATTATCAATCGTTGGAGTGATGGAAAAGCGATGACTGATTCACAAGCTAAAGAAGCCGCTTCGTTACCTAATGTCAGCCGTCGTTTCGAGGTCTCAAATGATACGGTATATATGTATTATAGTATTCTCTCTCAACAGGAGCTCGCTGCTGCCGCAAACAAGCAACTTGTGAAAGAAACGAAATACCGTAATACTTTCATTGGGAAAGCTGCACCAGATTTTAAGGTAACAGATATCATGGGGAAGGAATATTCAATTCGAAATATGCAAGGTAAAATTATTGTCCTCAACTTTTGGTTCACAGGCTGCAGGCCCTGTAAAAATGAGATGCCCTCTCTTAATAAAATGGTTGATTCTAATCAACGTGAGGATATAATTTTCCTGAGCTTTGCATTGGATCCAAAGGCAAATATTGAAACATTCTTAACTACACAACCTTTTCTCTATAAGATAGTCGCCGAGTCAGATAAAATTGCAAAACTTTTTGAAGTTAATGCTTACCCAACACATGTCATTATCGACAAACAAGGCCTCGTGAGAGAGCTATTCATAGGCGCGACTGATGATATTTCTCAAAAACTGCAAGGTGCTATTGATAAGATTAAAGACAGCAAGTAGTTAGTTATTTGCAAGGTATTTCGTAGGATTAGGATTACGCCAGAGGGAAACTACATAGCTAATAAAATTATTTGCTTAGTGAATATCCTGTTTTAAATAAGGCCCTCATCTGCGAAAGAATAATACTGGTCACTGCATATTATTAGGTGATCGAGAATTTTGATATCAAGCAATGCACCGGCCTGCTTTAATTTCTCCGTAAGACTCTCATCTGCCGCACTCGGTTTGAGGTTGCCACTCGGGTGATTATGTGAAAGAATTATTGCAACGGCATTTGCTTTAAGAGCAAGTGCAAAAATGTGGCGAGGGTCTGCAACGGTACCCGTTAAGCCGCCACTGGATATCTCCGCTATTCCGAGGACGCGGTTCGCTTTATTTAATAACAAAATTTTAAATTGTTCCACCAGTTCAATTTTGTCCGGATCCCATGAACTAAGTAAAATCTGAAATGCTATTTTCGAATCGGATATTTGAGGTCTGTTTGAGGCCCTTACTTTTGTTCTGTATACCAGTTCCACTTCAGCAATACTGAAAGTTGATTCTAAGTTCATTTCCTGTTTCATATGCCTAATTTTTAATCATTAGTTTTTATCGTCAAGAGACTTTAATTTCCGCAGTATATCTTCCCAATACTGTCTTTCAAGAATCGTTAAACCACGCATCCTGTTATCGATTTGCAGCAATATTTCTGTTTGCGAGATGGTGCTGTTGATGTTGTCAATGAGAAATTCATTTCCATTTATGTCCGATATGTAAATGCTTTGCTTTTTCATTTTTCCTGATTTTAGTTGAGTAATAAACTTTCACTGCCGTTGCGATAAAAGTTCCGGCACAGATTGAACGCCGTTTGTGTTCTTACCTGCCCTGTACCGCCAAGCAGAAGTGATTTTAATTTCGCTTCTTCATTTTTGAACTTTCTTACATTCTGGTAATAACCTGTGACAGCATTATAAGCGCCAAATAAGGTTCCTTTAGTTGTCTCCATTCTTTGGGACGGGCTCACCATCGCATAGTTGAATGCTGCATCACACATGTTTAGGTAAGCGGAAGAAAGTTCATCTTCTTTACCCAGCCGGATATTTTGCAGGACTTCTTTATTGGGAACTAAAGCGATCTGTATCAGTTTTTTCAGTTCAGGGTCTGATATTTTCACTTTAGTCCAGTTATTAAAAATCTGTTCGAGCTCTATTGATAAACGGCTTGCAATACCCATTACTTTATGAGCCTGTTCCAATCTTTCTTTTGCGTTGGCGGTGTGCCTGATTTTTACAGCATTACTGTAACTATGCATGGCTGCATTCAAGGTATTATTGCAAACAATTCTTACCGGTGTAAATGCTGCTGTTATGCTGCCGTACCCGTCATGGGAAGTGGTAAGGAAAAGGTATTGTTCAACGAGGTCTTCTTTGCCGACGGAAATATAGGAGGGAAGCTTTGCGGTAATGAAAATTCGCTCACCGTTTCCAAGTGCACCTGCGGTTTCATAAAGAATACCGTCACCACCTACTATTGAATCAAAAAATGAAAACGCATCGATGTTCTGAACCACCTGGTAATCCTTACCGACAACGCCCAGTACAGTATCGGTATCTGTCCGAACCGTGGCTAGGTAATTATTCACTTTAATTTCGGAAATGATCAAGTCTTTTCCGGGGTCGCCATTTTGTTTTTCGGTGTCATAAGTGAATAGGGATCTTTTTTGCACTGTGTAATCAAGCCCTGCAAATTTTATTGCTTCTGCGCTTGTCGGATACTGATCTACAATTTGACCGAGGCCGTGCCAGGGCTTTTCCTGTACGGAGAAAAAAGCGAATTTATTTTGCTCTTCATTGTAATTGAGATTGTGTGCCATATTTTGATTTTTTATTTTTGTCATTTAATTAAAATGGTAAGTCTTCAAGAGGTTTCGTTAGTTCAGATGGATTTTCAGAAGCCGGTTCATCATCCTTTTTACTTCCGTGAAGTTTGAGATCATTGACATGAAACGTAATCCTTGCTTTAGCAATGCCTTCTTTGTTGAGGTAAGCATTTACACCGATGTTACCAGCAATTTCAACCATTGCTCCCTTGCTTAAATAAGGAGCTACGCCCAGAGATCGCCAGTACGAACAGTCGACATAGGTGACCCGTTTTTTGGTTTCACCATTGGAGCGAAAAGTGTCGTTTAATGCGATTATAAAGCTGATGACTTGCCTGTCATCCTTTAATTTTTTGACTTCTGCCTGCGAAACAAGTCTTCCAAACATTTGCATAATCAGAGATTTAAATTTTAAAATGGTTTTATTAACGGCAAAGGGGAGTATTTCATTTTTTGCGTATCCCCTTACAAGGCGAGAGGAGGGGTACGCAAAAAATGATCGCTCCGCAGGGAGCGAAGACTGCCTTTTGAATCCACACCGGTGAAAAGAAAATAGTATGGAAATAATGGTCACCCCGGTGGAAATCCATTCATAACAAACGAAACAAAGTCATGGTTGCTTAATCTGGTATGGCCCGCATTGTCTAAATAATTTCGGTCCTATGAGCTGAACTCTATTTGTGTTTTCATACTTATTTGTTTAAAACAAAGGTTGGATGCGGGATAAAAACGAGCCGTTTTTTAAACATTTGTATGCGTATATATATATGCGGCTAGGCATGTATACACGGGTACAGATGAACTGGTTTATTATAACTTAGAAACAAATCACGATCTGATGAATGTCAAAAACCAAAGTCTTGCTTAATGCGAGTATTGTGGAGACGCCATACGCGGTTGTTCAGATAAAAAGTATTCCAATGAGTTTTGCAGGAATGCCATTCATAATAAGACGAAAGACAGAAACGCATAGGGCAATACGGGATATTGACCTTGTACTAAAGAAGAACAGAAAGATTCTTAAAGAACTCCCTGGAGATAAAGACTATAAGCTGATTTCAAAAGACAAGCTTGAAAACAAAGGATAGGACTTAAGCTTTTATACTCATCATAAAACAGCCCAAAACGAAGATTACCTGGGGCTAATTAAATTTAAGCCGTCACTAACAGGAATTTACATAAGTTAGCTGCCACTTTATTATGATGTACGCAGAACTTAAACCTGAAGAAAAAATGCAGCTCGTCGAACACTTATCACGGGCACAAAATACAAGAAAAATGTTTATTGATGACTGGCTTACCAAGCACAATCCTGAAATAGAACGCGAACATGAAATACCTGTCTTAAAATCAGGTATAATTTCTCAGCTCATTGCTTATCTTAAAATAAAGAATGGGTAAGAATAATTTTGCTGAAGGTTAAGTTATCATTCTAACGTTAAGACTTTCTATAATTTTTATTAGAAATGCGGTCCAGATGGGTAGCACTTCCATGTTCAAGAAGTGTGCTAAACTTAAAAACAACCGCAATGCCGGTAAACATTATGCTGGCAGAAAAATAAATCTAGTACGAATGGCACAACAGAGAGATGCTTAATTTATTGGGTTGAAAATTGCAGTTTTGTATTTATTGAATCTTTTAACTTTGTATGACGATAATAATTACAAAAGCACAAGTAGTATTAATCTGTTATAAGCACCCTGATCTGTAAAAGGAGCTCCCTTGTTTAAAGCTGAAGTTGTAGAGCATTAGGATCACTTGTTTGTGATTATTGCAATTGCAGCTTAACTGTAATTTAGTTTTTAGGTAATATTGCTAGTTATGATTATTAATTGCCGCTCATTATTTTCAACCCTTATCCAAGTTTGTTTATTTCTTCCCTGCAATGCGCAAAGTGGAAACACAATACTCGCACTGCATGATGTAAATATTATAGATGTTCTTTCGGGAAGCGTAAATAAAAACCAAAATGTATTAATAACAAATAGTATAATTACCAGGGTTGGTAATACAACTGACTTAGAAATACCTGCCGGATATCAGCAGATTGAATGCACAGGTAAATATCTGATGCCGGGACTTGCCGATATGCATGTTCATGTTTTTGACTCTTCTGAATTACTGATGTATTTGATAAACGGGGTAACAACCGTAAGAAACCTGCATGGTATAGCAATGCATCTGCAGTGGAAAAAAGATATCGAAGAGGAGAGATTGTTAGGACCTCATTTTTATTCCAGCGGTCCAATCCTTGAACAAGCTCCGCTTTCACGTTCAACAAATACCACTTTAACCAGTATCGATAAAATCGATTCTATTGTTTTTAATCATAAACGCCTGGGTTATGATTTTATCAAGATTTATGACAATGTCTCTCTTCCTTTTTATGAGCAACTAATATTATCAGCCAGAAAATATTCAATTCCTGTGGCAGGGCATATTCCTACGCCGGTTGGAATTGGAAACGTCATTAAAATAAACGGGCAAAAAAGCATAGAACACCTGGAAGAATTGCTTCCTTTTTTTAATGATGGCAGGGACACGACGAACCTTATTATTTATGCAACTGAACTGGCTCAAAGCAATTCATGGGTTACTGCAACCGCAGTTGTATACGAAAGCGCTTTTCTTCAAACAGTACACGATTGGAGCTGGTTTGAGCAATCGGCAGGCTTCCGGTTCATGTCCCGGGAAACAATAAGAGACTGGGGTTGGGAGCAAACATTTAAAAAACGCAATCAAAATAGTGTGGGGATTGAACGATATACAAGGACGCTTAACTTTTTTACAACACAGCTTCTACCCGCATTTAAAAAAGCCGGTGTTAAATTGCTTATTGGTACTGATGCCCCTGTACCCATGCTAGTACCAGGTTACTCCCTTATTAATGAAATGCAGTTATTTAAAAAAGCAGGATTCTCTAATGCAGAAATTCTCAAGATTGCGACGGTAAATTCAGCAAAATTTCTAAATTCTAATGGTGGTTATATAGCAGAAGGCATGAATGCAGATCTTGTTTTATTGAATCAAAATCCACTTGAGGACCTTGAAGCGTTTCGAAGAATTGAAGGCATAATTTTTAAAGGGAGTTGGTACTCTTCGGGCTTTTTAGCAAGTTTATTAAGTTCAAAGAAAGAATAACCATCAACGGGCGCTGTTATTTAAAAAGGCAAGAGGCCGTTGGTATGTGATTACTCCAGGAGCTTTCAGGCCTTAATGAAGGAACATTCTGCAGCATTTTTGTATGATCCCGAAACGGAGGGTTTCAACAGTCCTTCGTTTTTTTCCTTGTCCAATATTCTTTATATTATTTCACCTTATACTATTTCAACGCAAACGTCACCTGCACATCAAACTGGAGCTTTATCTTTTTATAATCCACATTCATCGCTGGTGCAGCCTGCGCAGATTCCATAGCATTAACTTTCATCATGGAGTTTGCATAAACGCGTGGCTGCGGCCAGCCGGTAACCTCATTAGGTTCGTTAATAGTGATGGCCCCGCCAACCTGTTCTCCAATTGCTTCAGCGAGATAGGCGGCTTTTTCTTTTGCATTTTTTACGGCTTGTATTTTCAATTGTTTTTTCAGATCAAACTTTTTGCTGTAATCCGCTTTCTGAATAGAAAAATTTTGCGTGGCTTCATCATCCAGTTTAGCCACGAGTTCATCCATTTTTGCTATGCTGCTAAATTTAACCACGTAACTAATGGAAGCCTTCAAGTCCGGGTTTTTTTGTTTATCCTTTTTGTACCAGGTATAATAATTGTCATAACCGCTAAAGCCCTGCACACTAATATCCGTTTCAGGAATACCCAGCGCTTTTACATTATTTAAGAAATGATTGCGGATCGTTTGTATATCCACTTTTCCTGCACCTTTTTTATCATACTCTCTAAGATCTATTTGCACATAGATCTCGTCGGGAGTTACTTCCGTTTCGGCAGAGCCGCTTACATTAATAGTCCTTTGTTGTCTAACTTCCTGGGCAACTGCATAATTCAGGGTGAGAATAGTCAGTGCGATAGCGAAAATTTTTTTCATCGTATTTGTTTTAAGTAAAGTCAGAAATAATCTGTTTAGTAAGGGATGAAAGAAAGTGTTTGATTACATAAACAATTTTAGTGCCTTAACAATTGATTGGCCATTTAATTTTTGTAAAGGCGTTTCTAAAATTGCCGAGGAATTATAGAAAGCTCATTTAGTGGGTGTCTTGTACATCAAATGTTATATGCTTATATTTATAATCATGTTTAAACATCCTATTTCTAAAGGGCAATATTAAAATCCATTTTTTCGTCAAGGTTTGCAGCTAATTGCTTTTTAAATTGGCTACCTGAATTTTCATCGGTATAGGTGATAGTATAAACCAGGTACATATTTTTTGTGTCGACCCCTTTCAGTGAAAGTGTTTGTTCATTTTTCTTTGAATTTGTGTTATACAGGGTATACTGACCAAGTTGTTTTTTCCAGATTATCGTGGTATTATTCCCATCCTTCTCAACCAGCTCCACACTTATGTTTGCAGAAACAGATTTATAAACCTCAAAGTTATAATTGCTTGCCGAAGTGATGGACAGGTTTACAAAACGATTTATTCTGGCGTGTTTGCCTGAAGTATTAAAACTTAAACTTGTCAATAAGATGGTTGCGATAAGTGTGAGAACTGTTTTCATAACCTTGATTTTTTCTGATAAGAAATGAATCAAAGCCGTGCCACCTTGAGTATATGCTGATAATCAAATTATTATCAAAAATTCTAAAATATTGGAGTGTTCATTTTCGTACAGTATTCCTGGAATTTCGTACAATCCGGTTTACCCCGAAGTAGTTTAGGACTTCGTAAAAAAAAAGAAAGCAGTAGAAACTGCTTTCTTATATACAAACCAATAAATAAACCAAAGAAACTTACGGTAATTTAGATCATTGCGGCGAATTCCATTTTGTCAATAAATGCTTTTTTAAAATTGATTTCATAAAGCAATAAATTAAAGATAAATACCTGGTAGCATAGTTTAACAAAACTAAAAATACTATTACATTTTCTCGCAATACTAATACTCATTTTGAGCTTTTGTTGCTAAAACCAAGAACTAAGTTAGCAGTAATGAACAAATTATTTTGAGCAGCATGAATTATGTTTACTGAAAAAGATAGAAAATATAGTTTATTCGTCTTTTAAATTCGTTCTATGAGTGATCAACCTCCTTTTCTATTATTAACTATTTAAAAATTCTGAGTGATTATTAAATCAATTTTAGCCACCGCACTAATCGCGTGTTCAAATTTTAGCGCCATTTCCCAGCAAGCTATCTCCCCCGGGGCGGTTTTTAAAGGGAACCAGGCTCTCACAGGTGTTTATAATACCAAACCTGCATATGGTTTAGATGAAATAGCCTACAGGTTCACTACGGGTGGTGCGATCCGAAGTACAGTTACTTTAGAGGGAAATAATTTATTTTTTGGAAGTTCTGATGGCAATGTTTACTGCGTAAACGCCACTACCGGAAAAGAACTATGGAAATTTCACACAGACGGTCCCGTCACATCATCAGCGGCGATCTATAATGGAGTCGTATATTTTTCCAGTCGCGATGGTTATTTATATGCTGTCAATGAAATGACGGGTAACCAAGCATGGAAATTTGGGTTTAAAAAAGATTTAACCAATTTAAATTATTGGGATTTTTATCTTTCATCTCCTAACATCTCGGAAAATGTTTTATATATCGGCTCCGGTGATGGAAATCTCTACGCTTTCAATCTTGTTAACCATCGATTAAAATGGAAGTTTAATTCCAATTCAAGAATACGTGCAACTCCTGCTGTTGATGGGAAGTCTCTCGTATTCGGGACTATGGATGGTTATGTGTATTCGCTTAATAAGAATAGCGGTGAGCAGTTGTGGCGCTTTGCAACCGATGGTGCTTCCATCCCATTCGAAAGAGATGAAAACGACCGTACATCAATATATTGTTCCCCCGCAATTAGTGAAGGCACTGTAATTATAGGAGGGCGCGACGGGTTTGGTTACGCGATAGATCTGTCTTCCGGCAAAGAAAAGTGGAGAGTAAATCATAATGGATCATGGGTTCTTGGAACCGGAATCAAAGACGGTGTGGCTTATTTTTCGAGTGGCAGTTCCTATTTTGTACAGGCTGTTGATTTAAATACTGGAACAGAAAAATGGCGTTTTAAAACGAAAGGTGCAGTGTTTTCTTCGGTCAGTATAACCGGCGACTTGCTTTATTTTGCAGATATTGCAGGGAATATTTACGGACTTAACCGTATCACTGGAAATAAAATATGGATGCTTCCATTAGGGTACCGGATTTTTGCAACTCCTGTAGTTTATAATGGTAAACTTTTTTGTGGTACCGATGAAGGAACCCTGGTTGCCGTTCAGGGAACAACCCTTAAAAATAATTCCAGCCCATCACCGTCACGAAAGATTGTTTATTGGGAGGGAAAAAAAACTGATAGTTCATTTCAGTGGTTTACCAACAATACGGATTTATGGATACGCGACTATTTTAAAACTGCCGGTTATGAATTAATGAATGAAAGTTCCCTAAGAGATTTTATGTTGTCACAAATTCAAACTAAAACCACAAGCGTAGTAGTATTAGCTGATAACAAGATCCCGGCATCCATAGTAAACAGCCAGTCTGGTTCTGCCATAGTCAGACAATATTTGAATAATAACGGTAAAATGGTTTTTTTTGGTGATTTGCCCTTAATCTTTATAGCCAATCCTTTAACAGGGGTGGTGGATAGTTTAGACTATGACGCACCCAAAAAAATCATGGACATTTCCTATCCGGCCAGAAAAGAAATGATGGGATACCATGTCTCAATGCCAACCGAGGCAGGCAGGAGACTGGGGCTGCAAAAATACTGGACGGGTATTACACCTGTTCACGCAAACCAGGTTAGTACTGTTTTTGCACGGGACGAATTTGGTCTTGCCACTGGCTGGATAAAAACCTATGGGAACAAAAACAGCGGGCTTTTGCAATTATCGATACCCCGAATGCTCGGCGGGGCTGATGTGTATGCATTGCGCACACTTATCGAAAAAGGAATAGAATGGTAGCGCAAAAATTCTTAAATATCCCAATAACAATTAAATAAAATCAAATGAAAAAAAGAGTAATTGTTTTAGTTCTTGGTATTTTCCTGGTGAATATGGTAAATGCATTTTACACCAATAACGATAGCCTGAAAATGAACCTGCTTAAAGAATGGAAGAGAGCAAAGGTTTACACCGACGAATACCTGCAGGCAATGCCTGTCAATAAATATAATTACCGGGCTGTAGATAGCATCAGGAGCTTCTCCGAACTCATGCTTCATCTGGCGCAGTCTAATTTATTTTTCGGCTCTATGGGCACCGGGGCGGAAAGAATATCCTTTGGCACCGGGCTGGAAAAACGTTTAACAGCCCAGAATAAAGATTCGGTTCAATACTACGTTGACAAAAGCTATGATTATGTTATAGAATCTCTGGCAAATATGGATGCTGCAAAGATTGATGAAGGAGTCAAATCCAGAATGTCAGAAATGCCAAGGTATATCTGGTTGTTAAAAGGGTTCGAACACCAGACACATGAAAGAGGCCAGTGCACAATCTATATAAGGCTTCAAGGAATTCGCCCCCCTGCCGAACGATTAATGTAAAAACGAATAATGTAAAAGGTAAGAGCAGGTAATACCTGTTCTTACCTTTTCTTGCTTTTCGGTGTATACAACATAGCTGAATTGCTTTTTGTTTGTCTAAACATCAGCTAACAAAGTTGCAGTTTTAACTACTTTATCCAGGTCCATTTTTAAACATAAAATAAGGGCCCCTCCTTCAACTGACAGTTTTAAGCTATGAGCCTTTGGATAATAAGTTTTTAACTTATTTTCATTTAAGGCAAGAGCTAAGGATAAAGCAGGATTGAGTAAAGCTTCAGGTGCTTCTGTGAAGGTTTTAACAGACAGCTCTAAATAAAATTTAAGCACCTGAATATTAATTTCCAAAACAGAAGGCTTTGAATCCAGTTTTAACGCCTGACTTAAAACAGCTTCAATTACATTAATCAAAATCCCACGGGAAACATTTGCTTTAGGATCTGCTTTATTGATAATGCTTACGTCGATATTGAGATCGAACTCTAATCGTTGATTTACTTCAATGTAATCAGCAATCGCTTCTATTTCTTTTTCTGTACTTATTAAGGCAGGCCCGGATTCATTCAGCGAATATTCAATCAGCGGTTGCAGTTTTGCAAATAAAGGATCGTTGCTAAAGTTTTGTATTTTACGAATTGTTCTTTCAAGAAGCTGGGTTATGAAATTTCTGGACCTGACTTTGTCAATATTGCGCTCATACTCCTTCAACGTATTTTTGAGCTCATATATATTGGACTCCTGGAAATACCATGCTTTTGCAAGTTTGATAGAAACAGATGTGCCACAGGTTAGAAAAAATAAATAAGTGGCATTAAGCGATCCGGTTATGATATTATGCAGAGGCGAGTTATTAAATAAAGGCCTCGGTTGCAATGGATTGATTATGTAATTACAGATATTAATATTTGCAAACCCGTTCAAGAGGGCAAAAATAAGAATAACGATAAAAAAAAGTATGAAACGTTTTTTAAAAAGCAATTTCGGGACAAGTACATAAAGGACCACGTAACAAAAAATAATCGTTAGTGGAAAAAGGAATATAACGTTTTCAAGCCCAACCAATAGAGCATGCGATATGGTCATTACCCGAAGTTCCATGGCGCCACTAACTCTAAAAGTAAACCAAAACAACCAAAAGCATAAATGCCTGATGATTTTTGACCCGCGGGTGTCTGCATAAATCAAATCATAAGTATTCATATTAATAATGATTTAGTTAGGGTATCTGCACCTCAAAAAATTATTTTTTTGCGTTGTTCCAAATTCCATCACAGGCATTTTTATCAGCAGCACTACCTTCATTATTTTCTGAATGGTACTTTTCAGATTTTCTTCGTCGACGCTGTTTTTGCGCTCATTTTTTCCGGCTTGTTAGTTTTAAACATGGCATAAGTTAATCTTATACCGTCGAATTTTCTCAAGGAAAAGTCAAATTATTCTGTGCTCGTAACTTTACGGCTATCAAACCTGAAAGAAATTCATGGCAATAACGGTGTAAGTGTTTTTGGCTTTCTTGCGAAAAATACTGCCGATGTATTTTTTAACAAAGATTAAAAATTTCAATACCGGTAGTATGGCCTGCGCCACGAAAATAGTCGATTTCCTGATGATTAATTATCACATCGGAACAATGTTTTAACACCCATTAAAACCTAAACATTATCAGCAAGTATTATTGAACCATTTTCCGAATACAGGTGTTTTCCTTTAAATTTCTTCCCTGTGATCCAGGTATCTTTTATCAGCATACAATTTTTGTTTTTGCATCAAGCTTTGCTGCTAAAAACAAAGCCTGCGACTCATAGGTGCTTCTTCCAAGCATGAACCAAGCAGATTTTGTGTAACACCCAAGTCTCTTGCTAACTGATGCGAACTAATACTTTCTTTTGTGGCAAAAAAATATAAACTGCCTTAAGCCATTACTCAAATCAATATGCAAACCTTCGAATATGTTATTACAGTTGCAGTAACCTTTCGACAATCTTTACATTTATATAATCCCTTAGCAAACCCTTTTGTCTTTAACCGGTAGTGATTTTTATTTTTGCAATCGCTATGAGAGAAGACAAGTACACCTTCCTAAAGCATCAATTCAGGAGAGTTTCTGCGTGCAACTTCATCCGGGTACAGCTTTCAGTATTTCAAGAAGGCAAATATGTCATTGCCGTCATATTTTCTTAAACGGCATTTTGACTGTGAAAAAATCTTCTTGATTTTCAATGGAGATTCCTTTATTTATCAACAATTGAAACCGCTGATCCAGGTTTTCCAAGCCGGTACCATGAGATTTTACCAAGGGTGATTTTAAACGAACCGGGTTAATAATTGCGATTTCCTCATTACCAACTATTATTTTTATATGAATTGGTTGGTCCGTGCCAAAAATGTTATGCTTAAAACAATTTTCAAGTAAAATCTGTAGTGAACATGGCGGGATCACAACGTGCTCCAAGGCAAATTCATTTATCGTTAGTTCATAATGAATTGCTTCTTCTCCAAAACGAATTTGCATCAACGTGATGTATTCCCGGACCAGTGCCAGCTCATCGATTACACTTACGTACTGTAATTGCCTGCTTCTAATAATCTGGCTATAAATTTTGCTCAGGGCAATACTGAATGTTTTGGCCTTCACAGGATCTTTATCAAGCAAGCTGTTTAACGTGTTTAAACTATTAAAAAAAAAATGCGGGTCAAAGTGGCTGTTCAAATTTTCGATTGCAGAAAAATCGTCATGCTTCCGGATGGCTTTTTCCAGTTGTACAGCAAGAAATTCATTCCCAGCTTGAAATTCCATCAAAATAAATATTAAAAAAGTCAGAAAGTTGCAGCTATAAACAATGATAATACTTGTTTTGTCCGGCAGGAAAAAAACCATTGGAAAAGAAGACAAAAAAGCGATTAAAACAAATTTCCAATTGTTTTTGGTATTAAACTGGGAACCTGAATAGTTCGCAATCAAAATGATATAGATTAAGTAGCTGATCAATGAAGTAATACACCCGCAATAGAATTGTTCCAGGTGAAAAATGCCGGCCATCCACAACACAGTGAAAACAAGCATTTGAAAAATTAAAGTAAAGGCAATGTTCTGATAATATCGAAACGTCTTCATGAAGGAGGTTGAAAGAGCCTGAATAAAGCAATTAAATTAGGACAATTTAAAACTTGTATCAGTAATTGGCAGCTTTTGACAAGTGTGTTGCATGTCAAATCCTGCTTTAAGTATTTATTTTGGGCATTTATCTGTTTTTTAGGTGGTTCATTTAGCGGTTAACTGATTGAGACCTATTCGGGGTGTCTTTAAACAAACCCAAGTTAATGAACGCTCCTTCAATATACCGCGTGAACGCTGATAATGTAGGCCTCCTAAAAAAGCGATCCGATTCTAACACAGTGTACCATACAACAACTGGTAATGTTTACATAGAGGACGTTTTTAAAAATTTTTCGATAAAGATACTTTTAAAAGGCGCAGCTCATTACCAGTCAAATACTGATCACTATAGCCTGGAAAGGGAAAACAGCGTGTTGATTGCGTCAAAACAACCAGAAGGGAAAGTTATGCTTCCAGGTAAAACGCTTACGGAGTTGATCTGTATTGATCTTAAACAGCAAACCATCCAGGAGGCCCTTTCGTTTTGCAGTAATGATTTACTTGGTGAGCGCGATATACGCGGAATTTCAACTGCATTCCTGGATGGGGTTTATCCTCTTCAGTCATTAAATTTTAACGGCAAAATAGAAAGGTTAAAACAATGCCTTGTTTCCGGGCCTTCCCTCGAGTGCAACCCGGAATGGTTCCTGGATCTTGCACAGGACGTCACCTGCGGGCAGCCTTCTAAGCAAAAGCTGCAATGTGTACGAGATTCAACAAAGACTGAACTGACGAGGAGACTCAAGATGGCAAAAGAATACCTTGATGAAAACTTCTTACTCACCCCTTCGGTTGAGCAGATTGCAACACATTGTCTTTTGGCTGAATTTCATTTTTTCAGAAGCTTTAAACAATTATATGGAATCTCGCCATACCAGTATCAGTTAAAAAAAAGGCTGATTCATGCTATTAAGCTGCTTGGTACTACTGATTGTGAAGTGCAATCCATAGCCCAGCAAACAGGATTTGCTGACCTGTTCACATTTAGTAAGGCCTTTAAAAGGAAATATAAAATATCACCGACTGACTGGAAGCGACTAGTAAAGAATCACAAATACATTGCTCCCAGCTTTGTTAACTGACCTCGTTATTCAGCCACTTCTTAAAATGCATCGCATTGTCCTGGCTAACAATAACAGGTTCATGAGGGATAGTTAGTTTCACTGCTATTTTGCCATTTTCAATGATACGTATGCTATCAATAAATTCTGCATTGAGAATATACTGGCGATTTGCCTTATAAAAATTGACAGGGTCAAGTTCATTGGCAAGCTCAGAAAGATTTGAATACTGCGTCATTTGCTTCTTGTTGAAAGCGTCAACTGCAAATACGGTTTTCTGATCGAAAATAATAAAAGCAATTTTTTCGGTTTGAATCGTCAGGTAATTATTTCCTTGTTTGACTAAAAGCCTCGTCCTGAATGAACGGCTTTGTTTGTCAGCTTTCAGTTCGTTTTGTTTTAAAAAGTGTCCCGTTAGTTCCCGGTATTTAGAAAACACGGCGTGCAAATCTGCCAGTTGGTATGGCTTTAATAAATATTGTATTCCATTGTTTTTTAGACTTTGAAGAATGTATTTATCGTATGCAGTAATGTATACAACGGGGGTGCTGATTTTTATTTTGTTGAAAATTTCAAAGGCCGAACCATCCGCCAGATTTATATCCATCAGGATAAGATCCGGTGACGGATTCCTGGCCAGCCAGTCTGCCGTGTCCTTCCATAAACGTAGTACAGCAACCACTTCAATATTGAGACGGAGGTCGTTTATGCTATCCTCCAGAAATTCCGAAGCCGCAAGCTCATCTTCTACTATTAATACTTTCATATAACGAGTCAAAAATTAAATTATCTACGCAACCAAACTCGAAAATTTATATGAGCGGTTAATCGCATGGCATTCCGCTCATGGAATTCTATTATATGTGGAGACACAATCCAGTGATGGTAAATCCTTGCAATTTTCATTTGTCAATTCCTGCTTGTTTGATGTATAAAAGTAGCTTTTCAAAATTATTTTAACTCGATTTGAATATATCATTCCGTTGGATTAACAGCTCATTAAATCAAGCCAAAAGTGTACTTGAAACTTAGGTTCATACAAACAACAGGCGTTATATAAAAACACTGCCTATGATATTTTATGGTTTTAAAACAACTCTTAGAAGTCTTTTATAAAACTGGATTCTGTTATAAACTACCAGCGTATTGTAGATGATTGCGGTTCTGAATTGGTGTCATAGCCTTGTTTGTTTAATTGGTTTAACTATTATCGAACGCAGACTGCCTGCGCAGCACTTACAAATTCAGAAGGCATTTAAAGCCCAGTGAACAAAAACAATAGTGTGATGCATAAGCGAATGATAACACAGATGCCTGTTCAAAATTGATATAGAATTTTTTCTATTCTTTAGGGGACATTTTGCATATGTCAATTCCTGCTTGTTTAATTTAAAGCGCAGTTTTTATCAAGATTTTAACTCTATTTGAAGAGACATCATTTTGATATATTCTTAAACATAGCTTATGAAATTAAATTCCTTCTTAATTGTCATTTTTGCAATTTTATGTTCAGCTTTGAATGCTCAAACTATAAAAGTTACCGGCGTTATTTCTGACACCAGGGGTAGTTATATTCCTTTTGCCACGGTTGCACCAACAGGTGCCAAAGGGGGCGTAACTGCCGATGCTAATGGCAACTATACAATCAATACTCAGGCGGGCAAATCGCTAACAGCGTCAGCGGTTGGGTTTCTTCCACAGACGATGACGGTTGTGGGTGGCAGTTTGAATTTTGTTTTAAACAACAACGAAGGCCAATTGTCCGAGGTGATTGTGACAACAGCGCTTGGTATAAAAAGAGAAGCAAAAGAACTAGGATATTCTGCGACAACTGTTAGCAATAAGGTACTGACACAAGCAAAAGCCGTAAACGTCCAACAGGCACTAAACGGAAAAGTGTCCGGGCTTTCGATTGCTACGGTTAACAGCGGCGTTTTTGAGAGCGCTAAAATTAATATAAGAGGTATTCGTTCATTGACGGGAAATAATCAACCAATGCTCGTTGTTGATGGTGCACCTACGCCGCTGGGATATCTTTCTTCCATACCACCTGACGATGTTCAGGACATCACTATTTTAAAGAGTGCCGCATCTGCAGCGATTTACGGACCCGATGCAGTAAATGGGGTGATCATAATTTCAACAAAAAAAGGAACCGGTAAACGCATCAACGTTAGTGTTAGTTCTTCCGTACAACTAGCAAGAGTTGCCTTCTTTCCAAAGTTGCAAAAAGAGTTCGGAGGTGGTGCGGGCGAAACAGTGGACATGTATGGAAATTACGGGCACGTTCCTTATGAAAACCAGCATTATGGTCCTGCATTCGATGGTTCTATCAAGGAGATAGGCGTTCACCTGGAGGATGGATCTGTGCAGACCGGACCTTATACTAATGAACATTATAAAGACAAGATTAAATTCTGGAATACCGGAGTGACCTTACAGAACTCGGTTTCTGTTGCGGGACAAGATTTTTACGCCAGCGTAGAAGACGCGAACGTGAAAGGACTAATGCCAAAAGATATAAATCGCAGAACTAGTTTTCGCTTTAACGGCGGTAAAAAATCGGGGGGGTTCTCTATCAACTACGGGTTAAACTATGTTCAGCAAAATTATGATGTTGTTAATGAATCGGGTTTGGCTGGCTTATTCCCCGGTGCATATAACGGCAGTATTTTTTTCCTTTTATTACAAACACCAAATAATATAGACATCACTGCATATAAAGATTGGCGTAATGATAAGTTCTCTCAACCTTCCAATTATTATAATGAGTATGCCGCCAATCCTTATTGGGTGATTGATAATGTAAGAACGAAAGGAAGAAATGATAACCTGATTGGCAACCTGGATTTGAGTTACCAGTTTGCGCCCTGGTTAAGGGCAACTGCAAGGATGAGTTCCAACTTGTCTTTTGGAAATTTTAAAAACACGACGGCCCCGGTGATCATGACGGACTGGGCAGTCGCCAATAGGAATGCTACGCAATATTCAAACAGGCCAGGAAATGTGTTTGACGACCAGTTTTATAATTCAAGGCTTAATTTCGATTACTTTCTTAACGGTGAGGCCAAAGTTTCCTCTGATTTATCCGTTAAATACCTGGCTGGAGGTTCATTAAGGGAAGAAAGGGCCAAGGACGTGGCGCTAGGAGGTAATAACCTGGTTGTTCCTTTCCTCTATAACGTTTCAGTAAGGAGCGGTGACGCAAGCGTTCCAACAGCCCCTGGTAATAACTTTGATAGCAAAAGCAGGCTTTACTCGGCGTATGGCACAATGGGACTGGGGTATAAAGGATGGGCTTTTCTGGAAGTTACCGGCCGAAACGACTGGGACAGCAGGCTATTAAAACAGAACAGGTCTTTCTTTTATCCTGCAGCTAATGCGTCTTTAGTTCTTTCTGATGCTATCAATGCATTGAAGAATAGCCGCAGTATCTCATATGCTAAAGTTCGGGCTGCGTGGTCCAAATCAGGAAATGTAAACTTACCTGTATACTCCCTGAATGCAACGTATTCGCAGCCTGCAGGTTTCCCTTATGGAAATACCGTTGGATTTACTGCCAATCAGACAATACCAAATGCGGACCTAAAACCGGAGTTTGTGTATACAAAAGAAATTGGGCTTGAGCTTGGCTTTTTAAAGAACAGGATTGATTTTGGAGCTACTTATTTCAACCAGCAATGCGACAACCAGGTCTTACAAGTGTCGCAGTCAGTTAGCACCGGATATACAATCGGGCTCGCCAATGCCGCCAGCTTTAAAAATTACGGAGTGGAACTTGACCTGGGCTTAAACCCCCTGATAAAAACCGGTAAAGGCCGTCTTGACTTTAAAATCAATGCAACTTACAATAACAATGAGGTAACCAGTACACTTAACGATATTCCGGTTGTAATAGGTGGTACCAACGGATTCATCCAGGTTTCTGCCAGTTCACCCGCTGCAAATAATATCGCAGTTGTCGGAAAGCCAGCATTTGCGTACCAGCTGACAGACTATACAAGAGATCCCGCCACCGGCAAAGTTATTGTTGATGCGGTTACGGGACTGCCTTCCAAAGCTGCCGCATCAGTGGTTATGGGCCGATCACTTCCATTATGGGTTGTTGGTTTTACACCGACTTACACTTTGGGAAATTTTTCAGCCAGCATGACGTGGGATTATAAAACTGGACATAATTTTTATTCAGGGATGGGTTCAGACGAAGATTTTGCGGGTATATCAAGCAGAAGTGCGGATTATGGAAGACAAAGATTCGTTTTTCCCAATTCCGTTTATTTAAGTAACGGAAAGTACGTGGACAATACCAACGTTCTAGTGCAGGACGGAAATTATGGATTCTGGGCTGGTAGTATTAATACCGCTATTGCTACCAACTACTTTGCAAGTGCTGCTGCCTGGAGATTAAGAGAGGTAAATCTTTCCTACAATGTTCCACTAAAGTGGATTGGTAACGGCAAGTCAATTCAAAAACTTACGGTCAGTGTAATAGGTAGAAACCTGCTCATGTTTGTGCCCAAGTCAAACCAGTGGGGGGACCCTGAATTTAATTTCACCGCCGCTGGTAACACTTTTGGGATAAGCAGTTCCTTTCAATCACCCTCACAGCGTTTATTCGGTGGGTCTGTAACAGTTCAGTTTTAATTTAAAATTTAAGTGATTTATGAAATATAAACTTATAATACCCCTCGTAGTTTCCCTTTTCGTCCTGGTAACCATTACCAGCTGCAAAAAAAATTTTCTTGATATTAATGACGACCCGAACAGGGTTACAGAAAATAATATTACGGCTGAACTTATCTTCCCGCAGGCTGCGTCAAGTGTAGGTGCAAGGGCGGCCGCTGGCGGATCAAATGATTACTTCAGAATTTTGAACCAATGGGTTGGTTACTGGTCAGTGGCTGGTGATTATGCAATAGATCAGACGCAGAGTACCTATAATATCGACAATAACTTTGGCAACCTTATCTGGTTTAACCATTATAATACCCTTTTTGATCTTTACCAGGTGAAAGTAAAATCAATGGCAAACAGGGACTCTGTTCTGGCTGGGGCGTCTATGATCCTTTCAGTTAAATTATGGCAGGAGCTCGTTGATATGTTTGGAGATATTCCTTATTCACAGGCTTTCAATAACGATGCTTATAATCTGCCAGCCTATGACAACGCTAAAGACGTTTATTCCTCTTTACTAAAAAGCCTAGATACGGCTATAACCAACATGAGCAAAACTGCCAGGAAAAATTTCGCGAAAGTTGATGTTGTTAACAACGGCAATACCCTTAAGTGGATCAAATTTGCCAATACTTTAAGATTGCGTTTATTGATCCGGCAATCGCAGGTTTCAGGTTTTAACCCCGCAACAGAAATTGCTAAAATTATCGCTACCGGGGGAGTTCTCCATAGCGGAGAATCTGTTTCGGTAAATCCAGGCTATACGAACAGTGTTAACCAGCAGTCACCCTTTTACGGAAATTATGGCCTAAACACAACAGGAACTGATCCCAATCCAAGTGTGCGCGCAAATGCATACATGGTTTCAATATTTAATGCCAATTCAGATCCGAGGCTTAGTCGTTTTTATGCGCCACCGACAGCTGGAGGAGCGATTACGGGAACTGTCTATGGTTTGGCCGCCGGTAACCCCGACGGACAACACAGTTCCAAGGCAGGACCAGGTCTTGCCATCTCCAGTTCTCAAAGCCAGTGGATTTATCCCTCGTTTGAAAGTATGTTCCTGGAGGCTGAAGCGATAGCCCGGGGATGGATGCCAGGTGATGCTAAGATTGCCTATGAGGCTGCAGTCACTGAATCTTTTGTATGGCTGGGTGTTCCCAACGCCTCAACGGCAGCTGCTAATTATCTTTTGGCAAATCCTTCAGCTAACTGGGCTAATTCAGGTACAACCGTATTACAAAAAGCTAAGTTCATTGCTTACCAAAAATATATTGCTCTCACGGAAATTGACCCACTGGAGGCCTGGTCGGATATCAGGAGACTAGATATGATACCGAATAAGGGTTACATATCAGTAAATCCTGCCAGAGCAGCTGGAAATACACTTCCTACGCGTTTACTCTACCCGCAAACAGAATATACTACGAACGCCGAACATACCTTGGGTTTAGGAACAATTAACGCGTTTACTTCAAAAATTTTCTGGCAACAATAATGTAAACTGAAAAATAAAACATCATGAGATTACTATCGATAAAACCTGTTTTCGTTATCCTGCTATCAGCCTTTGCATTCAGCAGTTGCCTGAAAGATAAGGACTATGATAATTTCGCTATTCAGTCTGTTCATAGTGATGCAGATCAGAAGTTTGTTGAGATCAAATTAAGTGCCGGGGCCGCAGAAAATTTCCTTTCAATTTCTATCGCGGCTTCTAACAAGGATACAATCATGGAACTTGTTCCAGTGAATATTACTTCCGCTGCGCCTGCTGCAGAAGATATTAAAGTAACCCTCGTACAAAATGATAAGTTGGTTGCAGATTACAATAATCTGAATGGAACCGCTTACATGGTGCCAACGAATACCATGTTCAAAGTGCAGGACGGGGGTATTGTTACCATCCCAAAAGGTCAGCACACAGGATACCTGAAAATAAAATTTAAACCTTCTGATTTCCTTGGGGGCGATTATGCAATCGGATATAGCATTAGCTCCGTTGATAAAACTGATTACAAGCTCACGGCGAACCTTAATAACGGAATAGTGGCTATTGTCATAAAAAACAAGTATGACGGTCATTACCGGGTTACCGGGACGTTTAAGGATTTATCTAATGCTACCTTTACCGGCAGATATCCTATGGATGTCTACCTGATAACCCAGGACGGAACCAGTGTTGCGATGTTTGATAATGCCATCGGTACATATGCTCACAGTTTTTTGAACGCTGGTTCGACAAGTTATTATGGAAGTTTTTCACCACAATTCAGGTTCGATGCCACTGACAAAGTTATCTCTGTAGTGAATGCTTATGGCCAGCCTTCCGGTAACGGCCGGTCCGGCGAACTGGATCTGTCGGGGGTGAATAAGTTTAATCCTGCTACACATAATATTGATGTAAGTTATTTGATGTTGCAACCTTCCGTGGTAACACCTTACCGGACAAGCTTCAATGAACATTTTGAATACCTGGGGCCAAGGTGAGTTGTTTAAGTATGATAATTCAACGCTGCCTTAAAAAGGGCAGCGTTTTTTTTGATTATTTAAAGGTTAATTGAAAATGTTATCTAACAGGCACTAAACAGGATATTTTGCTGAGATCAAACTACCAGTACAGATTTTAAAACACCGGTCATTCTGTCAGGAAAGTTGAAAACGGGTAAACACAATATTTAGATCTATATGTTGAAATAAATGCAGGCTACGAAGAAAGTTATAAAGAGACCAGTTTGTTTTTATACTTCGAAGCAGATGATTAAAAAAAATCCCCGGTAGAAACCAGGGAAGTTGAACTAATGCACATGAGAAATAACTACTACTAAGAAGAGTAATTTTTTAAAAAAAGTTGTAATCAAAATGTCTTTTTTTTTGAAAAAAAATTCAAAAAATATAAACTGCGTAAATTGTTTGTTAATTGATGTTTATCTGTCTCTGCAATACCCGTCATGACTATGGGTTGTTAAAACTAAACTTTCAACTTCGAGTCTATTTTACATAAACTAAAGCTCTATAGTAATTAGCAGTTATTGACATCCGGAAAAGATGTTCATTTGGTAGTTTTATTTATGGATCAAAGGGCGGTCATCATTATTGAACCGGATAAAATAGGGGGGTATATTCTAGACAAGGCCATAAAAGAATCCGGAATTGCTGAAGCCTCTGTAATCTTAAATACTCTTGAAGAGGCAACTCGTTATTTCCTGAAGCTTATTCAGCATTATGAACAAACGCCTGTCGCTATTTTTACAGAGTTCTTATTCCAAAATAAACCTGGTACTCTTTTTTTTGACCTTTTCCTGGATATTTTTTACGAACGCCTAAAGGCAGTGCCTATGTTTATTATTTGTACTGTTAATCCTGCACTAATGGATTTTGATATTTCCAAATATCCCATGATACGATCAATTGTTGAAAAACCGGTTTCCATAAAGTCTTTGCGCTCATTGAAAGAAACCTTTGAAATTTCCTAGAAATGCATAAAAAAAGAAGCTGAATATTGCAGGAATCTTTGGTAGGTTGTTTTTTAATTTGCTAAATAACTATAGTTGTTTTGACCAGTCCCAAACAATTACATTCCATGTATCTTTAGCATCAAAATAAGTATGAATCGTTTTAAAACCTACTTTCTCATGTGCTTTTTGTGAGCGCAGGTTACTGGTTGAAACTTCTGTAACCACCATGTCGAAACGGTTGCTATAAGATTTTCTATGTTGCTCATAAAGCATTTGAAAAATACCCTGGCTACGATATTTTTTATCAATGCAAACCTGGCCCATCACATAATAATTATGTGAACTAAATGTCTTGCCTTGGTAAATAATTTGCTCCAGGTGTTGGAGCATCATTTTAATATCCGCATGAAATGCCCTTGACTCTTTTAACGTAACTAAGGCATACCCCACCACACTTTCATTATCCTTAACTATAATACTGGGTGCAAGGTTATGCATATCTTTTAATAATCCCGGAGAATAAAGCCATGTCACAAATCCCTGTTCTTTTATTTCCTGTAGGGAAAGATTTTGTTTTAAATTCCGCTGGTTCAGCTGGTGAATTTGTTGCAGCTCTGTTTCATTGGTGACAATTGTAGAAAAAAGCATAGTTCAAACAGGTTAAAAATTAAATAGGGTTTAAAAAAAATTTCAGAATTATTCATCCCTGTTCTCTTGCCATGATTACATCATTTACCAAATTCAGAAAAAAAGGATATTTTAATGTCATCCCAAGCAAAGAAAAAATTAAGTAAAATAAATTCCAAGAGATAATTAAAAACCGAAAAGTTCTTTTAATTTAATTCGCAGGCCCTCGCCTTTAAGAAGTTTCCCAATGATTTTACCGTTTTCATCAATGAGAAAGTTATAAGGTATCGCAGATACATTATATAGTTTAGCTGCTTTGTTATCCCAACCCTGCAAATCAGATAGCTGAGGCCAGGTCAGGCCATCCGCTTTCACAGCCTTTAGCCATTTATTCTTTTCACCTTCGTTATCCAATGACACACCTACAATTAACAGTCCACTCGCTTTATACTTATCATACAGCTTTACAAGATTCGGATTCTCGCTCCTGCATGGTGCGCACCAACTTGCCCAAAAATCGAGCAATATATATTTTCCTTTGAAGGTGCTAAACTGAACTGGGTTATCCGTTAAATCATTTTGTATAAAGTCCGCAAACTGGGTGTTGACAGGAAGGCCTAAGGTTGTTTGCGCATTAACGACTGCGCTCAAGGCGAATAAAAATATACAGTATATCGAGATGGTTCTTAAGAAGACAGACATGTAACCGAATTTTTAAATGATTGGATGAATATTCGCGATTTAAAAAATAATTCTGACGCCTATGAACGCCAGGCTAAACTAGATCGAATTACTGTTTTTCGTTTCTTTATTCTTGATTTTTTAATGTCAATTCCTGCTAATAATACAACTATGGGGCAATATCTATTTTTGATGTTAGTTTTTTATTAGCTTTTAAAAAAATTAGACTGAATTCAGTAACTAAATTCTAAAAAAATCCAGTATGTTTATTTTGCAAATTTGTATTTTCTTAAGTTCAATTTTTAGTTGCAAAACAGCTTCTGCAACTACGCTTACTTCTTTTAAATGGTCTGAGCAAAACAGCAAAACTTCAGCAGTTTTGCTCGGCGTTTCATTTGTTAACAGTACAACGGGTTATGCAGTTGGTACGAACGGGGAAATCCGTATGACAAGGGATGCAGGAATGAACTGGACATCTCAATCCAGCGGGCAATCAAAATTTTTGCGTGATGTTTATTTTTCTGATGCAAACAATGGAACCATTGTAGGTGAAAGCGGTTTGATTCTCAGGACTACCGATGCTGGCACATGGGTCCCACAAGTCAGCGGTACGGCTGAACATCTTGTTCACATTCATTTTATTAATAACAATATAGGAATGGCATCGGGGCAGGGGGGTATTATTTTAACCACGACAAATGCAGGTGTCACCTGGACTCCCCGGGTAAGCGGCACCGCGGTTGAGTTACCTTGCATCTTTATGATAGATGCAAACAAAGCAGTGGCAGTAGGTTTCAGAGGGACTATTTTAAAAACGATAAATGGTGGTGCAACATGGGTCCAAAAGGTGAGTGGCACAACAGCAGACCTGAGAAGCGTACACTTTTCAGGTAATACAGGCGTAGCGGTAGGAATCGGCGGAAAAATACTTCGTTCAACTGATGGAGGAGATACCTGGCAGGAAATAAATTCCGTCTTTTCAAAAGATTTGTACGCCGTTTATTTTTGCAATACTTCCAATGTTGTGACTGCAGGAACACAAACTGTAGCACACTCATCGGACGGGGGGCTTACCTGGACAACAGAACCAGTTAATGTTACGGGGGATTTGTACAGTCTTTCTTTCTTTTCTGATAATAAGGGCTGGGCAGTTGGGCAAAACGGTAAAATTTATAATTGTAGTAATTGATCTCAATAAACCATGAAAGAGATGGATTTATCCATACTATTATAACCTATAGCTAAACATAAAAGAACACCGCGATAGAGATATAAGTGAAAGCTATTTTTCAATCCACAGCCAAATGTTTGCATATTTCAGAACAACTTAACATTCTATATAAACTTTCCGTGGTACAGATATTTTGGCTTAAAAATCTTTTTTCTTTACATTATCGTGAAACTTGAGGTAAAGAGGTAACGCTGCAGAGCCGTACCATGGCAACAATTCTGTGTCGAGCATTTTTGCTTTTATTGCAGGATCAGTGTCTAGAATTTCAGTAGCCTCTGCAATGGTTTTTACATTTAGTATGAATATGCCCTCGTAGTTCAGCTTATTTTTTGAGAGGGGCCCCGCTACTATCAATTTTCCATTGTTGACTAAACGACCAATATTTTGTAGGTGACCGATAAATAAACTGTCTTCAATTCTTTTTTCTGTGGTGGTTGGATTTTTTCCTGTTTTCAAAATGACTAATACGTACATCTTCATTCCGTAATCATCTGCACCTAAGGAATCAGCAAGTACCTTACTGTATTTGGTATTATTAGACTGGGCATTTAAGGTTAGGGTAAATGCAATAAAAGAAATACTGAGCATTGTGATTTTCATAAAATTATTTTTTTATCGATATACCAAATAAACTCATTTAATACTTAATGAAAGCAAAAAAAAATCAGGTCACCGTTATAGGAAAAAAATTACCTGCAGTTATTTATTATACTTATTTTCATTTTACTGCTGTTTGTTTTATCCGCTAAAGAGTTAACCAATGATATTTCAAACCTATTCACCTATTGCGCCGCTAAACCATTTCATTAACCATTTTACTTATTACCGACATTATGATTGTCTCCACGCTATAAATCGATTTTTGCCAGATGGAAATACCGAAATTATTATTGATTTGACGGGCACGCCTAAGTTTATTTATGATAATGTTTCCTTACAGACTATACAAGAATGCAAAAAAGTTTGGATATCAGGTTTTAGAAAAAAATTTATTACAATTCCATCAGGAAGGGACATGGAAATGTTTATTATAAATTTTAAAAAAGGAATGGTCTATCCGTTCCTGGGCATTCCACTCAGTGAAATAACAGACAGGGTCGTGGATGGAGATTTGATTTTAAATCCAATGTTTGCAGAACTAAGAAACCAATTGCACGAATGTGCCTCCGCCGATACGATGTTTCATGTCGCAGAGACAAAGCTTTTAAAAAATTTTCCAGGCATTACCGGGAACCCGGTAGTACAGTATGCTGTCAGACGAATTATGGCCGTCCCCGAAATGACGAGTATAAAAGAGGTCGCCGAAAAAACTGGTTACTCTTCCAAACATCTCATCCACCTTTTTGAACAGCAGGTAGGTACATCTCCCAAAATTTTCTTAAGAATCATTCGTTTCCAAAAGGCAATCAGCGAAATTAATTGCAAAAAGGAAATAAACTTCGCAAGGCTAGCTATTGATTGCGGATATTATGATCAGTCACATTTTATATTAGACTTTAAAAGCTTTTCTGGTTTTACCCCCCTCGACTATATGAAAAGGAAGAATGATCAAATGAATTATGTGCCCATTCAGTAGCAGGCTGCGTTAAAGTTTTTTTCAATGATTGGTAAATTTTTTCCTATCCTTTAAGCGATGAGCCCGCTTTCTTTGTAAAAATTTATTTATTAATATGGATATGTCAACAATCAATTGGCTTGCCGTTACAGTGGCAGCCCTTAGTAATTTCCTCCTGGGAGGAATATGGTATTCTAATGCGCTTTTCGGTAAAGCCTGGGCCAAAGAAAACAAATTAGATCCTGAAACCTTAAAGGGTGGGATGCCTAGGATCTTTGGATTGGCTTTCTTATGGTCTGTGGTTATGTCAGTCAACCTGGCAATGTTCTTAAACGTTCCCAAGACTACTACCAGTTGGGGCGCTACAGCAGGATTTCTTGCCGGCTTTGGGTGGGTTGCAATGGCCATTTTTATTATAGGTCTCTTTGAAAGAAGAACTACCCGTTACATGCTCATTAATGCTGGCTATATGACGCTTTCTTTCATTATCATGGGGACAATAATCGGAGCATGGAGATAAATGGCAAATAAGTCTTTAAATAGATTATTCAAAGGAACCAGACCTGAAAATAATCTACACTTTTCCAGTGATATTTTTTGTTGTCTAATATATTTAAAAGGTCCCAATTTTTTATTGGGGCCTTTTTGCGTTTGCTGTAATAAGTGAACTATCTGTCCCGGTGCACCTGCTTGAATAATTACAGAACTGAATGATAAAGAAATTTGTTGCGGAATGCCATGAACATCGTTGGCCCCCAATGTATAATAAAAAATAACCGAAACTAAGAACCTGGATAATATAAGGAGCGAAGGATGAAAAGTCGATGAATTATATAGTAACCCCGTTAAAAAGCATGAATTGACAAACTAAGAACAAAAATTATGATACATTTTTGGACAGTTATTTTCTGACAGGTAATGAAAATCAAAAAAAAGAAAGAAGAAATAAATGATAAATTATAATCTACGATACTTCTTAACAAATATTATGAAAAAATGTTGCTATTTTTTAATTGACTTTTTGCAACCGAAAGAGAACTGCCTATTGATGTCTTTTTGTTAACAAAGACTGGGTACAGTCAGGATTAAATTAAAGTACCCAGTTGAATCCCCAGCAATTAGCCATGTTAAGTGAAAATAAATAATGAAAAGAAACATGCCTGAATTTATCTGGCTGGAAGTACGGTTAGTTTTCGCAATCTTCTGCCGGAACAACCTATACAAATCCAAGACCCCAATGTCCCTTATGTGATCCCAAAGTTAAACAAATCCATAGGTGAGTTATGGATTTAGTATTTTGATGATAGCACAGGAACATCAAGTGCTCCCGGAGGACAAAGATCAAGGCGAAGCCTCGCTAGCCCTGTAGTATTGAAAACAAACAAGCAATAAAGTATGAAACATGGTTAAACAATTAAGGCGTTTTCTTTTAGGATGCATTTTTTTTCCACTCTGTCTTTTTATGAATTGTTCAAGCGGATATTCCCAATCACTATCCGGCGCTGAATTAAAAAACTGGAAGGAGGATTTGCGGTATTTAAAGGATAATATGCAAAGGGTACACTTTAATCCTTACCATAAAACGGGAAAAGAAGCTTTCCAATATTATACCGACAGTGTTATAAAAAGGCTGGATAAAATGAATAGTGATGAAGCGCTTGTAGCACTGACTAAAATGGTTGCTTTAATTGGTGATGGACATACACTTATCAATTTTTTTTCGCCAGGTCAAAAATTTCACTGTTTCCCGCTTCGAACCTATGTTTTCGAAGACGGTATTTATGTGATAGATGCCGCTGAACAATATAAAGACCTGGTGGGAAAAAAGCTTATCAAAGTTGGCAACCGGGGTATAGAAAATTATTGCCGGGAAATCTCAGGTTTGCCTCAAAGAGACAATGAATACCAGGTTAAGCAGCTACTCCCTTTTTATTTGAGCATCGCTGAAATTATGCATGGAATGGGTGCCATTGCCAGAGCTGATCGTGCTGATTATGTTTTTGAAAATAGTGATGGTACGACAACAACCAGAACGATTCAATCCACTGACCTGCGTTCATTTTACCTGGATCAGTTCAATCATTCTTCCACAGCAAATGGCCCATTATACAGAAGAGATATAAGAAAATTATATTGGTATGAATATTTAGCAAAGCAAAAGACTTTATACATTGCTTATAATGTTGTAAATGATGATCCTAATGATAGCCTGAATCTTTTTTGTAAGCGTATCGAGGCATTGGTAGAAGAAAAACAGGTAGATAAGGTTATCGTTGATCTGAGAAATAACGGGGGGGGGGATAATGGCACCTGCCAACCTTTAGTTGACCTGTTAAGCAAAAATCTTAAAATTAATCGCAGAGGTCATCTTTTTACATTAATTGGCCGTGTAACCTTTTCTGCCGCTTCTTATTTTACATCAAAGCTTGAACTAAATACCCAGACTTTATTCATTGGTGAGCCCACTGGCGCAAGCCCTAATCATTTCGGGGATAACCGTCCGCTAATTCTGCCGGGCTCTGGCATCGAAGTCAGATTGTCTTCTGTACTTTGGGGAAATACTTTCCTGGGGGATAAACGACTTTATACCCAGCCTGATATTAAAGTTGGCCTTAAATCTTTCGAGTTTTTTAATTTAAAAGATCCTGTTCTTAATAAAGTATTTGAAATTAATCCGGCGGACTTTAGTTATACAAATCAAGCTAAAGGCCCGGGCAGCGAATTGATTGGTGAATACCTTTTTTCACCGCTAAATACAGCAACGTTTTTCGTTGAAGAAGGCAAACTAAAATTCACTGTTGCGGACGTGGATCACCTGGGCCGTGACGTTTCGTTTATTTCGGGCGAATTATTTAAATCCGGAAAAAATCATTTTGAAACTTCTGTACGTGGGTTGTCCCTGGACTATCAGTCAGCCCATAGGAGCATGGTAGTGATTTTTTATGGAGTTAAACATACAATGCAGCGAAAGCCGTTTGATTACACCGGCCCGGGAAAATATTTTAACCAAGGCAAGGTAGATCAGGCAATGAATATTATCCTTGCTACTTATAAAACACGCCCATATTATAAAGGATTTCATGAGCGCTATTTGTATGGCTGGTCTTACTCTTATATACAAAGGAAAAACTATGATGCTGCTATTGCCTTATTTAGATTTATGTCTGAGCTTTATCCTTACTCTATCCAGGCATTAACCGGCCTGGCAGAAGCCCAGACCCAAAAGGGGAATTTGCCAGAAGCGTTATCAACCTACCAAAAGATTATTTTATTAGACCCGGATAATGTTCAGGCAAAAAAAGTTCTTAATAGAAAATAAATCTGATTAAAAAATAACCGGCAAAGATTTCATTAGGTGCTGCTGATTATTGCAGGCGTGACAGAAGCGCATTGGGTATTGAAGTTTTTTAAACAAACGTACTCGTGAAAATAGGAAACCCTTTGGCAGAATTATTATTCAGGGTGGTGATTTGCTTTGCAAAAATTCAAGTGCCAACGATTTTTGAGATGGCTTATCGCCAGCATAAGATAAAGCAGTCGTTTTGAAATCCTCCAAAGGTTAATCTCAAGAAAATAATTTCTTTCGTGAAGGATGCATGAAAAATGGGGTAACCATTTAATTGCCCCGGCACCTTAAAATCTTAAGATAAAAGTCGTGCCTTTTCCCTGAACAGACTGTACATAAATATTTCCTTTATGCAATACCATAATTTGTTTGCACAAACTAAGACCAATGCCATTGCCGTTTTTTTTTGTTGTAAAAAACGGAATAAAAACTTTGTTCAGGACTTCGTCTTCCATACCCATTCCATTGTCTTTTATTTTTATCGTAGTTCTACCAGAATTTTGGTCATCATCTTTAAACGCAGAAACTGAAACCGAGGGATTATTTGCATTTTTAACTGCGTCTATTGCATTTAAACACAGGTTTATCAAAAGCTGTTCTATTAATCCAGGGTCAGCTTCAATGAAAACTTCGGTTCCGGGAAGGACAATTTCAAACAGAATACCTTTTGCAACAAATGTCGGGTTGAGAAGAATAAAGAGATTGTTCAAAATGCCTTTTACATCCAAAAGCTCTAAG
>JAQBNK010000099.1 GCA_028288595.1 Chitinophagaceae bacterium
TACCATTTGGCAGAGTGCTTCGTATTACCAAGATTAACGAAATTCCGCAAATCTTTAACGTTTTGCTAGGTGATATGTCATTCGTCGGCCCGAGGCCTTTGCTGGAAGAATCATTTAATAGATATCCAGATAATGTTAAGACAAACATTTATCTTTCTAAGCCAGGAATTACAGGAATAGGGTCACTCATATTTAGGGATGAAGAAAAAAATATATCTGAATCTGATATGCCTCCACATGAGTATTATTCTAAATTTATTTCTCCTATTAAGGGCCGTGCTGAACTATGGTATTTGGAAAATAAATCACTAAAAACGGATTTGTTAATTATCGGGTTAACTATATGGATTTTGATTTTTCCTACTTCAAAGGCTATGTTTCGAGTGTTCAGGAATCTAGACCGACATATTTATGTGTGAAGAGATGTTGGAAGAAGATATGCACCAGGTTCTTTAGTAATTAGCAGTAACCAGGTAAGAAAAGTTAAATCTATGAAAGAATACTATTACAACTGATAGCATAGTTTGATAGTATTAATTGAACAACTAATTTCATTTTAAAATATCTAAAATAAAAAATATAAAGTGGGTAAAATAGTTTCACTGTTTGTTTTAATTGGCATTTTGGTCTTAATGAGCGGTATTGCCTCGGGGCAGCAACTAGGGAATCAAGATTTATCTAGAATAAAAGCTGACGCAATCTCCGATTTAGAGTTAAAATCATATTATGAGAAGGCAAAGGCAGCTAATCTTACAGACCAGCAGATTTTTGATAACCTAGCTCAGCGAGGTCTGCCAATTTCAGAATTAACGGAATTACAACTGAGAATAAACCGTTTTCAAGCAGGTATTTCAGCCTCTACATCAAATGGTGCCTTGGGAAACAACACTAATGATAATACAAGAAACATAGTAACAGGCGGCTCTAAAACTACTTATGCCTTACTTGATTCGTTCGCAAAGCAGATTTTCGGGATGGAAATATTCTCGGGGAATCCGGAGAACTTTAGCCCTGATCTTCGAATGGCCACACCACCAGATTATGTAATTGGTCCGGATGACCAACTTAAGATTACAATTTACGGCTTTCAGGAAGGCAATTATAAGCTTAGTGTAAACTCTGAAGGGAACATAAATATTCCGAATGTTGGGCCAATAAATGTCAACGGGCTAACAATGGAGGACGCAAGAATAAGGATAACAAGAAAACTGGCCTCCACCATTTATCCGGCTATCAATTCAGGTAGAACTAAGGTTCAGATAACACTCGGTGACATCAGAACCATTCGGGTTATTGTAATTGGACAAGCGAAAAAACCAGGGGCCTACAACGTATCTTCTCTTTCCACATTATTTAATGTGCTTTATCTATGTGGAGGCCCAGCGATTAATGGTTCTTTTCGAAACATTGAATTAATACGAGCCGGGAAAAAAATCGTTTCACTCGACCTGTATAAATACTTACTTACTGGCGATATATCTGAGAATCATTCGCTAAAGGATAATGATGTAATTCGAATCCCCTACTATGAAACAAGAGTGAAATTGACTGGCGAAGTTAAAAGACCAGGATATTTTGAATCTAAATCGGAGGAGACTTTACCAGTGCTTCTTAGTTATGCAGGGGGTTATTCGGATAGTGCCTATACTGCTCAATTGCGCGTACTCCAAGTGGGCGATAAAGAAAGAAAACTCACAGTTTTAGATAATACGGAAATCAGCAGGTACCATCCACAACGCGGTGATGAAGTTATTGTTGAAAAAATTTTGAATCGCTTTACTAACCGTATCATATTAAACGGGGCGGTAGCCAGGCCAGGGTTTTATGATCTCACGCCGGGAATTACAGTTAAGCAATTAATTGAAAGGGCTGATGGGATCAAAGAAGATGCCTTTACATCAAGAGCTACAATTAGCAGGTTACTTGAAGATCAGACAAGGCAGTTAATTGCTTTTAATGTCGTTGACTTGTTAAGCCGCAGAAGCGCTGATATCCCCCTACAAAGAGAAGATATAGTGACTATTCCATCGGTATTTGAATTAAGGGGTGACTTGAATATAACTGTTGAGGGAGAAGTTAGGAGCCCAGGTCCGTATCTTTTTAAGACAGGAATGACTGCTAAAGATGCAATACTTCAGGCTGGAGGATTCACTGAAGCTGCCACAGGGAAACGAATTGAAGTTGGCAGGAGAATCAATAATAATTCTGATACTTCCAGTTTGCAAATAGCTAATGTATTTAATATTGATACGGAAAAAGACCTAAATATCTCCGGAAACTCCTTTGTATTACAGCCATTCGATATTGTAGTAGTCAGGAACAATCCCAGCTATTTCGTGCAACGAAGTGTGACCATTCTTGGAGAAGTTAAATACACAGGTAAATATGTACTTACACAGAAAAATGAAAGAGTAAGTGATGTTATCATGAGGGCAGGAGGATTGACAGATTTGTCTGATGCCCGGGCTGCTTCTCTTAAACGCATTAATAAACTAAATACCGATACCAGCTTTAAGGCAAACACATTAAAAAAACTTGGTTTTGATACCACCGCTTACGAAGGCGATATTAATAAAATGTCTGACCTTATCGGTATGAATTTAAATACCGTTTTAGAAAGACCACATACACCCAGTGATGTTATATTAGAAGATGGAGATATCATTACTGTCCCTAAGAGAGACGCTGTGGTAAAAGTGCGTGGAGAGGTGTTATTTCCAACGCAATTATCTTTTATGCCGGGAGAAAAATTATTGTTTTATATAAATAGGGCGGGTGGCTTTTCTGACAAAGCAGCAAGGAAGAAAGCATATCTCATTGCAGCCAATGGAAACGGAAAACGTACAAGGCACTTTCTTTTCTTCAGAAAATACCCACGAGTGGAGCCTGGTGATGAAGTATTTGTTCCCAAAATGCCTGAAAAGAAAGGGCTGTCTACCGGTGAAGTGATTGGTATTGCTTCAGGATTGGCCTCTCTGGCAGGTGTAGTGATTGCGATTTTGAATGCCACCAAATAAGTTATAGACTTTTATGGGAACTGAATATTAAACTACAGGGACGCGAAGGCATCACAGCCAATAAAGTATGAAAAAGAAAATATTAATAACAGGAGGAGCGGGCTTTATAGGATCGCATGTAGTCAGAAAGTTTGTTAAACAATATCCTGAGTATACTATTATAAACCTCGATGCACTTACTTATGCAGGTAACCTTGAGAATTTAAAGGATATTGAAAAAGCAGCTAACTATTATTTCGAGAAGATTAATATTCTTGATGCAACACAAATCAATTCTGTATTCGAAAAATATGCAATTACTGATGTAATCCATTTGGCCGCGGAATCTCATGTAGACCGGTCAATCTTGTCACCGATTGATTTTGTTTATACTAACATTGCAGGAACCGTGAATCTTTTAAATGCAGCTAAAGCCTATTGGAAGAAAGATGCGCACCGGTTTTATCATGTATCTACAGATGAAGTATATGGCACATTAGGGAATACTGGTTTTTTTACTGAAGAAACTCGTTATTCACCTAACTCGCCCTATTCAGCAAGTAAGGCTTCATCAGATCATTTTGTTAGGGCTTATGGTGAAACCTATGGCTTGCCTTATGTAATTACCAACTGCTCTAATAATTATGGTCCTAATCAATTCCCTGAGAAATTGATCCCATTGTTCATTCATAATATTGTAAATAAAAAGCCTCTGCCCGTATATGGCAAAGGAGATAATACGAGGGATTGGTTGTTTGTGATCGATCACGCGATTGCGATCGATAGGGTATTTCATCATGGAAAGAATCATGAAACCTATAACATTGGTGGTTTTAATGAATGGAAAAATATTGATTTGGTAAAGCTTTTGTGTAAGCAGATGGATGAAAAACTGGGAAATAATTCCGGGACCAGTGAAGCATTAATTAGCTATGTAAAAGACCGCCCGGGCCATGATCTCAGGTATGCAATTGATGCCAGTAAGATCAACAAAGAACTTGGATGGAAGCCGTCAGTTTCTCTTGAAGAAGGCTTGAGTCAAACAATTGACTGGTACCTGGATAATTCTCAATGGCTTGAGGATGTAACAAGCGGAGTTTATAAGGAGTATATAAGAAGCAATAAGTAGATCTTAACAATTGTGGATATGAGAATTGAAGAAAAACCATTGCAAGATTGTTTTATTATCCATGATACTGTGTACGAGGATGAACGCGGGTATTTTTTTGAGAGCTTTAACCAGCGAAGATTCTTCCGTGAAACTGGTATAGATGTTTCATTTGTGCAGGATAACCAATCCAAATCATCCTATGGAGTTTTACGAGGCTTGCACTTCCAGGAAGATGAATATGCACAATCCAAACTGGTGCGGGTATTGCACGGTGAGGCGCTGGATGTTGCAGTGGATTTAAGAAAGGATAGCCCAACATTTGGTAAACATTTCTCAACTCGTTTGACTCAAAGTTCCCGGACACAATTTTTTATTCCTAAAGGTTTTGCACATGGTTTCATTGTCCTAAGTGAGAGTTGCATTTTTTTTTATAAATGCGATAACTTTTATAAAAAGGAATCTGAAAAAGGGATCATCTATGATGACATTGATCTCAATATTGATTGGAGAATAAAAAAAGAAGAAATTATCGTTTCAGAAAAAGATAGGAATTTGCCGTCCTTAAGGTTTTACCTCAATCAAATCAAATGAAGGGAATTATTCTGGCAGGCGGCTCAGGTACACGACTGTATCCGATAACAAAAGGAATCAGTAAACAACTCATGCCAGTATATGATAAGCCAATGATCTATTATCCCCTATCGGTACTCATGCTGGCTGGGATTCAAGATATATTAATCATCACTACTCCTGAAGATACAGACCAGTTTAAAAAATTATTAGGTAGCGGCGCGAACCTTGGATGCTCATTTTCTTTTGCAGTGCAGGGAAAACCAAATGGCCTCGCGCAGGCATTTGTGATCGGAAAAGAATTCATCGGGACCGATAAAGTAGCGCTCATATTGGGCGATAATATTTTTTACGGCTCTGGTCTCACAGAGTTGCTGATGTCTTTTAATAATGTTAATGGAGCAGCAATATTTGCTTATGGTGTGAGTGACCCGGAGAGATATGGCGTTGTAGAATTTGATGAAAATTTTAATGCACTATCCATTGAAGAAAAGCCTGAAAATCCGAAGTCAAATTATGCCGTTCCAGGGCTTTATTTTTATGACAATAACGTAGTCGAGATTGCTGAAAATATTCAGCTTTCCTCACGAGATGAGTACGAAATCACGGATGTAAACAGGGAATATTTAAAAAGGAATAAGTTGAAAGTAGGAGTAATGGATCGTGGCTACGCATGGCTCGATACAGGTACTTTCGATTCTTTGCACGACGCAGCGGAATTTGTAAGGGTAATAGAAAAAAGACAGGGATTTAAAATTGGTTGTATAGAAGAAGTCGCCTACCGGAAAGGATTTATAAACTATGAACAATTACTGGAACTTTCCAAGGCATATAATAAAAGCGGGTATGGCTTATATTTACAGCAATTAAAGTGAGAGACACCAGCATGAATAAATTTGCAATCTTAAAAGCAATACTATGTATTGCTTTTATATTTTTATATCTCTGTGGATTTTCGCAATCAGTTGCTGTTGGTTCTATACAGGATGATAACTTCAGGTTTATGCAATTGAAAGGCGGCATATCAAAAAATATTTCTCTTACAGTAAAACCAGTGTTCAATAGTGATACTAGTGAAAATATCAGCAATAACAAAGAGCTAGGGTTTAAATTATTACCTCTTGCCATATGGAATAAACTCAACAGCCATCACCCTTATGGATGGAATGATCGGGGAATGATTGCTGCGAGTGGTTCCCAGGGTTTAATAAGTACGGGCCTGTACGCAGAAGCCGGCCCTTTATCTGCTCAATTACAACCGGAATTTGTTTTTAGCCAGGATGCAGCGTACGAGCACAATTCTTTATATGGCATTGGCATTAATAAGCCTTACCATAAATTATTTACAGGCCAGTCAGCCATCCGGTTAAATCAATGGAGCCTGTCATTAGGCGTATCAACAGAGAATCTTTGGTGGGGGCCAGGGCAATACAGTGCCTTATTAATGAGTAATAACGCACCAGGATTTTCACATCTTACTTTCAATTCAATAAAACCGTTATCAACTCCAATAGGAAGTTTCGAATTCGAGTTAATAGGAGGGAAGCTATTACAGGACAGTAGCCGGCCCTTTGAAAATTTTCATTTAAAACCTGGTACTGCAAGCAAAGATTGGCGTTATGTTAATGGCATTGCATTTACTTATCAACCTAAATGGCTCGAAGGATTGTTTGTTGGTTTTACGAGGGCTTTCCAGTTATATAGCCTGGATATTAATAAAGAAACCGGCTTTATAAACAAATATTTACCCGTATTTACGAACTTGTTTAAAAAAAATACAAGTAATGAAGATGTAAAAGGTCGCGATCAGCAGCTTAGTTTTTTTACCCGGTGGCTTTTTCAAAAAACTCATGCTGAATTTTATTTTGAATTTGGCTTGAATGACCATTCTTATAACAGTCGTGATTTTTTATTAGATCCTGAGCATTCTGCTGCGTTTATTACCGGCTTTAAGAAATTATTAGCCTGTGGTAAAGGCTGGCTTGAATTTAATGCAGAATTAACCCAAATGGCACAAACTCCCGATTACCTTGTACGTGAAGCTGGAAACTGGTATGAACATAGTCAGATAACACAAGGCTATACTCATTTAAACCAGGTTTTGGGTGCAGGCAGTGGTATGGGTAACAATGTTCAGACATTCGATGTGAGTTGGCGAAAAGATGACAAGAAATTAGGTTTTCAATTCCAAAGGATACAACAAGATCCGCGGGGAGGTGATAATTCTCTCCCTGTATTAACCCGCAAAACCAAATGGACGGACATTGCCTTTGGTATACCTGCACAATGGAGATTTGATAAACTTCTTTTAAAAAGTGATATGCAGTTTGTACGGTCTAAAAACTACGCATGGCAACAAGGTGTTAACCGGTTTAATTTTTACTGGCTCTTAAAACTGGAATACGCATGGTGAGGAAACTGCTTTCAATAAGCCTTGTTTTAATTTCATGGAATGGAATGGCACAATTGGGATTGTTACAAAGGACTGGCTTATCGGATGCTAACCGGAGACTAAGCTTAACCGGGTCTTTTCCTGCACCCAATTCATTTTGTATAAGGCCGGTCAATTTTGAAGACTCAACTGGTCCTAAAAACTATATTCATTTTTCGGAGGTGAATCTTACAATTCAGGACAATAGCAAACTTGCTTATGGCGATAATGACGAGAGCCTTTATCCTGCCGCAGGTTTCCAGCAAAGAATATCATTGGGATTGAAAGCCCGCTTTTGGAAATTTTCCATTGATCTTCAGCCGGAGTGGGTAACCGCTGCGAATACTAAGCCGGATGGGCTCGCTCAAGGTTTTGATCCGCCTAATTACTGGGGGCATTATTATGAGTACGTGATCAATAAAATAGACCAGCCCAGCCGCTTTGGTCCGGATAAAATAAACAAATGGTTCCCTGGCCAGTCAGCTATCAGGTTCAATCCCGGGAAATTATCTTTTGGCCTTTCGACAGAAAATATCTGGTGGGGCCCCGGGCTAAGGAACGCTTTAACCATGACCAATAATGCTCCCGGCTTTCTTCATTTTACTTTCAATACCAGCCGTCCCCTTAAAACTAGGATCGGCAGTTTTGAAGGACAATATATTGCAGGGCAACTGGATTCTTCAGGTATAACACCTTATGAAAATACTATCAAAGGCAGCAGCTCGGGATATTTTCCCAAAATAAATGATACCAGGTTTATCACCGGTCTTGTCATCACCTGGCAGCCCAGATGGATACCCAACCTGTATGTAGGATTTACGAGAATATCTTATCTCTACGGTCATGACATGAGTGGATTGAAAGATGTTTTACCGCTGCCATTCTTTAATAATAATACTCCCAAAAAAGCAAGGCTGGGGTCGATGTTTTTCAGGTATGCGATGCCGGAAGACCATGCAGAGTTTTATTTTGAATACGGAAGGGCAGACAGGCCCGCTAATCCAGTCAACATATTTCAGGATATCATTCCAACAGGCTATGTGGGAGGATTAAGAAAACTCTTTGCGCTGAACCGGGGAAACCAGTTTATAGAATTCAGTGCCGAGGTAGCTCATCTCCAGTTACCGGATGCTGAATTGTTCATTGATAATAATTTCTCCAGAACCACTTCTAAAACAAATAGCTGGTATACGCACGCTTATATCAGGCAGGGGTATACGAATGATGGACAGGTACTAGGTGCGGCAATTGGGCCCGGTAGTAATAGCCAGACCCTGAACCTTGGCTGGGTCAATCAGCTAAAAAAAATCGGGATACAACTGGAAAGAATTATCCATAATAACGATTTCTATTATTTTCATTATTACTATAAACCGCCTAATGTCGGGCCTAATTTCAAGTATTACATTGATCTGTCTGTTACATTACAAGGCCAGTGGGACTATAATAATTTCTTGTTTGCGGGCGCGGTAAAATATGTAAGCGCTTTAAATTATGGGTGGGAAAAACTCGACGGTGGTTTCGGGGGTCGGTCTGCTTTATCGGACAAGAAAAATGTTCAACTCACCCTTTCTGTTCTTTATAAAATACCCAGGTTATCATTCAAACATAGCAATTTCTCGCATCAAAGGAAAGAACATCCTTCTCATCCTAAGCATCCGTCAACTTCTGGTAGAGGAATCGGTCAATTTTTCAGGGGGCTTAAATTCTAAGTTTCTATTTTAAAAATTTCAATCTTTTCTTAGGCGATAATAAAGGTTGAAGGTCTTTATCAAATTTTTTTAAAATGCTTTTGCATTTATTCACGAACCGGTAATGATTTCCATTTCTGATCTCGAAAGAATGGTAGACGAGGCCATTGTAAACACATCCTACTCCAAAGTATCCCACCCTGTACAGCAGCCATTTTTTTATTTCGATCTCCGTTGGCACCCAGTATTGGTAAGGAATTTTTTTCTCAACAGCCAGCTGGGTTAGTATCGTAGCCACATCACAATCTGCATTTTCTCTTAAAGAAGGACTGCCTATGCTTTTATAAAATGCTGTTTGAACACCCATAAAAAAAGGACCCACGTAATTATTTTTTCCGTTGTTCAAATGACTGGCAGTTTGCAGTGCCCCGCTCATGGCAAATCCGTTTACAAGATCGGACAACAGCAGGAAGACAGCTTCTTTTCTAAGGGGGACAGCATCTATGTCAAAGAATAGGACGAACTCCTTATCGGTTGACCTTAATAATTCCTCCATGAATTCCGGGTGACGCTTGCCAGAAATCTCCTGGACAAGTGGCAAGTCAAACAGGTCAAAAACTTTTTTCTGGTACAAAGGCACGGAAGGCGGAACATTTGGATTACAAAAAGAAGTAATGAAGGTTCTTTCCAGGATATCGGGAGGTAAATTGAAACATTCTATCAGCTCCTTGTTTGGGGGTACAAATTCTTTTTCAGGTGCGATTTTTTGAAAACCTTTCAAAACGATATTCTCGATCGGGTAATAAATATGCCTGTATACCAGTTTTTTTAATGACGCCATAACTTTTAGAAATGAAGAGCAAATAAAAGGTATTTACAAATACTTTTGAACCCCGCTTACAGGCTGTCCTTCATAATTTTCATCCAGAGTTACTATCTTAGCGAGCTTATGGAAGAGACTATGAAGAAGATTATGAAGTTATTGTTTGTATGTTTTGTTCTTTTCATTTCAACTACCGTTTCCTCACAGTTACCAGTTAACATTGACAACCTGTCAGATCAGCAATTGGTTCAATTATTAGCCCAACTGCAATTTTCGGGTCTTTCAGAAGTAGAGCTTGAACAAAAGGCCAGGGAAAAAGGCCTTAGCGAGGATCAAATACAATTACTTAAAAAAAGAGTGGCCACTTTAGACCCCTCTCTTTTAGGAACTCAGGAAAGCAAAACAGGAACTAAAGACACTTATACACCGCGGAGACCAGTTAGAATAAAATTACCCTATGTGAACGGAATTGATTCTGCAGGTGTGCTGCATGTTTTTGGACAAGAGATATTTGACAATGACTATTTGAGTTTCGAACCTAATATTAATATCGCTACACCCAGGAATTATGTTATTGGAGTAAATGATGAATTGGTAATTGATATCTATGGCATTTCAGAAACCACGAAAAAATTAAAGGTTAATACAGAAGGAGCAATTCGTTTCCCCAATTTCGGACCCATCTATGTACAGGGGCTGACGATTGAAGAGGCACAACAAAAGATTAGGTCTGTTCTAAGAAAAATATATCCAGGAATTACAAGAGGAAATACATTTGTGAATGTTGCGGTTGGACAGATCAGGAGCATTCGCGTGACTTTACTGGGGGAAGTACAACGCCCCGGTAGTTATACACTTTCTTCCCTTTCCACATTAATGAATGCGCTGTATGCCTCTGGTGGGCCAAGCAGGATTGGCTCTTTCAGGAATATTCAATTGGTAAGAGGAGGAAAGACAATGGTAAATTTTGATCTCTATGATTTTATATTAAAGGGGGATCTGAGTAACAATCTTTTATTACAGGATGAGGATGTAATAAAAATAAGTCCCTTTCAAACTAGGGTTGCACTGAAAGGAGCTTTAAAAAAACCTGGAATTTTCGATGTTAAGAATGGAGAAACCGCTGCAGATATTATCAACTATGCCGGCGGATTTTCAGATATTGGCTATAAGGAAATGGTTAGAGTAACACGGTTTGGATCAAATAATAAAGAGATATTAACAGTTAAGACGAGCCAGCTTCCGGTTTTTAAATTTATGTCGGGAGATACTTTAACTGTCGATACACTGGCAGATGTTTTTGCAAGCAGGGTAACCGTAAATGGAGCTGTGTATTATCCGGGAGCATATGGGTTGAATGAAATGCCTACGCTTAAAGATGTGCTTCTGGTAACGAAGCCAAAGGAAGAAGCGTATTATGATCGGGCTATTATTCGCAGGTATAACGCGGATTACACACCCAGGTTCATCAATTTTAATATTAATGATGTTCTGCGGGGAACATTTAATATACCGCTTGAACGGGAGGATTCTATTTACATATATCGGCTGAATGAATTAAGAGAAAAATACACCGTTACAATTAATGGTGAAGTAAACAGGCCGGGGCAATATGATTATTTTGACAATATGAGTGTAGGTGATTTAATCTTACTGGCAAAAGGCTACAGGGACGATGCCTCGCTTCAAAAGATCGAAATTTCACGGATATTAAGACAGAATATTTCAGGCAGGGATACCGCAGTATATGCTATCATAAAGGAAGTGGATATGCATGCTCCTGCTTCTGATACCATAAATGGTCCCGGTTACAGGTTAACACCTTTTGATATCGTATCGGTTCGTAAGACACCTTCTTACAGGCAGCAGATCAGTGTGGCTGTTGAAGGCGAAGTGTTATATCCAGGTAGCTATACTTTGTCAGGCACGATGGAGAAATTATCTGATATCGTGAACCGTGCGGGAGGACTTAAGTTAACAGCCTTTCCTGTAGGCGCAGTGCTTATGCGTAATACATATGCAGGCCGCTCGCGGGCTGATAATGCGTTATTGAATTCTAAGGCTAACCTGATTAATAATCAAAGTGGAAAGTCTGTTATTAATGCTGGGGATTCAAGTCTTTATTCCCAGCAAAAACCGGTAGGAATTAAATTAGAGGCAGCAATAAAAAATCCGGGATCGTTTTATGATCTCGTGATGGAAGAAGGAGATGTATTAAAAATTCCTAAAGCCCTGCAGACGATACAAACTTTTGGTGCAGTAAACTTGCCAAAGCAAATCGTATATCGCAACGGGTTGACTTTAAAAGACGCTGCAAGAGAATCAGGTGGATTTG
>JAQBNK010000104.1 GCA_028288595.1 Chitinophagaceae bacterium
AAAAACAGGTTACCAGACTACGCCGCTAAAACCAGAAAAAAGATTAACAGGCGATTTAAGTAAAATTATTTCACCCGCTTCTGTCTTAACTGACGCGGAGAAAAAAGATAACAACCTCTTATTAAGAAAAGCTATCAGTATTCTTGAAGATTTAAAAATGCAACGTATTACAGACCTTACTGAATTAAGGCAGGCTTCTGAACAACTGGCTATTAAAGCTACAGGGCTACCATTACTTTATGTGAATGCTTTACAGTCGTTGAGGAAAATATTGAACAGCACAACAGGAAATTATTCACAGAATGATATTGCTATTGTACAGCAGGCGCTTCAAAGAATATTATTATCCCCTTCTCAACAACCTGCACAGCAAAATAATTTTGATCCGTCAATTTTGTCCGGCCGTTATTTTTTGAACCTTCAAAAAAATAAGCGGCCATGATAAGCTGGAATTATCTTGTAATTATTTTATGCGGACTGCTATCAGCTTTTCTTGTATGGAAGGAAATAACAAGAAAGAATCGGTCAAGGCTTCTGTGGCGGATCATTGCAAGCCTTATAATGATTATAAGTTTTGTATGTATCATTATCCCTATTCACATAAATAAAAAAGCAGGAGTCTTATTACACGAGGCTATTGTTATTTCAGAAGGATTTAATAATGATAGCGTGAACAGTTTTAGAAAACATGGCGGTAGTGGTTTGCCAATATTTAGTTTTAATAACAACATAAATACTTCATTCAAACCTGGCAATTCTGCGAAGTTATTATCAGCTATAAATAAAAAAGAGTTTACTGCAGTTCATTTATTCGGGTTTGGATTGAATGACGATGAATTACAATTATTAAGAGGTGTCCCTGTTATTTTTCATTCTTCGCCATTACCGGGAGGCATTCAATCATTCAGTACAAATGGGAATTTACAGCAGGGAGAAAAATTACAAGTACAGGGCAGCTATAATAATACTTCATCCAAAAAAATAAAAATTATTTTATCAGCATTTGATAATTCGCTTGATTCCATTTTTATTCCGGCAAATACTAAAACAACTTTTAATTTATCGGCCACACCAGCACATAGAGGGAAAGCGGTTTATACAATGATTATTTTATCAGGTAATGATATCATTCAAAAAGAAAAATTTCCTGTTGAAGTAACTGCTTCCAAACATTTGAAAATATTAATGCTTGGGGGTTATCCCGGCTTCGAAAATAAATTTCTTAAAAACTGGCTCGCAGATAAAGGTCATATTGTAGCAGTAAGAACCGGTATCAGTAAAAATAAATACGATCAACAATTTTTAAATGGCGGCAGTGGTTCTTTGCAGCATATCTCTCCTGACCTTCTTAGTGCTTATGATATGGTAATAACCGATGCCAGCGCATTTAATTCTCTTAATAATAATGAACAACAAAATATATTTTCTTTTATAAGAGAAGGGAAAGGGATGATCGTTCAATCAGACACTTTGATCAGGTCGCCGGCAATCACTGCGATATTTAAACCATTACAATCGGGAGACAGTACGCTAAAACCATTGTCCATATTATTTCCAGATAGCACAGCGGCGGTAATAGAAACAGAGCGATATATTTCCTTTCGTGGGGCTGACGACATTGTTCCTTTGGTTACCGGTAAACAGCAAAATAATATCGCAGTTACTGCCTTGTTTGGAAAAGGGAAACTTACCATTACAGGTTTAACCAACAGCTACAACTGGATGCTTGCTTCGAGCCGCGACCATTATGATTATTATTGGTCATCCCTCATAAATGCTTCAATAAAGAATTTGCCAGCCACTGAATCATGGTCATTCTCTTCCCGGTTTCCCGTACAAGATCAAGCGCTGGGTGTAAATTATCAAACCAATAATAATACACTTCCGCGAGTAACTATTGGCTCTTCACCGCTAGCCTTATCACAAAATATTTACCTGCCGTTAAAATGGCAAGGAAATTACTGGCCGGTAAAACCAGGATGGCAGCCAGTTTTCGGAAATAACGGCGCCGCCAGCTGGATACATATTTACAGTAATGATGAATGGATAGCCGCGAGAGCCGCTGAGAAAACGAATAATACGATGAAATTCATTGCTCAACAGCGTCGCCAAAATGAATCACAAATAGAAAACAGGATAATCAGCGTGATGATTCCACCTGTTATATTCTTCCTGCTTTTCCTCTTTTCCTCAGCCTTCTTATGGTTCGAAAAAAAATATGAGTAGCGGTTTTTGATTCAATCAAAAAATACATAGATTGCTCATCACTAAAGAAACCTCCATTGAAAAGAAAAGACTTTCTACAGCTTTCGGCGCTGGGCGTAGGTGCAGCTATGATACCTAAGTGGGCCCTCGCAGGAAACCCCATCGATCCGTTAGTAGCACTGCAGGAAAGAATGGATGTCGGCATGAAAAAACAACTTGCTGATGTTGCATTAAACACTGCTAAATCTAAAGGCGCTTCTTATGCAGATGTTCGCATCGGCCGTTATCTTAACCAGTTTGTTGCGACCCGTGAAAAACAAGTCCAGGGTGTGGCCAACGCAGAATCATTTGGTGTGGGCATTCGTGTAATAGCTAATGGCGCCTGGGGATTTGCAGCATCGAATAATGTAACGAAAGAAGAAATGGTGAGAACGGCAGAAAGAGCCGTTGCAGTTGCAAAAGCCAATGCTAAATTACTAACCGAGCCTGTGCGTCTTGCACCGCAAAAAGGTTTTGGAGAGGTAAGCTGGAAAACACCAATAGAACAAAACGCCTTCGCTGTTCCGGTAAAAGACAAAGTAGACCTCTTATTAAAAGTGAATGACATTGCCATGCAAGCCGGTGCCAACTTTGTTAACTCTGTGATCTTCGCGGTAAATGAACAAAAATATTTTGCGTCTACAGACGGATCTTATATCGACCAGGATATTCATCGCCTTAATCCATCCTTCGGTGTTACAAAAATAGACCGGTCTTCAGGTAAATTCGAGACCCGCAGTTCTTTCAGTTCACCTGTAGGAATGGGTTATGAATATCTTATTCCAAGTGCTGCAGAAAAAGTAAATGGTATCGTAACGCGTTATAAAAATCGTTATGATATGCTGGAAGACATTAAAAATGCAGCTGCTGATGTTGATCAGAAATTAAAAGCTAAATCAGTTGAGCCGGGAAAATATGACTTGCTTCTTGACCCTTCTCACCTATGGCTCACGATTCATGAATCTGTCGCTCACCCAACAGAACTGGATCGTGTACTGGGTTATGAAGCGAATTATGCAGGCACCAGTTTCCTCACGCTGGACAAATGGAAATCAGGCAATTTCCACTTTGGAAGTAAGCACGTAAATGTTGTTGCAGACAGGCACCAGTACGGTTCCTTGGGAAGTATAGGATATGATGATGAAGGTGTTCCTGCAAAAGAATGGGACCTGATCAAAGACGGTGTTCTTGTAAACTACCAGGCCATCCGCGACCAGGCACATATTATTGGATTGAAAGAATCGCAAGGTTGCTGTTATGCGCAGAGCTGGGCTGATGTTCAGTTTCAGCGGATGCCAAATGTTTCACTGCGACCGGGCAAAGACAAATTAAGTGTGGACGATATGATCAAAAATATTGAGAAAGGAATTTATATTATGGGTAACGGTTCTTTCTCTATCGATCAGCAGCGTTATAATTTCCAGTTTGGCGGACAAACATTTTACGAAATTAAGAACGGCCAGATCGTTGGTATGATGAAGGATGTAGCGTACCAGGCCAATAACCAGGAATTCTGGAACTCGTGCAATGCTATCGCAGATTCGAGGGACTATCGCTTAGGCGGCGCATTCAGTGATGGAAAGGGACAACCTACGCAGTTAAATGCTGTATCTCATGGATGTTCTACCACTCAGTTTAAAGGAATCAATGTTATTAACACAGCAAGAAAAATCGGATAAAACATTATGGCCATACTTACCAGGGAAGATGCAAAAGCGCTTTTAGAAAAAGTGCTCAAATATTCTAAAGCTGATGAATGCGAGGTGGGACTTAACGGTTCTGAAAGCGGCAACATCCGTTATGCAAGAAACGCCGTCTCTACTGCAGGTGATATCAGCACACTCGGTCTTTCTGTTACTTCTTATTTTGGAAAAAGATCGGGCACAGCCACCATCAATGAATTTGATGATGCTTCGCTTGAGAAAGTAGTTAAGAGAAGCGAAGAACTTGCACAGCTTTCACCCGAGAATCCGGAATACCTGCCTTTGATGGGGCCTCCTGCAACTCCTTTCAAAGAATCTCCGGGTTTCATTCCTGCTACAGCAGCAATGACTTCAGATCAGCGTGCCGACTTTGTAGGAAAAAGTCTCGGAGTTACTAAAGCCGCTAAACTTGAAGCAGCAGGCTATATTGAAAACACTGCAGGATTCGGTTCTTACCTTAACTCTAAAGGTTTGTTTGGTTATACAAAAAGCACAGACGTGATCTTTAGCGTTACCGCACGAAATGCGGAAGGAACCGGTTCAGGTTACGCAGCAAGAGGATTTAATGATGTTCGAAAACTGGATACTTTATCCGCTACTAAAATTGCTGCAACAAAAGCAAATGGTTCTGTTGACGCAAGAGCGATAGAGCCAGGAAAATATACTGTTATTCTGGAACCTGTTGCAGGCGTTTATATGCTGGAAAATATGTTCCGCTTCGATGCGAGAAGTGCAGATGAGGGACGCAGCTTTCTAAGCAAACCCGGTGGTGGCAATCGTTTAGGAGAAAAATTAATGGATGAAAAAGTAACCATTTATTCTGATCCCTTTAATGCTGACCTGCCGGGTAATACCTGGACGAGAGATGCGCAGCATCTTGAAAAAACGAACTGGATAGAAAAAGGTGTTATAAAAAATCTTAGTTATTCCAGGTTCTGGGCCCAGAAAAAAGGTGTGGAGCCCGTTGCAGGTCCGCCAAATATTATTATGGAAGGTGGCAACACTTCACTGGAAGAAATGATCAGGACAACTGAACGCGGCATTCTTGTTTCAAGATTGTGGTATATCCGGATGGTTGATCCGCAAACATTATTGCTAACGGGCTTAACAAGAGACGGAACTTTTTATATTGAGAACGGTCAAATAAAATTCCCAATCAAGAACATGCGTTTTAACGAGAGTCCTGTTATCATGCTGAATAATATCGAAGCATTAGGCAAACCGGAAAGAAGTATCAGTGTTGAATCTTATCGCAGTTATTTGGTTCCGCCAATGAAGATCAGGGACTTTACATTCACTTCATTATCAGACGCTGTTTAGATAATTAATACTCCGCCACGTATGAAATATTCGTGAAGCATTTTGAAAATCTCGTTACATTTTTGTACGGGATTTTTTTATATTGAAGTATTCTTTACAGAGCGCAAATAGATTGGATCTACTAAAAATTCTTCATTGACGCAAACTATCTTAATACAAAACATTTAGTATGATATGTAAATGCGAACCTGGAGATTTCAACGATATCCACGAGATCATTAATGACGCAGCATCGGCATACAGGGGAATTATTCCTGCAGACAGGTGGCACGAGCCATATATGAGTGAAGAAGAATTAAAAAGACAAATGGATGAAGGTGTTGAATTCTGGAAATATCTAGAACAGGAGAAAATAACAGGTGTAATGGGAATTCAATTAAAAGGAGATGTTACACTGATCCGTCATGCCTATGTACGTACAACACAAAGAAACAAAGGAATCGGAAGCAGGCTGCTTCAACATTTATCTTCAATAGCTACCACGCCCCTTTTAATAGGAACATGGGCAGACGCAAATTGGGCCATTGATTTTTATCAGAAGCATCAGTTTAGATTGTTGCCAGCCGAAGAGAAAAATAATTTACTGCGTAAATACTGGACCATACCCGACCGGCAGATAGAAACTTCAGTTGTGCTTGCAAGTGCGGACTGGGGAAGTAAAAGATAAAAGTCGCTCAGCTTAAACTTTCCAGGCACACTGAATTTAAGGATGGGATTTATAGTTTCCCTGACTGTCTTTTACAGGCACAACACTATTAATTTGTTCCTTCCCTCTTCCGGGATCTGCATTTATACCTGCGGTTTGTTGAGTAAGAACCGTATTTTGTTTTCCAGGGTCCTCCACCAACTGTAGTTTGTGCGTGAATGAAAAAATATCATCTGAACCAAAACGGTTACTGCTAAAATAACCTGCGTCATTATTATAGTCCCATGATATCCCGAAATCATCGAACGATGAGTTAACCGGGTTTCCCAGGTTGCCAGGCTTAAGCCAGCAGGTATCAGTTTTCACAGCCCGGTAAATATCAAGGCCGCCTAATCCGCCCGGCCTGTCGGAACTAAAATAAAGTGTATCACCCCGACTATATGGAAACTCTTCATTGCCGGCAGTATTTATTATACCACAGTTAACTGGTGATGACCATCCTTTTTCAGTAAGATCTGAATAATAAATATCAATTCCCCCCATACCACCTGGCATATTGCTGGAAAAAAATAATCTTTTACCATCTGCTGTTATGGCCGGGTGAAAAAATGAGGAAGCGTTCGATGCATCTGGCCACGTATGCATCACCTTCCACTCGTTGTTTTCCATTTTTGCTTCTACGATCTCTAAGCCGAAAACGTTGTTATGTTTTTGCTTTTTATTTCTAGTATAGAATAGTGTTGTACCATCAGGAGAAAAACTCATTGGCCCCAGGTTAAATCCTGTGGTTTCATGAACGTTGAATAAAACAGAATTACTGTCTTTAACCAGCTCTTTTGTTCGGACAGAAATAAGTGGTGCAAGCTTGTCATTATCAAGGCTGGTTTGCTGATTTAAAAAGGAAGCGTCTTTTTTTAATTTCTTTGTTTTGTCTTTTTCTTTAATAATGGGTTCTCCTTCTTTCAGCGTGGCAATGTCCGGAGCATTATAAAAAACAGAGAATGGCAATACAACCCCTGCCTGGCGTCTTTCTTTACCTGAAGGACGGTCTGAAATAAATACTAACCCCTGGCCACGTGGCTGCGGACCATATTCATTATAAGCTGTATTGATAGCAAGATATTTTATTTGCCAGGAACGGGCATCTTCCTTGTATATCGCTTTCTGGTTACCCTGTTGTTCGTATTGAGCATTACCACTGGTGAGCAAATTATGTTCACTGCTTTTGGCATTTTGAGCCAATAGATAAGTCTGGCAAAAAATAAATGTGACAATTAACGGTAGCCGGGATCTAAACATTTCCGGTTATTAATTGCGATGAACTAATAATTTTTAGAATGCCTGTAGTAATCCATAATGATGGGAATACACTCATACTTAATTATCATAGGGTAACTATCATCCAGTAAGATCGATGACAGTTAACTATCAATTTAAAAATGCGGACGGATTAATATTATGTACGGAAAAATGTAAAACTATTTAAGTTTAAAATGATGGAGCTTCCGTAAATAAGGGCTTCATCAACTTAAATAAGGTATAGGCTTATAGGAATATAGTTTTAACTCTCTTATTTAAAACTTTGCGGTAACGATTTAAATACTCCTCTCGCAGACACTCCGCTTACGATAATCTGCTTATTAATTCAATACGGTTCTGTTAACCAAAAAAGATTGAAGTGTTATAAGAACCTCATCCTGCAATTGTAAAAAATGCCGGGTGCTTTTCTTTTCTATTGTGCGGCTAAAATCTTTCAGCCTGTCTACTTCCTTCATTACAGAAGAACGGTTGTAAAGAACTGAACAAATCACCAGCACATCCATTACTCTTGTAAGTTGCTGTGTAAATATTTTGCGCCCTGTTTCGCTTGCTACATTCAACACCGCGATCTGGAGGAGTAATTTTCGTAAGTTCTTCATGAGGTTAAATTGAAAAGAGAAAAAGGCAAAAATGGTGCCTTATTAGTATAAACTAATGCTGATTCGCATTAAGCGAACACCGGGCCAGCAGGAAGCAGTAAATAATAGGCCTGACAATTTGGTATATTTATTTCTACCTTAAAGTCTCTACTATCACTAACCATGACCACAACAACCAGGAACGATCACGCAAAAACCTATTTTGTAAAAAAATATGCCTGGATACTTGTTCTGTTATTGGTGATTTCTTCTTTCTTATTAGGTTTTGTTAATTATTACAGCTTTAAAATTATGTCTGGCGCCCGTGCTTATATAAATGGCGAATCAGAATATTCAAAGGCTCAGAAAGATGCTGTACTATATCTCTACAACTACCTGGAAGCGGGCGATGAAGTTTACTGGACACAATTTAAAAGAGAGATCGCCATACCTGTTTCAGATAATGATGCGAGGAAAGCCATTATTTCACATCAGCCTGATTCAATAATTTATCGCGGTTTTGTCGGTGGAAGAAATGCGGCTGCAGACAGTCCGGACATGGTCTGGCTATTCAGGAACTTCAGCAAAGTCTCGTTTATGAAAGAAGCAATTGCTACCTGGCAAAATGCAGAGCCTGCTATTAACGAGATTAACTTCCTCGGTAATGAGATCCATGAAAAACAGGACAGGGGAACATTATCTCTTTCTGCAAAAAAAACATATACCGATAGGTTAACTATTATTTCAAAAGAACTTTCAGCTAAAGAAAGAGTATTCTCCAGCTTACTAAGTGCCGGTGCAAGAAAGGTGAACTTTTATCTTTTCATTACTAATATATTTTTCATTTTAATTATAACCGGCAGTCTTGTTCTCGCTGCAAGGGAAATGTTGATGCGCTTGTTTTATTCTGAGCATCACCTGCTCCAGGCAAACGAAACATTGATTGCATCAAATAAAGAACTGGATGTTTTTATCTCGAGCGTATCGCATGATCTGCGCTCGCCGGTAGCATCACTCAAAGGTCTTTTAAAAGTGATCTTAAAAGAAAATGATCCGCAGTTAAAGGATAGCTACCTGTACATGATGCAGGATGTTTTAGAAAAACAGGACAGGTTCCTTGTTGATATGTTGAATTTTTTGAGGGATAAAAGGACCGTAATAAGCCGGGAACTGTTAAGCCTTCGCACCATTATCGAGGATATTGTGTCTGCCAGTAAATTCACAGCCGAACAAAAAGGAATTGAAATAAAACTTGAACTGGACCTGGATGAAATCAGGAGTGACAAGTTAAGGTTACAAATGATCCTGAATAATCTTATTTCGAATGCCATCCGCTATTCAGATAGCTCAAAAAAAAGAAAATATATTTCTATAAAAACTTTTAAACAAAATAACCAGTGTCTTATCGAAATAGAAGATAACGGAGTAGGCATCGACAGCAATTACCAGGCGGAGATCTTCAATATTTTTCAAACAGGGCTTCAGCCCGAAAAAGGAACAGGGCTCGGGTTGTTTATTGTAAAGAATTCCGCTGAGAAATTAAATGGTTACGTAAAAGTAGAATCAGAACCTGAAAAGGGCTCTAAGTTTATTGTGGGTTTCAACGATTGCTAATGAGATTGATTAATTGAAAACTTCACACGAATTATACAGGTGATATTAGCAAACTCTTTATCACGAACTTCGATGTTTCAATAATTAACAGACTATAATTATGACGGCTTTTGTAAATGAAAAATCTGTTGTTCGGGAGATATGGGGAAAAGCAGATACCGTTATCTTTATTTTCGCCGGTGCCGCTGCTGAATTTGCATTGAATAAAGCGGTTGACTGGCTTTATTACACAGGTAAACTACCTGCTGATCCTATTGGAAGATTATTTTCAACTGTAGCCTATGCACGCTCTATCGTTTTTTCGGAAACAACTGCTGCAAATAATGCTATCGATAAAATAACCAGCATTCACAAAGTTGTGGAAGCCAACAGGAAAGCTTCTATACCAGATTGGGCCTACAGAGATGTGCTGTATATGCTCATTCATTATTCGGTCGCATCTTATGAATTGCTTGAAAGGAAATTAAGCCCCAATGAAAAAGAAGAAGTCTTCGATGTCTTTTACAGGATGGGTACCAGGATGCAGATAATGGAATTGCCTAAAAATTATACAGCCTGGGAAAAAAGTTATGATCATCACTTAATGAATGATCTTGAAAAAAGTGCTTACACCATAGACCTGTTTAATCAATACAAAAAACACCTGGGGAGCACAAGATATTTTTTACTGACCGAAGCACAAAAATGTCTTGTTCCGGTAAGGGTAAGAGAATTGCTTGGATTTAAGAAAACATCATTTATTAATTTTATCCTTCCTGTATATAAAATCTTTCGGCTGTTACATCTTGACGGCATTATCAAATCATTAATACTTCCTTCTAAATATAAAGCACAGATTAATGCGCTGGATGTGAGATGATGATATTAGAATGATCTTATAAATCGCTCTTCTTACGAGGGTAGTCATCCCGACAGGTCGGTAAATAAATAAAGCACAAAAAAAGGCGGCAATATGCCGCCTTTTTTTTATTAATTATTGATTTAGAAAGGAAGATCATCTAGCGGTTGTGAAAGATCTGCTGATGATGTTACCGGCGCGGCCTGCTGACTTGAATTGTTGCCGTAATTATTGCCTGCATTATAATTATTACCTCCCCCATCTCCGTTCTCAGTACGTCCTCCGAGCAACTGAACAGTTAAAACACGCAGAGCTAAGGATGTACCATTGGTTCCATCATTTTTAGTGTAAGTGCGTATTTCAGGCGTACCGTCTACATATACCTGCTGGCCTTTTTTAAGATAAGGTGCTATGGCAGTTCTGTCTGTCCAGTAAGCACATTCCACCCAGGTTGTTTTTTCTTTGGCTTGCCCTGATGCATCTTTAAATTTTTCGGTATGGGCGATGCTGAAATTGATCACACTTTTCCCGTTTACATTATTTACGATTGCGTCTTTCCCGAGGTGCCCGATTGCTTGTAGTTTGATCATAACATTTGTTTATTAAAGTGACAAAATAAGGATTGTTCGGTTGAATGATATTTTTTAGATACGCACAACAAACATAGAAAATATGTTATACGTAATGCTAAAATTATTGGCAAAAAAAGTAGTAAGCATTATCCGCGGGGTCTTGATGCACATAGCGTTACAGCTGAAATGTGCGACGCAAGGGGCGATGACACGGGTTATACCGCCGGGCTCATAAAAATTTCTTAATCCGAAAATGTGGATACCCTGCCGGCAACCGGTGACCAACTGCATTGTTTATCTTTGCACAAATTTTTATATGAGCCGGGAGGGCAAAGTTTTAGTGGCAATGAGTGGCGGTATCGATAGTACCGTTACGGCTCTTATGCTTCATCATGAAGGATACGAAGTGATAGGCATTACCATGAAGACCTGGGACTATGCCACCAGCGTTGGAAATACAAATGGTAAAGAAACCGGCTGTTGTAATATTGATTCATTTAATGATGCAAGGGCAGCCGCTGTTCATCATGGTTTCCCGCATTTTATTTTAGATATACGCGAAGAATTTGGTGACTTCGTAGTAGAAAATTTTGTTGAAGAATATATGGCAGGTCGCACTCCTAACCCGTGCGTGATGTGCAATACACACATAAAATGGCGTGCATTGCTGAAAAGAGCGAACGCACTTGATTGTGATTTTATTGCAACCGGGCATTATGCAAAAGTTAACCGGCATACCAATAACCGTTTCGTGATCAGCAAAGGAAAAGACGAACTGAAAGATCAGAGTTATGTGCTCTGGGGCCTTGACCAGGAATTGCTGAGCAGGACTATTATGCCATTGGGTATTTACCGCAAACCAGAGATCCGCCAGATGGCAATAGATTTCGGTTATCCTGAGCTGGCGAAAAAAGCAGAGAGTTACGAGATCTGTTTTGTTCCTGATAATGATTACCGTGGATTTTTAAAACGCCGTATCCCTGAACTGGAAACAGAAGTGAATGGTGGCTGGTTCGTTGATAAAACAGGAAAGAAACTGGGACAGCATAAGGGTTATCCATTTTATACTATTGGTCAGCGTAAAGGCCTGGACATTGCTTTTGGAAAACCTGCATATGTAACAGAAATTAATCCTGACACCAATACAGTTGTTTTGGGTGATGAGAATGATCTTGACAGAACTGATATGCTGGTAGGCAAAATAAACATGGTGAAGTATGAAGGTATAGCCGATGCAACAGAAGTGATAACAAAAATCAGGTATAAAGACAAAGGCGCTTTGTCGATCTTATATAATGAGAATGGCGGAATTAAGACCAGCTTCCTCGAGCCTGTAAAAAGTATTGCTCCGGGGCAGAGCGCCGTTTTTTATGAAGGCGATGATGTGATTGGTGGCGGAATTATACAACGCTCGTTGTAATAAGCAAATGAGCTTACAAAGGCCGCTTATCTTGTGTTCATGCATAAGGTGAGCGGTTTTTTATTGATGGCATTTCTTATATTTTCCTGTACGAAAAAAAAGAAATTTTTCTGGTTTAAACATCGCAGATTATTATCCTCTTTCAGTGGGACATCATGGACTTACCAGTTAGATTCTACTGTAATCACCGCTTTTGGGAGTAATCTTGCTACTCATTCTTATTTATTAAAAGATACGACTGTTGAAAGTCTTACTGATTATTCGGGACGACTGAATATTTTGTTTCAGCGTTATATAAAATTATAACGCAGCAGGTAACTGGCAATATATAAATAATTATACAGTTATTATGAATGGAAATAAAATTGAACTGACTGAAAATAACCTGCGTTATATAACATTGGCTTCACCATTAAATTCTGAAGCCACCTGGAAAGGAAACAGCTATATTGATTCAAAATCTGTTGGGTCTGCGTTTAAATACCTGGACGACTGGATTTATCAATACCAGCATATTAATGAAGCGTTTACTGTTATTAATAGGTATGTAGATAGTACGGTTACTGTTTTTCATCATGATGAAATAATTGGTAACCGGGGCCTGTTACATCCAATGCATACCAGCAAAAAATAAAATCTTTTGAAGTGTATGCAAAAGGGACAGGCTTAATTTATAAGGAATTTTTGTATTACACCTGGCAGCCGGCTCCATTAAATCATTATGAAGACGGGAGTTATGGAATAAAGCTGAGTTTAGTGGAGTATAAATAGCTCTCGTTATCTTTAACAAGAAATAACAGATCATGAAGTGCAGATGGATATTTTTTTTATGCATGATGGGATGGATGCATGCAGACGCACAATATTCCAAATACATCATACAATTCACAGATAAAAAAAACTCTCCTTTTTCTCTACAACAACCTTCTGCTTATCTTTCTTCTAAAGCAATTCTAAGAAGAACCAAATACAATATTGCAACAGACAGCACTGATCTTCCGGTAAATCCTGCTTACATAAACCAGGTAAAAACTTATACTTCTGTAACTTATTTGAGCCAATCCAAATGGCTGAATCAAATTTTAATTCTGTGCACTGATCAGAATAGCCTCAACCAGATCAAAGCACTGCCTTTCGTAAAGAAGGCACAGGGAATAGGAAACAGGTTAGCAGGAAATGGCAGAACTAAAGACAAATTAAAACTTAAACAAACTGCTGCTGTTGCAAGAATAGAAGGACAACAGGGCAATGTTTATGACTATGGTTCAGCGCTTGCACAAATACGCATTCATGAAGGCGAGTTTCTTCATAACAAAGGTTTATCCGGGCAAGGGATGATCATTGCTGTGCTTGACGGCGGTTTCAATAATTATAAAACCATTTCTGCATTCGATAGTATTCGCATTAATCAGCAAGTTTTGGGTGAAAGAGATTTCGTCGCTTTTGATAACAGTGTGAATGAAGATCATCCGCATGGCATGGAGTGTCTCAGCATATTGGCAGGTAACTGGCCAGGAAAATTAGTTGGGTCAGCACCTAAATCTTCTTACTGGTTAATAAGAACAGAAAACGCCGCGACGGAATTTCCCATAGAAGAACATAACTGGGTGGTGGGTGCTGAATTTGCTGACAGTTCGGGCGCAGATATGATCTCATCTTCCCTGGGCTATAATACTTTTGATGATCCTTCATTCGATCATACTTATAACGAGTTTTATAAAAATACAGCGATATCTACGCAGGGTGCGGCACTTGCTGTTAGAAAAGGAATGATCGTAGTGAATGCCGCAGGTAATGAAGGAAATAATAGCTGGAAATACCTGACCCTCCCTTCTGATGCGGATAGCGTTTGTGCAGTAGGTGCAGTGAATGCGCAGGGTGTGATTGCAAATTTCAGCAGCCTCGGATTTCCCGGAAAAATAAAACCAAATGTTGTTTCTCTGGGTGCACCTGCAATTGTCGCAGGAAGTAATGGTATTGTTTCAGCAAGCGGAACTTCTTATTCAACGCCTAACATCGCCGGGCTTATTGCGTGTCTCTGGCAGGCATTTCCACAGTTTAATAATATGCAGGTATTAGATGCTGTTTATAAAAGTGCGGATCATTATACAAACCCGGATAACCGCTATGGTTTTGGCATTCCGAATATGCATAAGGCTTACCAGTTATTAAAGCATCAGCAAAATATTTTGCTTTATGGAAATGCCTGGTTATTTGCAACACCTGCTAGTTTCACAGATACGATCCATGTAAAATTTATCAGCCAGCTGGATGGAAATGTCACGATCGACCTGCTCGATAAAAACAATACTGTTATCCTTTCAAAAACCGTAGTGGCGGAAAAAGAGGAAACTTACCAGCTTGATTTTACGCCGCTGGCCTTTTTACCTGCAGGAAATTATTTGATCAGGTATAATGACGGCCAGCAAACTAATTTAGTGCAAGTATCAAAACTATCATTGGGTAGTGATGCTGACTGGCTCACAGCTTATCCTATGCCATTTCATCAAACAACGACTATCTATCTTCGTGCACCTGAGACTTCTGTAGCGCATTTAACTTTAACTGATCTGTCTGGTAAAATTTTAGAAACAAAAACGTTTTCAATTGTAAAGGATAGCGTTTATCAACCTAAACTTAACTCGTTCAACATAATTTCAAGTGGTATTTATTTTCTTCTTTATGAAGGCAGCATCTTTAAAAGAACTTTAAAGATCATCAGGCAGTAAATAATGCTGCAAACATGGTATCAGCTTTCTTATCATATCCCTTTAATAGTCCCTGCTTAATAAGTTTCATATCTAATTCTGATTGCAGATATCTCACCATGCTTTCATTCTCTTCTGTAAAAACAGAGCAGGTTATATAAAGAAAATATCCGCCTGGTTTTAATATTTTACTCGTAGTAGCAGTTATTTGTTTCTGAAGATTTGTATAATAGCTGATCTTCTCTTTAGAAAAAAAGTATAGCTGTTCAGGCATTCTTCCCCAGGTACCTGAACCCGAACAAGGTGCATCGCAAATAATAAAATCAAATTTATTTTTAGGTAACTTTTCTGAGGGCTGCGTAAGGTTAGCATAAAATGATCTATAATTACTAAGGCCAGCTTCTTTAAACCGTTTAGTAAGATTTTGAATGATGGAAGGGCGCACATCAGAAACAGTAAGATCAATTTTTTTCAAAATATCGGCTGCTAATAAAGACTTTCCGCCACTGCCCGCACAGCAATCCCACACTTTCATTGTTAGGGATTTTACGTTTGACGCAGGAAGAAGAGTAATAAATTCAGCTATGCGCTGTGATGAATAATCCTGAACAACAACGTCTTTATTGATTGAAAATAATTGATCAACCGCTATTGAAGATGGCAGCCTCAGGCAATGGTCATTTTCATATACAGCGGGTGTTCCAGAGGTATTGATAATGCCAGCAACAATATTCTCTTTTTCCGGGCGAATACGTAAAAAAACATCTGGCTGATGTAAATGTGAGTGATTAAATGAATTGAACTCTATGTCTGCTGATAACTCGTTCTTAAATGAAAAAATATCTTCAACAGAAAATTTTAAATCCCTTTCCTGCAGGTATTTTATTTTCGCTTCCTGACTATTACTTCCTAAACGTAATAATTCATCGGGAAGAATTTCTGTAAAAGAAGAAAGATCATTGTGGGTGAGAAAAATCGAGATCTTTAAACGCTCTTCCACAGGCAACTCTTTCAAACAACATCCGATTCTGTAATAAGTATAACAAAGATGACCGATCGTTTTCCTGTCTTTGGAACCGTGCTTTTTATTTGCAGAAAAATATTGTTTCAGATAATGATGCAAAGGAGCTGAACCATCATAATTCCTGACTAATTCTATTGCTTTGTTCCAGTGCTGAATGCGTAACATGAAGCAAATGTAGAGGCTCTTACGGAATTGGAAGTTATCTCTCGCAGAATTCGCAGAAGACGCGGAAAGATTTCTGCGGATTCGGCGAATTCTGCGAGAAAATTACTATTTCAACCTTTCCAGCACCTTATTCAATTCTTCCTCGGGTTTACAAAGACTAATTCTCAAATATTGTTCACCATTCTTTCCAAATATTCCACCGGGAGTAATGAAAATATTTTTTTCATACAAAATATGATCAGACAGTTCAAAACAGTTCTTATATGTTGATGGAATTTTTGCCCATACGAACATCCCCGACTGATCTTTAGTATACGTGCATCCCCCCGCATCTAGAATTTTACAGGCAAGATCTTTTCTGCGTTTATAAGTTTCATTCAAACCACTAAACCAGTCTTCGCCTAACATCAAGGCTTTAGCAGCTGCTAGCTGAACAGGAAGAAACATACCGCTATCCATATTGCTTTTAAATTTCAATATTTCATTGATACGCTGCTCATCGCCTGTAATCATTCCTACACGCCAGCCAGCCATGTTATGCGATTTGCTAAGCGAGTTTAATTCGATCGCGACATCTTTTGCACCTTCAACAGATAATATACTTTGCGATTTATCATTCAAAATAAAGCTGTAAGGATTATCGTGCACGAGCAGGACAGAATGCTTCTTTGCAAATGCCACGAGTTTTTCAAAAACCTGCTGACCTGGCAAAGTGCCGGTTGGCATGTGTGGATAATTCAGCAGCATCAGTTTTAACTTCTTTCCATGCTGTTGAACTTTTTGTTCTAGTTCATCAAAATCAGGAAAATAATTATTCTCTGCTGTGAGATTATAAGTAATTGGTTGCGCTCCTGAAAGCGTAACAGCGCTCGAATAAGTAGGATAACCCGGATCTGGTACGAGCGCATAATCACCTTCATTTAAATAGGTCATGCAAGTGTGCATGATGCCTTCTTTAGAACCAATCAATGGCAAAATGTCTGTCTCAGGATTGAGTGTTACATGATACCATTTACTGTACCATTCAGCAATGGCATCTCTTAATATTTTCGCTCCTTTATAACTTTGATACGCATGCACATTAGGCTTACTGCTTTCTTCCTGCAAAGTTTTAATTACATCGGGATGAGGCGGCAGGTCAGGGCTACCAATACCCAGGTTAATAATATTCTTGCCCTGTTTATTCAACCCTTCAATTTCTTTCAGTTTCTGCGAGAAATAATATTCATTAACACCTTCTATTCTTTTAGCAACAGGAATCATAATAATTTATTTAACTGTCTTTCCTTTTTTATAAATACCATACACTTTTAGTGAATGAGTAAGATGCCGTAACTGATCGATCACTGACTGAAATGGCAGAATAGAATCAAATTCCATATCTGCGTGAAAGCCATATTCCCACGGGCTTCCCGGCACAGGACAACTTTGCAGCTTGCTTAAATTGATTCCTGCATCAGCAATTTTCGTCAGCACTTTGGCAAGACTTCCCTGCTTATGATCTGTTTGAAAATAAACAGATGCTTTGGTTGCAGTGATGGGCACTTCTGCAGTTTTTGCCGGTACAATCGCAAGGAAACGAGTATAATTATCTTTCTCAGTTTGAATATCGGGCTTCAATATTTTAAGTCCGTACATCTCTGCGGCAAAAGACCCTGCCACGGCGGCTATATGTTTTGAATGATGCCGCGCAACATACTTTGCACTCAATGCTGTATCTTCTGTTTCTACCAGCTTCCATTTTTGTTCATCCAGAAAATCAGTGCATTGCAAGAGTGCCATCGGATGCGAGTGCACTTCTTTAATATCACTTAAACTAATTCCTTCATTCACTAATAAATGCTGTCGTATCTGCAAATAGATCTCCCCAATCACCTGTAGTTTGGCATTTTGCAATAAATTATAATTCGGTAAAATACTTCCTGCAATAGAATTTTCAATCGCCATAATTCCACCGTCAGATAGGGAAGCATCGGTAGCGATTTTTACAACCTCTCTGAAAGTTGCGCAGCAGATCACTTCAGTATCTTTTCCAAAAAAAGACTGTGTCGCCATCTGGTGAAAGCTGCCTTCGTAACCCTGTATCGCTATTCGTTTTGCCATAATAAAAAATCCCGGCTGAACCGGGATCGTATTGTTTGAATATTTTCATTTCATACAATCCCTCTTTCTTCTCTATAAAAGAAGAAGCTAAAGGCATAGTATGATGTAAATAATGTCATAGTTCAAATATAATCGAAGTTTCAATAATTTCTATAGGTAAATTTGTCCCAAGTTGTGTTCGTGCATCTTGTCTCATGTATCATGTATCCCGCATCTCACCAACTGCCAACCATCAACCGCCAACCACCAACTATCACTTATACAAAAGCACTTTCTTTTACGCCGATAAACTCATTCACTTTTGCCGCACATTCTCTTCCTTCGTTAATAGCCCAGACTACGAGTGATTGCCCTCTTCTCATATCACCTGCTGTAAATATCTTCGAAATATTTGTCTGGTAACTCTTCGTGGTTGCTTTTACATTTCCTCTTTCATCCAGTTCAACATCGAGTTGCTTTAATAAACCTTCATGCAAGGGATGAACAAAACCCATTGCTAATAATGCGAGTTCGCACGGAAGTACTCTTTCACTACCTGCAATTTCGATAAACTGTGCAGGTCTCCCATCTTCAGTGATCTTCCATTCAAGGCTCACGATCTTCAATGCTTTTAAATTTCCATCCCCGTCAGAGATAAATTCTTTTGTACCTACCGCCCATTCTCTTTCGCAGCCTTCTTCATGCGAAGAAGTTGTTTTTAAGATCATCGGGTAAGTTGGCCACGGCATAAACGGAGTTCGTTCCGCAGATGGTCTCGGTAATAATTCAAATTGTGTTACAGATCTGGCGCCCTGGCGGTTAGATGTTCCTACACAATCGCTTCCCGTATCGCCACCGCCTATTACAATTACATTTTTATTGGCAGCAGATATTTCTGTTGGAAAAATATTACTCTCCACTTCACCGTTTGCAAAAAGATCCTTGCCGGCTACTTTTTTATTCTGTTGTTTTAAGAACTGCATTGCAAAATGAACACCATTCAATTCTCTTCCCGGTATTTTCAGATCCCTGGGGTCCGTTGACCCGCCTGCCAGTACGATTGCGTTATGTTCTCTCAGCACATCACTGATACTTACATTCACCCCCACATTTGCATTGCATTTAAAAATTATTCCTTCTTCTTCCATCAATGCGATCCTTCTGTCGAGCACCCATTTTTCCAATTTAAAATCAGGAATACCATATCGCAATAATCCACCCGGGGCATCGTCTCTTTCAAAAACAGTTACGGTATGACCGGCATAATTTAACTCAGCAGCCGCTGCTAATCCTGCGGGACCAGAACCAATTACCGCAACTTTTTTTCCTGTTCTTACAGTTGGTTTTTGTGCCTTCACAAAACCTTTATCGAATGCAATCTCAATAATATGTTTCTCAATTTCTTCAATCGCAACCGGTGGCTGATTTATTCCCAGTACACATGCGCTTTCACACGGAGCTGGGCAAATCCGCCCTGTGAACTCAGGAAAATTATTGGTGGAAATTAATATTTCATAAGCCTGCTGGTAATTTCCTTCATATACTGCATCATTAAATTCAGGGATCACATTTCCCAGCGGGCACCCGTTATGACAAAACGGAACACCACAATCCATACAACGCGACGCTTGTTTATTTAACTGCTCTTCTTTGTATAAATGCACGTATTCTTTATAGTCCTGCAAACGTTCCTGCACGGGACGTTTAGGAGGTAATTCTCTTGTAACTTCTAAAAATCCTGTTGGTTTACCCATCGGGTGTTTAATGTTTGATGTTATTATTGACCAGACTTTTGTAATTCTTGTCATCGCCTGTTGCGTCGCACAATTGATCTTTCTGTTCTTTATTGAGCTGATTCATCACAAAGGGCACAAAGTGTTTTCACAAGGAACACAAGGATATTCATATCCTCGTAATCTTCTAAATCCTTCCAAATCCTGGTTCAGATATCACTCCCGCTTTCTGCTGCAACAACACTCTCTTATAATCAACCGGTAATACTTTTACAAAATGAGCAAGCTGGTTATCAAAATCTTCTAAAATAAATTTCGCCACCGTACTTCCTGTATAATCATAATGCTTCCTGATCATCGTTTTTAAAGTCAGTACATCATCTTCGGCTACATTCTCCAGTTCCACCATTTCTTTATTGCAATTCAAACCGAAAATTCCTTTTACATCATATACATAAGCAATACCACCACTCATGCCTGCCGCAAAGTTTCTTCCGGCATCACCCAGTATCACAACTCTTCCGCCCGTCATGTATTCACACCCATGATCACCCACACCTTCTACCACCGCATGCACACCTGAGTTACGCACACAGAAACGCTCACCTGCACGACCACGGATGAATGCTTTTCCACTCGTAGCACCATAAAATGCTACGTTACCGATGATAATATTTTCTTCCGCGGTAAATGTTGCTTTCTCAGAAGGATAGATAATTAATTTCGATCCGCTCAATCCTTTTCCGAAATAATCATTGGCATCGCCTTCGAGTTCCATAGTTAAACCTTTTGTAGTAAAGGCAGCGAAACTTTGCCCGGCTGTACCATTAAACTTATAGTGAATAGTATCTTCAGGTAATCCTTTGGAACGATACTTTTTAGTGATCTCATGAGAAAGGATAGTACCCGTAGTTCTGTCGGTATTTTTAATGGCAAATGTGCCTGTAACTTTTTCTTGCTTCTCTAATGCAGGTATGGACGCATTTAATAATTTCCAGTCGAGCACATCATTCAATCCATGATCCTGTTCTTCATTTTGATAGGCTCCCGTATACAATGATGCCGGTTCTTTATATAGTATCGGCGACAGATCGATCTTGTTATACTTCCAGTGATTTACATTTTCTCTTTTTTCTAAATAATCAACCTGACCTATCATTTCGTTCACCGTTTTGAAACCCAGTTCAGCCATGATCTCTCTTAACTCTTCCACCATAAACCTGAAAAAATTTACGACGTGATCAGCATTGCCCGTAAATCTTTTTCTTAACTCGGGGTCTTGTGTTGCAACACCAACGGGACATGTATTCAAATGGCACTTACGCATCATAATACATCCTTCAACAATTAATGCAGCAGTTGCCACGCCCCATTCTTCCGCTCCGAGGAGAGCCGCAACAGCAATGTCTCTTCCCGTTTTCATTTGCCCATCGGCCTGGACAACCACACGACTTCTTAATTTATTTTTTAGTAAGGTTTGATTTGTTTCTGCAAGACCGAGCTCCCATGGTAAGCCCGCATGACGAATAGAACTCACAGGCGATGCACCTGTTCCGCCATCCTGTCCTGCAATTAATATTACATCTGCTTTTGCTTTTGCTACGCCGGCAGCAATGGTTCCAACACCGGCTTTAGAAACCAGCTTCACACTAATGCGTGCATGACGGTTTGAATTTTTCAGATCGAAAATTAATTGTGCTAAGTCTTCGATCGAATAAATATCATGATGCGGTGGTGGTGATATTAATCCGACACCAGGAGTTGCATGTCTTACTTTTCCGATCCATTCATCCACTTTGTGCCCCGGTAATTGTCCGCCTTCACCCGGCTTTGCACCCTGCGCCATTTTTATTTGCAGTTCATCCGCTTCGGTTAAATATAAACTGGTAACACCAAATCTTGCAGAGGCAACTTGTTTAATTGCACTGCGCATGCTATCTCCATTCGGAAGTTTATCATAGCGTAATTCATCTTCACCGCCTTCGCCTGTATTACTTTTGCCACCGAGACGGTTCATTGCAATGGCGAGTGTACTGTGTGCTTCATGAGAGATAGAACCGAAACTCATTGCGCCGGTTGCAAATCTTTTATAAATATTTTCAGCTGGCTCCACTTCATCAATTGAAACAGATGGTCTGTTCTTCTTAAATTGAAATAAACTTCTTAATGTGCAGGCTTTCTCGCTCTGGTCATTAACAAGTTTTGAATATTTTTTAAATGTAGTATAATCATTCATCTTAGTTGCGTACTGCAACAAGTGAATGGTTTGAGGATTAAATAAATGAAATTCCCCGGTGCGTTTCCACTGGTAAACTCCGCCAACAGGTAATCGTTCTATCAATTGTTCTTTTTTACTGAATGCGAGTTCATGTTTCATCAACGCCTCTTTCGCAATCTCATCCAATCCCATTCCTTCAATTCTTGAAGTAGCGCCTGTAAAATATTTATTGACAACATTCTTATTCAACCCTACTATTTCAAATATCTGCGCACCCTGGTAAGACTGCAAAGTGGAGATTCCCATTTTAGAAAACACTTTCAGCAAACCGTCGCACACTGATTTTACATAATTCTTTTTTAGCTGGTCGGGATCAAGTTCTGTTTTCAATCTTTCATTCAGTTTCATATCCCGGATCGTAGAAAGAGCGAGATATGGATTGATGGCTGTTGCACCAAAACCAATTAAACACGCAAAATGATGCACTTCCCAAACATCACCTGCTTCAACGATGATCCCTACTTTACCACGATGACCCTTGCGAATCAAATGATGATGAACTGCAGATACAGCAAGTAAAGAAGGGATGGGCGCATGTTTAGAGTCGATCGCCCTGTCTGATAAAATCAATACTGCGAAACCATCCTCAACAGCATCGGTAGCGTAACGGCACAAGCGGTCAAGTCCTTTTTGCAAAGAACCAGATCTGCCATCAGCTCTGAAATATGTTTGTAAAGTTTTTGCCTGAAAAACGCCTGTATCTATACTTCGGATTTTTTCCAATTCGTGATTATTCAATACCGGGTGTTTCAATGCAACACTGTGACAAGCCAGTGGCTCTTCCAATAAAATATTTCCAATGTTTCCGGCGAAGGTAGCCAGCGACATTACCAGTTTTTCCCGGATAGGATCAATGGGAGGATTAGTTACCTGCGCAAATAATTGTTTGAAATAACTGGTGAGGTGCTGTGGTTCATCACTCAAAACTGCAAGCGGCGTATCACTTCCCATTGAGCCTGTTGGCTCTTTGCCATCAGCCGCCATCGGGGCAATAACAAACTCTATATCTTCATTTGAGTAACCAAATGCTTTTTGATATTTGAAAACCTGGTCGTGTTCCAGGTGAGTAAACATTACTCTTGGCTCAGGTAATTCTTCGAGACGAATTTTATATTTATTCAGCCATTCAGCGTAAGGTTGTTGAGAACAGATATTTTGTTTCAATTCTTCATCACTGATGATTCTTCCCTGCTCCATATCCACCACGAACATTTTTCCCGGTTGTAATCTTCCGTTCTCAATGATCAAAGATGGATCAACAGGCAACACACCAGTTTCAGAAGCCATGATAACACGGTCATCTTTTGTTACACAATAACGCGATGGTCTCAAACCATTCCTGTCTAAGGTTGCACCAATTATTTTTCCGTCGGTAAATGATATCGAAGCCGGACCATCCCATGGTTCCTGGAAAGCAGAATGAAATTCATAAAATGCTTTTTTAACCGGGTCCATTTGCTCATTTCCATCCCATGCTTCAGGTATCAGCATCATCATCACATGCGGTAATGAACGTCCTGTTAATGTAAGCAGTTCAATCATGTTATCTAAACACGCAGAATCAGATTGTCCCTCTCCACTCACAATAGGCAATAACATATCCATTTCCTGGGGAGTGAAATAAGGAGTAGTAAAACCTTTTTCACTGGTACGCAACCAGTTTAAATTTCCCTGCAGTGTATTGATCTCACCATTATGTGCGATGTAACGAAACGGCTGCGCCAGTTTCCAGGAAGGAAAAGTATTTGTAGCAAACCGTGAGTGAATCAATCCGAATGCACTCACCATTCTTTTATTACAGAGATCAGGAAAATAAATTCTTAACTGGTGACTCGTTAATTGCCCCTTATAAATTACCGTACGGCACGAAAGCGAAGCGATATAAAATCCGATCGCATCTTTTTTCACGGTATTGCTTACAGTATGCGCCGCATAATTTCTTAAAACAAATAATTTTCTTTCAAATGCATCGCCCTGCATAACAAGATCAGGACAAGAAATAAACACGTGCTCTATTTCAGGTTCTACTGATAAAGCAGTAGCACCAATATTTTCAGTGTTAACAGGAACTTTCCTGTAGATTAATATTTCAAGGCCTAAATTTTCGGCGCAGCGGTTAAATACTTCCCGGCACTCTTCTTTCAGTCTTATATCTTTTGGAAAAAATAAAACACCCACACCATATTTTCCAAACGGTGGAAGATGAACGCCCAGTTTACTGCATTCATCAAAGAAAAATTCATGCGGTGTTTGGATAGTGATACCTGCACCATCACCCGTATTGTTTTCACAGCCACATGCACCGCGGTGCTCCATGTTTTCTAAAATAGTGAGTGCATCAGAAATTACGGCATGTGATTTATTGCCCTTAATATTAGCAACAAATCCAATTCCGCATGCATCATGCTCAAAAGAAGGATCATATAAACCCTGGGATAGCGCCATATTAGAAAGGGGTTGTTTCTTTAATTAATATGACAAGCAAATCGTTAGTGTAATTTACCCTAAAAGCTTTATTACACTTGTTAGTTTTCAGACTAAATAACCGTATAATTTATCGTCTTTATTGATCTCTGAATATTCAATGCCAAAGGCATTCATTCGTTTCATTAAGTGCTCATAATCCTGGGATGACTGCAATTCAATCCCTACCAATGCAGGACCTGCTTCTTTATTAGTCTTCTGCATATATTCGAAACGGGTAATATCATCTGTTTCTCCCAGCACATTATTTACAAATTCTTTCAGTGCGCCGGGTCTTTGTGCAAACCGGATCAGGAAATAATGTTTCAGCCCTTCATATTGCAATGAGCGTTCTTTTATTTCAGGCATCCTGTCAATATCATTATTGCTTCCGCTAACTATGCAAACAACTGTTTTACCTTTTATCTGTTGTGCATAATCATCAAGCGCCGAAATAGATAAAGCGCCGGCAGGCTCAACAACGATCGCTTCTTCGCTATATAATTTTAATATTGTTGTGCATATTTTTCCTTCGGGAACAAGGCACATATCATCCAGCACTTCTTTACAAATTGAAAAAGTGAGGTCCCCCACGCATTTAACTGCAGCGCCATCAACGAAACGATCGATGCTGTTCAGCTTCACAGGATGCCCCGCTTGTAAAGCTTCATACATGGAAGGAGCACCCGCTGGCTCTGCCCCGATCAGTTTTGTATTGGGTGAAAATGTTTTGATATAAGACCCAACGCCAGCGCAAAGTCCGCCACCCCCAACGGGAACAAATACATAATCGATGTATCGGAGCTCTTCAAATACTTCTACCGCTACTGTTCCCTGCCCTTCAATGATCTTTAAATCTTCAAACGGTGGAATAAAAGTGAGTCCCCGTTCTTCAGTATAGGCTTTTGCAGCAATAGCACAGTCATCGTAAGTATCGCCTACTAATTTCACTTCAATAAAATCTTCTCCAAACATTTTTGTCTGGCTGATCTTCTGTTTTGGAGTGATCGATGGCATAAACACTACTCCCTTTGCATTCAGTTTTCTGCAACTGTAAGCAAACCCCTGTGCATGGTTGCCCGCACTTGCACATACTACACCTTTCTGTAATTGTGCTAGCGGCAGTGAGCTCATCATATTATATGCACCGCGAATTTTGTAGGAGCGCACAACCTGCAGATCTTCTCTCTTTAAATAAACATTACACTCGTATTTTCGCGACAGGTTATGACTAAGCATCAGTGGCGTTTTAGTCACCACTTTTCTAAGTCTTAATGCTGCCGCTTTAAAGTCGAGTGAAGGTTTTGTATACGTCGATGTGTTCATTTTATCCTGCTACTGTTTTTTTTGATGATGATTTTAATTCTACCGGCGCAGGTTGATTCTCTGGTCTTAAACTTCTTACTGTTTTACCAGCCTGCCACAGTTCACTTTCCCGCAATTCTTTTAATTCTTCTTCCAGTTTTTCGCGGTAGTCGGGTTTACTGTTGCTATCAATTGATTTCTGAGATTCTTTTCCTGCCGCGACGCTGTCATACAATTCTTCAAAAACAGGTTGTGTCGCATCTTTAAAACGTTTCCACCAATCCAATGCGCCGCGTTGTGCTGTGGTAGAACAATTCGCATACATCCAGTCCATTCCGTTCTCAGCAACCAATGGCATTAATGATTGCGTTAATTCTTCAACTGTTTCGTTGAATGCTTCGGAAGGAGTATGTCCACGTTTTCTTAGTGTTTCATATTGTGCAGCGAAAATTCCCTGGATAGCACCCATTAATGTACCACGCTCACCAGTAAGATCACTGTAAACTTCTTTCTTAAAATTTGTTTCGAATAAATAACCGCTACCAACAGCAATACCTAATGCAACCACCCTTTCAAATGCCCGGCCAGTCGCATCCTGGAAAATGGCGTAGCTGCTGTTTAGGCCACGTCCTTGCAAAAACATTCTGCGGAGTGATGTACCAGAACCTTTGGGCGCTACTAAGAAAACGTCCACATCTTTTGGTGGAATAATTCCTGTTTGCTCATTAAACGTAATTCCAAAACCATGAGAGAAATACAAAGCTTTCCCTGGCGTTAAATATTTTTGCACCGTTGGCCAAAGTTGAATTTGTGCAGCATCACTTAAGAGGTAACAAATAATGGTTCCGCGTTTTAATGCTTCTTCTATATCGAATAAAGTTTCACCTTCAACAAATCCGTCACGCACCGCTTTATCCCAGCTTTTAGAATTTTTACGCTGACCAACAATTACGTTGATGCCATTATCTTTTTGGTTAAGTGCCTGCCCGGGACCCTGAACGCCATAACCAATAACAGCTACGACTTCTTTTTCCAAAATCTGTTGCGCCTTACTAAGCGGGAACTCTTCTCTTGTTACTACGTTTTCTTCAACGCCACCGAAATTTAACTTTGCCATTTTTTTTATTTTGAATTTTGAATGTTAAATGTTAAATGAAATTTCATCCAGTTATTTATTTTGTTCCAACTTTATTTCTCACCTCATCTTCGTTGTGTCACTCACTTGTACTTCCTGTTCTTTAATCATCAGCCCGCCGATATAACTTTTTTCATCTTCACAAAACCTTATCATCTTCAAATCGTTTATCATCTTGTTGCTTACATGGGGTGTTTTTCTACAAACGTTGCGCTCCGAATAATCCTTTTAATCTTCTAAATCCTCCCAAATCAAGGTTCAGACATCACATGGTAAACACGTCATCTCTTTTATTTAAAAACTCATTTTCTACTAATTCCTCGCCCGGTTCTGTTTTTTCAAATTCTTTCAGTTTTTCATGAAAGCCTTTACTTGTCTTAATGATTGCCACTCTCGCACTTCTTACAAATTCGATCAATCCGAAAGGTTCAAGCACTTTTATTAACCTGTCTGTTTCTTCACGATGACCAGTGGTCTCGAATACCGTATAATCTTTACGAATGGCAACAACCCTTGCGCCATATTCACGAAGTAATCTTTCAACAGTTGCTTTTTCAGCTATCTCATCAGTAGAAACTTTATAAAGGGCAAGCTCCTGCCAAACAATTTCCTCTTCGGTATTATAATAGACCTTTAAAACTTCAACCTGCTTTTCGATCTGCCTGCATATTTTAACTACTACTTCCAGTGTCTCATTCATCACGATAGTAAAACGGTGTATGCCTTCAATCTCAGAAGGCGAACTATTTAAACTATCAATACTGATCTTTCTTCTTGAAAAAATAATGGCAATACGATTCAATAATCCAACCTGGTTTTCGGTATAAACGGTTATGGTAAATTCTTTTTTCATGTCTTTTGAAAATTCGGAATTATGAATTAAGAATTATGAATTAGTGCAAGCAGCATTCAGAATTCTACATTCATAATTCATAATTATTTAAGTCTCACCTCACTCACGCTGCATCCCTGTGGTACCATTGGAAATACATTATTTTCTTTTCCAACCATTACTTCTAATAAATAGCTCGCATTGTGGTCCAGCATTTTTTTCAAGGCATCTCGTAATTCGGCCCTGTCAGAAACTGAATTACCCTCTATATAATATCCTTTTGCAACCTGCACATAATCGGGACTCTCGATATTTACAAAAGAATATCTTTTATCATTAAACAATTGCTGCCACTGGCGAACCATTCCGAGGAAACGGTTATTCAATATGACGATCTTCACGTTTATTTTGCTCTGCATAACGGTACCAAGTTCCTGGATCGTCATCTGTATTCCGCCATCGCCGGCAATCGCAATAACGGTTCTGTCCTGTGCGCCAAACTTTGCCCCGATAGCTGCAGGCAATGCAAACCCCATTGTTCCCAATCCACCGGAAGTAATGTTGCTATTCGGTTTATTATATTTCGCATAACGGCAGGTTACCATCTGGTGCTGACCAACATCAGTAACCATAATAGCTTCACCACCTGTTAATTCATTTAATATATTGATCACTTCTCCCATTGTCATTTCTGGTGTAGAAGGATTTAATTCTTCCGTGATCACCGCATCTATTTCATCCTGCAGGTAATTCTTAAACTTTTGCAGCCATTGCGGATAACATTTTGTTTCAAGCAATGCGGTCAGCATCGGCAATGTTTCTTTACAATCGCCCCAAACTGCAACTTCCGTTTTTACATTTTTATCTATCTCTGCAGGATCAATATCAAGATGAATAATTTTTGCCTGTTTCGCATATTTATCAAGACGGCCAGTAACTCGGTCATCGAAACGCATTCCCACGGCGATCAAAACATCACATTCATTGGTTAAAACATTCGGACCATAATTACCATGCATCCCCAGCATTCCCATTGCTAAAGGATGGTCTGTTGGGATAGCACTCATTCCAAGAATTGTCCATGCTGCGGGTAATCCTCCTTTCTCAATAAATCGTTTAAATTCCTTTTCTGCCCTGCCTAATAAAACACCCTGTCCGAAGATCACCATCGGCTTCTTCGCTTCATTGATGAGTTTTGCAGCAGCTTCCACATATTCTTTACGCACAATTGGTTTAGGACGATAACTTCTTACATGCTGGCATTTTGTATAACCTGCATAATCAAATTTTTGAAGCTGTGCATTCTTTGTAATATCTATCACAACAGGTCCCGGTCTTCCGGTACTTGCAATAAAAAAAGCTTTCGCCATTACAGCAGGAATTTCATTTGCATCAGTTACCTGGTAGCTCCATTTTGTAACCGGCATGGTGATGTTGATCACATCAGTTTCCTGGAAAGCGTCTGTTCCTAAAAGATGAGCGAACACTTGTCCTGTTATACAAACAACGGGAGTAGAATCGATCATCGCATCTGCTAATCCGGTTACAAGATTTGTTGCACCCGGACCACTCGTCGCGAACACAACACCTGTTTTACCAGAAGTTCTTGCATAACCCTGTGCTGCATGAATTGCACCCTGCTCATGCCTTACGAGTATATGCTCCAGCTTGTCATTAAAATCGTACAGCGCATCATAAATAGGCATGATAGCGCCGCCGGGATAACCGAAAACAGTCTTCACTTGTTCCTGCACCAAACCATCAAGCAATGCTACTGAGCCAGTAACATTTTGTATAGCTTGTTCTTTCTTTTTTTCAGTTTCCTGTTCTGTTAATTCTACTGTATACATCTTTTCAATGTTGAATGTTGAATGCTAAATGTTGAATTGCTATTCACACACTATTATCTTTTTTTATTGTCGAATTGTCAAATTGTTTAATTATTCCTCATCTGTTACACACCCCTCCGCTGCAGTCTTTACCAATTTTGCATATTTAAATAATACGCCGTTGGTAGCTTTCAGAGCAGGTTGTTTCCAGTTTGATTTTCTTTGTTCAATTATTTTATCGTCCACTTTTAAGGTGATCGTATTATTTATCGAATCTATTTCGATCATGTCATCATCCTGAACAAATGCGATGAGTCCGCCATCGAATGCCTCCGGTGTTATATGCCCCACAACAAAACCATGCGTTCCGCCACTGAATCTTCCGTCAGTAATTAACGCAACTGATTTTCCTAAACCAGCACCGATAATAGCAGAAGTTGGCTTCAGCATTTCAGGCATACCGGGTGCACCTTTCGGCCCGATATATCTTATCACTACAACATCACCTTCTTTTACTTTCCCTGATTGAATTCCTGCGATCAATTCTTTTTCGCCATCAAACACCCTTGCGGTTCCGTTAAACTTCTCTCCTTCTTTTCCGCTGATCTTCGCTACACTTCCGCCTTGCGCAAGATTGCCATACAATATTTGCAAATGCCCTGTTGCTTTTAAAGGCTTTTCTAATGGAGCAATTATTTTTTGCTGATCAAAATCAAGATCAGGAACGCTCTCAACATTTTCTGCAATTGTCTTTCCGGTTACTGTTAAACAATCGCCATGCAGCAAACCTTTCTTCAATAAATATTTCATCACAGCAGGAACACCACCGTATTGATGAAGGTCTTCCATCAAATAAGTTCCGCTTGGTTTAAAATCAGCCAATACCGGAATTTTATTGCTGGTATTTTGAAAATCATCCTGCGTTAATTCAACGCCAACCGCTTTCGCCATTGCAATTAAATGCAACACTGCATTCGTTGAACCACCCAATACCATTACAACTGTCAGTGCATTTTCAAATGCCTTACGTGTCATGATATCTCGAGGCTTAATATCTTTTTCAAGTAATAATAAAATTGCTTTTCCTGCAGCTTCACATTCTTTCTTTTTGTCTTCGCTCAATGCAGGATTAGAAGAAGAAAAAGGAAGGCTCATGCCCAATGCCTCGATCGCAGCCGCCATCGTGTTCGCAGTGTACATACCGCCGCAGGCACCGGCACCGGGACAGCTATTCATCACGACACCTTTAAAATCATTGTCATCTAATTGGCCTGCTATTTTTTGTCCAAGTGCTTCAAATGCAGAAACAATATTCAGATCCTTTCCTTTATAAGTTCCATGAGCAATCGTTCCACCATATAACATAATAGAAGGTCGGTTCAGTCGAGCCATTCCCATTACAGAGCCAGGCATATTTTTATCACATCCCGGAACAGTTATCAGTGCATCGTAATATTGTGCGCCGCAAACGGTTTCAATACTGTCAGCGATCAAATCCCGGCTCACTAAAGAATAACGCATTCCATCTGTTCCCATGCTGATTCCATCACTCACACCGATTGTATTGAAAATCAAACCCACCATATCATTATCCCAAACACTTTGCTTCACTACTTTCGCAAGATCATTGAGATGCATATTGCAGGTATTTCCATCCCAACCCATACTTGCAATTCCTACCTGTGGTTTCTTCAGGTCATCATCCGTTAAACCGATGCCGTACAGCATTGCCTGCGATGCGGGTTGGGTTACATCCTGCGTAAGTGTCTTTGAATATTTATTTAGTTCAGCCATTCTATCTTCTTGTTAACTGTTGTAATTATATGATAGTTGATTTACGCAAAACTATATTATCCGAATGCAAAACACCGGGAATATTATTGCTTATATAATCACAAACCAGGTCTCCGATCGTTGATGTGAAATAAAAATTAATAGGATCAATATCTTTTGTTACAAATTTATTTTCCAGCGTCCACAACACAGCTTCCTGAACAAGTTTGGCCTCGTCCTTCAAACCCAAATATTCAAGCAAAAGAGCAGCAGATAAAATAGAGCCGACAGGATTTGCAATGTCTTTACCTGCAGCCTGCGGATACGAGCCATGAATGGGTTCGAAAAGAGCTGTCCGTTCGCCAACAGAAGCAGAAGGAAGCATTCCTAAGGAGCCACTTAACACACTGGCCTCATCACTCAAAATATCACCAAACATATTCTCCGTTAATATCACATCGAATTGTTTGGGATTGATGATCAGTTGCATCGCTGCATTATCCACAAACATATAATCCACTGCAACATCAGGATATTCTGACGCCATTTGCTGAATTACTTTTCGCCACAACCTTGAGGTCTCGAGTACATTGGCCTTATCAACCAGTGTCAATTTTTTCCTGCGTGACCGGGCTGCTTCAAAAGCAAGTTTCCCGATCCTGGTAATTTCTGAAGCGCTGTACACACATTCGTCGGAAGCGCTGTTTCCATCCTCACTTAATTCTTTTTTCCCGAAATATATTCCGCCCGTCAATTCACGGTATATCACCATGTCGGTGCCTTCTAATAATTTTGATTTTACAGGAGATAAAAAATGTAATGCGGGATAAGGAGTTACCGGCCTGATGTTGGCATATAATTTCAATGCTTTTCTTAAACCCAGCAAACCCTGCTCGGGACGCACTTTTGCATTTGGATCGTTATCATATTTGGGATGACCGATAGCACCAAATAAAATAGCATCGCTCTCTAAACATGCATCTACTGTTTCTGCCGGCAGCGGGCTGCCAGTCTTATCAATTGCATCGGCGCCAAGTAATGAATAAGTATAATGAAATGTATGATTGAACCGCTGTGCAATCACATTTAAAACTTTGACTGACTGATCCGTTACTTCCGGACCAATACCGTCTCCTTTTATAACAACAATATTTTTCTCCATTAATAAACAGGTTTGTAAACGTTGCCGTTTGGGTTTGATCTTTCTTTGGATATTAATTTATATTCTGCATCAAATAAATGATCAGCATCTTCCTGCCCTGAGGTTTCGAAGGTTTCGATCTTTCCCTTCAGGCTCAATAGATAATCGATATCATCATACCCATTCAATAAGCAGGTCTTTTTATATGGATTGATATCGAAATTTTCTTCCTCACCGGTTGCAAGCAATTTGATTGTTTGTTCTTCTACATTCACTTCAATTTCGGTAGAAGCATCCGCCTGAACTGCAGCAAATATTTTTTTCAAAAAAGAATCGCTTACCTGTACAGGCAGCAAAAAATTATTCAGCGCATTATTTCTAAAAATGTCAGCGTAAAAGCTACTTACGACAACATCAAAACCATAATCTTTAATTGCCCATGCAGCGTGTTCTCTTGAAGAACCACAACCGAAATTTTTTCCGGCTACTAAAATCTTCCCTATGAATGAAGGGTTATTTAAAATGAAATCTTTCTTTGGTTCGGCTTCATTGTCATTATTATATCGCCAGTCGCGGAAAAGATTTTTACCAAATCCTTCCCTGCTCGTTGACTTTAAAAACCGTGCAGGAATGATCTGGTCGGTATCCACATTTTCCATTGCCAGTGGCACCGCTGTACCCTTAATTATATTGATCGATTTGCTCATAATATTTTCTTTTAGTCTCGCGGGAATTCGCTGAAACCGCTGAATTTTTTACATTAAATTTTCTGCGCTTTCCGTGCTTTCCGCGAGAAACCTTCTTACATCTGTTACACGCCCTGTTATTGCTGCGGCTGCGGCAGTTAACGGACTAACTAAAAAAGTTCTTGCATTCGGCCCTTGTCTTCCTTCAAAATTCCTGTTGCTTGTTGAGATACAATATTTACCTGCCGGAATTTTATCTTCATTCATCGCAAGACAAGCACTGCAACCAGGTTGTCTCAACTCAAAACCCGCAGCTTCGAATATTTTATCAATGCCTTCTTCGATGGCTTGTTTTTCAACTTGCTTACTACCCGGAACAACCCATACGTGAACATCATCGGCCTTCTTTTTTCCTTTCACTACAGATGCAACCAAACGAAGATCTTCAATGCGGGAGTTGGTACAGCTTCCTATAAATACATAATCAATTTTTTTACCGGTAATCGCAGCACCGGGTTCAAGTCCCATATACTCCAATGCTTTCAGGTAAGATGCCCTGTCTTTTTCTTCCAGGGTTGAACTTAATGGAACTGTTCCATTCACACTTATACCCATTCCCGGGTTGGTTCCGTATGTGATCATCGGTTCTATATCAGCAGCCTCAATAAATATTTCTTTATCAAAAACAGCATCTTCATCACTAAATAAAGTTTTCCATTGGGCAACTGCATCATTCCATGCTTGGCCTTTTGGTGCAAACTCACGACCTTTTAAATATTCGAATGTTGTTTCATCAGGAGCAATCATGCCTCCTCTTGCACCCATTTCAATACTCATGTTGCAAATGGTCATTCTTGCTTCCATGCTTAAATTGCGAATGGCGCTTCCCGCAAACTCAACAAAATATCCTGTAGCACCGCTGGAAGAAATGGTTGAGATAATAAATAAAATGATGTCTTTACTCACAACACCTCTTTTCAATTCGCCTTCCACATTTATCCGCATCAATTTCGGCTTGCTTTGTAAAACACATTGAGTTGCCAGCACCATTTCAACTTCACTGGTACCGATCCCGAAAGCAATGGCTCCAAATGCACCATGCGTGGATGTGTGGCTGTCCCCGCATACGATCGTCATACCCGGCTGTGTAATACCTAACTCTGGTCCGATCACATGCACAATACCCTGGTAGGGATGACCCAATCCATATAATTCAATATCATTTTCAGCGCAGTTTTCATGCAGTTGCTCTACTTGCTGACGCGATAATATTTCTTTAATTGGCAGATGCTGATTCAACGTAGGCACATTATGATCTGCAGTTGCAACCACTTGTTTCGGACGAAAAACTTTCAGCCCTCTTTTCTTCAGTCCGCCAAAAGCCTGGGGGCTGGTTACTTCGTGAATAAAATGTTTATCAATATATAATGCAGAGGGCCCGGCTTGCACTTCTTCCACAACATGTTTATACCAGATCTTATCGAATAATGTTTTTCCCATTTTTTTTCTTTTTCATTTCTCTCCGGCGACACCAGCAGCAACTTCATCTGCAATTTTTCTAAGTAATCATGAAACACCCTGAAATTTCATGTTACCAGCTAGTTCGTTCTCATGTGCTTTCTCATGCAGTGAAGCGCCACCAGTACCGGATTTTTAATGGCAGGCAATTATGTGTAATCCATAGGTGATAAAAAATTAACTCACGGTCTCCGCTGAATAAGCATTAGCTAACTCACGCAAGTCAGCATCATTCACTTCTTTTTTCTTATCGGCCATTTCTAAAAATTCTTTGTATACCGTGTCTATGTCGTTCCTGTTATACTGGTATCCGAGTTTTAATAACCGGTGGGCCAATGCACTTCTTCCACTGCGTGCCGTTAAAACGATCTTCGAAGTATCGGCGCCTACTTCATCAGGATTAATGATCTCGTAAGTTTCAGCACATTTTAAAAACCCGTCCTGGTGAATTCCTGATGAATGAGAAAATGCATTCGATCCAACGATCGCTTTATTTGGCTGAACATCCATGCGCATAGTATCGGATACCAAACGGCTCACAGGATTCAACTGCTGTGCTTTAATATTAGTACTAAGATTTAATGAACTGTGCTGCTGAATGATCATCACCACTTCTTCCAGCGCCGTATTACCAGCTCTTTCTCCCAATCCATTAATGGTACACTCGATTTGCCTTGCACCATTAATAACACCGGCAATAGAATTTGCTGTAGCTAAACCAAGATCATTGTGGCAATGGCAAGATAAAATAGCTCTGTCAATATTAGAAACGTGGTTAATTAAATAAGCCATCTTCTCACCATATTGATGAGGCAGGCAATAACCCGTTGTATCGGGTATGTTAACAACCGTTGCACCTGCTTTAATAACAGCTTCCACTACCCGGGCTAAATATTCATTATCGGTACGGCCCGCATCTTCCGCATAAAATTCAACGTCGTCCGTAAAATTCCTTGCCCATTTTACACACTGAACGGCTCTTTTCAAAATCTCTTCGCGGGTGGATTTAAATTTATTTTTTATGTGCGAATCAGAGGTTCCGATACCAGTATGAATACGGGGACGTTTTGCATATTTAAGTGCAAGTGCAGCAATTCGAATATCTTCTTCAACTGCACGGCTCAATGCACAAACGGACGCATTTTTTATAGTACGGGCAATTTCCTGGACGGAGTTAAAATCGCCGGGGCTGGAGACTGGAAACCCCGCTTCAATAATATCCACCCCCAATTCTTCCAATGCACGGGCAATTTCAATTTTTTCACCGGTGTTCAACTTACACCCCGGTACCTGTTCCCCATCACGCAGCGTTGTATCAAAAATTTGTATTTGCATTTAAGCATGTTTAAATAAGAAGCCAGCCTATCTTTGTTTGTGCTAAAGACTAATAGTTCCGGCACAGTTTTCTAAATTAGATACGAACGAAGGGACTGTCAAATCATAATTAGCGTTAGTATACCGCTTTCAAAGGGAGGGAATTGACCCGAAAGCCTTGATATCATTGCGTTTGACTACAATAACTTTACTATGCCTAACCGCACCACTGATTCACTATATACCCTTGTTAAATCTTTAACCAAAGCTGAAAAGAGGAATTTCAAGCTTTTTGCGCAAAGAAATACGGCGAAAGAGGATTTAAAAACTGTTGAGCTTTTTGATGCTTTGGATAGGATGGACTCTTATGATGAGGATGTGTTGGAAGAAAAATTAAAAACTATCGTTCGTAAGCAACTTCCGAATATCAAGTCACAATTATATACCCAGGTATTATCCAGCCTTCGGTTAATCAGGAACGAAGAGAATGTTGATATTCTTCTTCACGAGCAAATGGATTATGCCCGCATTTTATACAACAAGGGTCTTTATCACCAGAGCTTAAAAATGCTGGAAAAAATTAAAGAAACCGCGAAACAAACGGGTCAGATCAGTTACCAGATACAGGGATTGTTTCTAGAGAAAAAAATTGAATCCGTTTATATCACACGAAGCATGAGAAATAAGGCCGCGGTGATGGCGAGTGAATCAAACGAATTATCAGAAGCATTTTACCGAATAAACCTGTTATCTAATTTATCACTCAATTTATACAGCTGGTATATTGAACACGGCCATGCACGAAATGAAGAAGAAGAAATTGAACTGACAAGATATTTTCATGAAGAAAAAAAAGATATTGAGGCCGACGATCTGAATAACTTTTATGAAAAGCAATATTTCTTTCAAAGTTATTGCTGGTATCATTTTATCATGCAGGATTTTAGCCAGTACTATCGCTACTCGCATAAGTGGGCCGAATTATTTGAACAGCAGCCTGAAATGAAACCGGTTGAAACGGCTTATTATATTAAAGCCCTGCACAATTTAATGAGCTCGTATTTTGACCTTGGCAAAACCAAAGAACTTAAATACAATATTGAAAGACTGGAAAGCGACGAGTTTATCCAACTGGTATCAGTAAATCAGAATGAAAAGATCCTCCACTTTATTTATCTCTATGTGGCCAAGATAAATCTTGCTTTGATGACCGGCGATTTTAAAAACGGGATCAAACTTGTGCCATTCATTCTTGAAAAACTGGATGAATATTCTTTATACATTGATACGCACCGCATACTTATTTTTTACTATAAAATTGCCTGCCTCTATTTTGGCGACGGAGATTATAGCAATGCAATTAATTACCTGATGAAGATCATCAACTGGAAAATGGATCTTCGGTCAGACCTGCAATGTTATGCCCGGCTGCTTTTGGTGATCTGTCATTATGAACTAAAAAATTATGACCTGCTCGAATACCTGGTAAAATCTGTTTACCGTTTTATGAGCAAGATGGAAAACCTGGGAATGGTAGAAAATGAAATTTT
>JAQBNK010000135.1 GCA_028288595.1 Chitinophagaceae bacterium
AGCGATTAATGCTGTTCCGGACATGCGCAAAAAGCAAACGGTCATTTTTATTAAGAATGGAACATATAAAGAGAAATTAGTTCTTCCCGAATCGAAGAACATAGAATTTATTGGTGAAACTGTAGAGGGCACTATTCTTACTTATGATGACTATGCTGCTAAGAAAAATATTTTCGGCGAAGAAACAGGAACATCAGGCTCCGCAAGTTTTTACATCTATGGAAATAATTTTACTGCACGCAATATAACTTTTCAAAATTCCGCGGGGCCAGTTGGGCAAGCCGTGGCTGTTTTTGTTTCGGGCGACAGAACAAGATTTTTTAACTGCAGGTTCCTCGGGTTCCAGGATACGTTATATACCTATGGTCGCGAGAGCGGGGAATACTTTAATCACTGTTACATAGAAGGGACAGTAGATTTTATTTTTGGTTCGGCAACTGCGGTTTTTGATAGTTGCATTATAGTGGGTAAAATAGGTGGTTACCTCACAGCCGCGTCTACTCCCGAAAATAAAAAATTCGGTTATGTATTTTTAAACTGTGATATCAAGGGAGACGCACCACTTGCTTCCTATTTTTTAGGAAGACCATGGCGGCCATTTGCAAAAACAGTTTTCATTACCTGCAACTTAAGCAACATAATTAATCCCGCGGGTTGGGATAACTGGAGAAATGCTGAAAATGAAAAGACAGCTTACTATGCTGAATATAAAAACTATGGGACAGGCGCCGGCAGTAACAAAAGAGTTCCATGGTCTCACCAGCTTACAGATGAAGAAGCAAAACAGTATACGCTGAAAAATATTTTCGGGGAATGGAATCCGTTGGAGTAATGTTGAATGCTAAATGCTGAATTCTGAATGCTGAATCCTGCATTTCATCCAACATTCAAAATTCAACATAAAAAAATGCACATGAAAATTTTACACAAATACTTACTTGTTGCAGTTATCATTATTTTGAGTTTCCCGCTGCATGCGCAAACGCCGGTATATCCTGAGTCATTCATCGTGGCGCAAGATGGCAGTGGTAATTATAAAACTATTCAGGAAGCCGTGAATGCGGTTAGAGATCTTTCACAAGTGCAGGTGAAAATATTTATTAAGAAAGGGATTTATCATGAAAAACTTGTTGTGCCTTCATGGAAAACAATGATCTCTTTGATAGGTGAAAGCAAAGACAGTACAATCATCACCGGCAACGATTATTCCGGTAAAAACTTTCCCGGCAAAGACTGGAATGGCCGCGATAAATATGTTACTTATACTTCTTACACCGTGCTGGTTGTTGGAAATGATTTTCATGCAGAAAATCTCACAATAGAAAACACTGCGGGCAGAGTTGGACAGGCCGTTGCCTTGCATGTAGAAGGAGACAGGTGCAGTTTTGAAAACATTAAATTACTGGGCAACCAGGATACTCTATATACGGCCACAGAAAATAGCAGGCAGTATTATAAGAATTGCTTAATTGAAGGAACGACAGATTTTATTTTTGGTGAAGCAACCTGCGTTTTTGATAACTGCATTATTAAAAGTAAAACCAGTTCCTATATTACCGCTGCGTCTACATCACCACGAAAAAAGTTTGGCTATATTTTCTTTAATTGTAAACTGGTAGCAGATTCTAGCTTCAGGGTTTATCTTGGCAGGCCATGGCGTCCCTATGCAAAAACCGTTTTTATTAATACGGAAATGGGGAGCCATATTTTGCCCGAAGGCTGGGATAACTGGAGGGACCCTAAAAATGAAACGAAAGCTTTTTATGCTGAGTATGGCAGCAGCGGGCAGGGGGGCAATGTCAGCAAAAGGGTTGCATGGTCACACCAGCTTAATAAAAAACAAATAAAAGAATACAGTTTAAAAAATATTTTTGGAGACTGGAATGCGGAACAGGTCATTAGCCAATAAGTCATTGGTCATTGCCAACCGCCAATTGCCAACTATTATTTAATTGTATTCAAATAAGATTACCATGCAACCTATCAACACTGCACTTTGTTCTTTCGGTATGTCTGGCTGGGTATTTCATGCGCCATTTATTATGGTTAACCCCGGTTTTAATTTTTATGCCGTATGGGAAAGAACGAAAAATCTTGCCGGGCAAAAATATCCCGGCGTTATTACTTACCGCAGTTTGGAAGAAATGCTTGCTGATGAAAATATAGAATTGGTTGTGGTAAATACGCCTAACTATACCCACTATGAATATGCAAAGCTGGCCCTTGAAGCGGGTAAGCATGTGATAATTGAAAAGCCTTTTACTATAACAGTCAAAGACGGAAAAGAACTGATTGAGCTGGCCGAGAAGAAACAGAAAAAATTATCTGTTTATCAAAACCGGCGATACGACAGCGACTATCGAACAGTGAAAAAGGTTTTGGAGGAAGGACTTCTCGGAAATATGGTTGAAGCTGAGATCCATTATGACCGGTTTAAAGAAGAACTAAGTCCGAAGGTGCATAAAGAAATTCCAGGGCCGGGTACCGGGGCTTTATATGACCTTGGCTCACACTTAATAGACCAGGCGTTACAATTATTTGGTATGCCACAAGCCGTGTTTGCAGATATTGCTATCATGCGTCCCATTTCTAAAGTGGATGATTATTTCGAACTGCTTATGTATTATTCAAATTTTCGGGTAAGAATAAAATCGAGTTACCAGGTGAGAGAGGCACTGCCGGGTTATGTTTTTCACGGGTCCAAAGGTTCTTTCATCAAACAGAAAACAGATGTGCAGGAAGATATGCTGCAGACGGGCGCTATTCCCGGAGGCGCATCATGGGGAATAGAACCTGAAACACAAAAAGGGTTACTGCATACAGAAGTAAACGGCGAAGTAAAAAGGGTTTTCATTGAATCTGAACGAGGAAATTATGGTGACTATTATGATGGAATACTGGAAGCGATCAGGAATGATAAACCCGTTCCTGTTTCTGCTGAAGAAGCATTACAAGTGATTAGGATAATAAAAGCCGCTTTTGAAAGCAATGAAAAGAAAAAAGTAATTGAATTGGACTGATTGATTGCCTCAGCTATTCCCTGCAAAATACTGGCACTATCGATGATTTCAGGCTCGAAAAAATCCCTAAAAACTTTACGTAAACGATTGCAGAACAAGCCTGTTATCATCTTTAACAATGTCGGTAACGATTGCGTAAATAAATAGCCTGAATGCCTTTGTTGGCAGTGATTATCTTGGTACACTTGTTAAGCAGTTAGTTTGGGATAATCAGCCTTTTGGCTGTTCCTGATGCTGCGCTATTTTATTTCCCGGATTGCAATTGACCATTATGAAATTGACCACGTTATCAGCTCTCGTTGTATTAGGAATTTTATTCTTAGCTCCGGCTTCAGCGCAAAGATCTTCGCTGCCGAATGTGCCTGTCCCCATTTTTAAAAAAGACAGTTTTTACATTAATAAATATGGTGCAAAACCAGACGGACTTACTTTAAATACGCTGGCTATTAACAATGCGATTAATGATTGCAGTAAAAAAGGCGGTGGTGTTGTTGTTGTGCCTCCCGGTTTTTGGTTAACCGGTCCTGTTGAGCTAAAGAGTAATGTAAACCTGCATTTAAAAAAGAATGCTGTGCTTCAGTTCACAAAAGATTTTAACCAGTACCCGCTTGTAAAAGGCAATTGGGAAGGTGTTCCGCAAATGCGTAACCAGTCGCCGCTTTCTGCAACGAATGCAGTAAACATTGCTGTTACCGGTTTCGGAATTGTTGATGGAAACGGTGATGCCTGGCGCATGGTAAAAAAAGATAAGCTAACCGAAACGCAGTGGAAAAAACTGGTGGCGTCGGGCGGGGTGGTTAGTGATGATCAGAAAACATGGTATCCTTCCGAAAAAACATTGAGCGGTTCTAAGCTCACCAATCCGGGTGTTATATCGCCAGAGAAAACACCGGAGTTTTATAATTCCATCAAAGATTTTTTACGTCCTAACCTGCTCGTATTCTCCGGTTGTAAAAATGTTTTGCTGGAAGGTGTCACTTTTCAAAACTCTCCTGCATGGTGCCTGCATCCTTTGATGTGCGAGAACCTGACAGTGAGAAATGTTTATGCAAAAAATCCCTGGTATGCACAAAATGGTGATGGCATCGATGTTGAATCCTGCAAAAATGTTTTAATAGAGAACAGCACTTTTGATGTAGGTGATGATGGTATCTGTATAAAATCCGGGCGGGATGCAGCAGGAAGAAAAAGAGGAATGCCGACAGAAAATTTATTAGTAAGAAATTGCACGGTATATCATGCACATGGAGGTTTTGTAATTGGAAGTGAAATGAGTGGTGGTGCAAGAAATCTATATGTTGAGAATTGCACGTTTATCGGAACAGATATCGGCCTTCGTTTTAAAACTACCCGTGGCCGTGGTGGTGTAGTAGAAAACGTTTTCGTAAATAACATCAACATGAAAGATATTGTTGGTGAAGCGATTTTGTTTGATATGTATTATGCCGCGCAGGACCCTGTTCCGCTGGCAGGAGAAAAAAGGCAGGCGCCTAAAGTGGAAATTAAACCAGTATCAGAAGAGACCCCGCTATTCAAAAATTTCTTTGTAAATAATATTGTTTGCGATGGCGCTGAAAAAGCAGTGTTTATAAGAGGATTGCCGGAAATGCATATTCAGAATATTCAGTTAGAGAATATGGTGATACAGGCGCGGAAAGGAATTGAAATGAGTGAAGCCACGGGAATCACTTTCAGAAACGTAAATGTTATCACATCAAATACAAATCCTGTGGTAGATGTGGTGAATAGCAGCGCTATTAATTTTGACAGGTTTACTTATCCTGCTTCATCAAATTTATTATTCAGAGTGGGAGGCGAGAGAGCAGGAAATATAAATGTGACGAACACAAATACAAATCTTGCAAAACAAAAGTCTCAGTTTGAATTTGGGGCAAAGGAAAATTTATTGCTGATTAAATAAATATAACCGCAAAGACGCAGAGGCGCTAAGACTTTTCGTCTCTGCGTCTTTGCGGTAAAAAAAATCAAATGAAAAAAATAGGACTGATATTATTACTCATCATAGCGGCAGGAGTTTCTTTCTCGCAAAGCGCTTCTTACGCTGTGCAAATGGCGAATACAGTAATGAACACCTGGAAGGATTCTTTCGCTATTCAGCCGGGTAAACCAGTGAAATGGACATACGACCAATCCGTTGTTTTAAAAGGTATCGAAGGTTTATGGAAAAACACGGGCGAAGGAAAATATTTTAATTACATACAAAAGAGCATGGACTTTTTTGTAGATGATAAAGGCGATATTAAAACTTATAAAGCCGGAGATTTTACACTTGATAATATTGCACCGGGCCGAAATCTTTTGTTGTTATATAATGTAACAGGAAAAGATAAATACCTGAAAGCTGTAAATACTTTGCACAAGCAATTGCAATCGCAGCCGCGTACGAATGAAGGCGGCTTCTGGCACAAGCAAATTTATCCTTCGCAAATGTGGCTGGATGGTTTATACATGGCTGAACCTTTTTATACTGAGTATGCCAATACTTTTCATGAAGATTCTGCCTACAATGATATTGCAAGACAGTTTATCCTGATGGAAAAAAATGCCAGGGAACCTAAAACAGGTTTGCTCTATCATGGTTATGATGAATCCCGAAAAGAAAAATGGGCCGATAAAACAACGGGTTTATCTCCGAATTTCTGGGGAAGAGCGATGGGCTGGTATGGAATGGGTTTAGTTGATGTGCTGGAAAATTTCCCGGAAAATAATCCCAATAAAAAAACACTTGCCGGTATTTTCAAACGTTTTGCTGCAGCAGTTGCAAAAGTACAGGATGCAAAATCTGGTTTATGGTGGGACATTTTAAATTCTCCCGGAAGAGAAAAAAATTATTTGGAAGCATCTGCTTCAAGCATGTTCATATATGCCTTGGCTAAGGGAGTTCGGTTGGGATACCTCCCGTTAAATTACAGCACAGTTGCCAAAAAAGGTTATGATGGAATTATTAAAAATTTTATTAAAACCGAAAATGGTCAGACCAATTTATATGGTACAGTAAGTGTATCGGGTCTTGGTGGTAATCCTTACCGGGATGGCAGCTATGATTATTATGTTGGTGAAAAAGTAGTGGTGAATGATCCGAAAGGTGTTGGGGCTTTTTTGCAGGCTGCGAACGAAATGGATATAGCGCAAACACTTGCATATGGAAAAGGAAAGACGGTTTTACTCGATAATTATTTTAATCATGAAACAAAAAAAGATGTAACGGGTACAACCATCAACTGGCATTATGTATGGGAAGAGATGGATAACGGCGGCCTTTCATTATTTGGTCATGTATTTAATAAATATGGTGTTCAGACCAAAACATTGTATGGCGCACCTTCCCTGCAAAATTTAAAAGCAGCGGATATTTATATTATCATGGATCCTGATAATGCAAAAGAAAGTTCTTCGCCGAATTATATTGAACCGCAACATATTGACGCCATTTATAACTGGGTGAAAGACGGGGGCACATTATTATTATTCGGTAATGATTCCGGCAATGTTGAACTGCCGCATTTTAACCAGCTTGCCCAACGATTCGGTTTCCAGTTCAACTTTGATAATTTAAACCGCGTGGTGGGAACGCAATTCGAGATGGGTGCATTTTATATACCTGCAGGTCACCCGATCTTTAAAACAGCGAAAAAAATTCACATTAAGGAATATGCATCTCAAACCGTTACCGGTCCGGCGCAATCAATATTTACAGATAAAAATATTGTTGTGATGTCTGTTGCAAAGGTTGGTAAAGGAACCGTCTTCGCGGTTGGTGACCCCTGGTTTTATAATGAATACCTTGATGGAAGAAGACTCACGCCTGACTTCGATAATTATAAGGCTGCTGAGGACCTGGTAAGATGGGCGATCGATCAGTCAAATAAAAAAGGAAAATAAATATCCCGGAGAACGGCGGAGCCTCAAAAGAAAAATTAAAAATAATTGAATGAAGAAAAATTTGTTACAGAAACTGGTGATTCTGGGTATGATAATGATAAGTGTGCAGGCAAATGCGCAGGATGCGGTAGCTGATAACATGCTCTTATACCAGCGTAGTGCAGGAGGCTGGCCAAAACATATCGGTGAAGAAAAGATTGATTATACCAAAGTTTTATCTGCTGCAGAAAAAGCCGGCGTGGTAGATGACTTTAATCGCAACGATGCTACCATCGATAATAATGCGACCACGAAAGAAATTCGTTACCTCGCTAAAGCATATAAAAAAACAAAAAACATCGCCTACCTGCAGGCTGCCGAAAAAGGAATTAATTATTTGCTGAAGATGCAGGAACCAAACGGGGGCTGGCCACAATTTTATCCTGATACCAGCCTATACCGCAGCCAGATTACTTATAATGATGATGCAATGATAAGGGCAATGAATGTATTATGGGATGTCGTTCACAGATCGAATGGGTTAGACGTTGTAAATCCTTCATTCATTGTTCCATCGCAAAAAGCGATAGACAATGGCATTGACTGTATTTTAAAAACGCAGGTAAAAGTGAATGGTAAATTAACCGTATGGTGTGCACAGCATGATAAAAGAACTTTATTGCCGGTAAAAGCGAGAAGTTTTGAACTGGCTTCGCTCAGCGGTATGGAAAGTGTTGGTATCACCGAATTTTTAATGAAAATCGAGAACCCTTCACCTCAAATAAAAACGGCTGTCAATAGTGCGGTGCAATGGTTTAACGATTCTAAAATTGCAGGGTATAAATATGTAGATATTACAGACGCCGCTCAGCCAAATGGAAGAGATCGTGTTATTATTCCGGATGCAGGGAGTACTATATGGGCAAGGTTTTATGATATCGAAACAAACCGGCCATTTTTCTCCGGGCGTGACGGAGTAAAAAAGTGGTCTGTGAAAGAAATTGAAAACGAGAGAAGAACAGGTTATGCATGGTACGGAACATGGCCGAAAGATCTGCTGGAGAAAGAATACCCTGAATGGAAAAAGAAAAATCCATAAGCGTTAAAAAAGTGAACATGAATCTTTCAAGAAAAGTATTAAGTGCGATTGATCAAAAGCAGGTACAGGCTCCGGCTGAATCTTATTTTAATTTACCGGAAAAGGTATTACAGTTTGGTACCGGTGTATTGCTAAGAGGTTTGCCGGATTATTTTATCGACAAAGCAAATAAACAGGGAATTTTTAATGGACGCATTGTTGTTGTGAAATCTACAACAGCTGGTACCGCAGATGCTTTTGATAAACAGGATGGATTATTTACACTTTGTGTAAGGGGTTTGAGTGATGGAAAAAAGATCGAAGAGAATATTATAAATGCTTCAGTTAGCCGGGTGCTTTCTGCTAATACGGATTGGGCGGAGGTGTTGGATTGCGCTACAGATATTAATATGCAACTCATCATTTCTAACACAACAGAAGTTGGAATTACATTGGTGAACGAACATATTAAGAATGGCAAACCACCGAAAAGCTTTCCTGCAAAACTTCTTGCATTTTTATATAAGCGCTACCAGTTTTTTAAAGGATCACCCGCTAGCGGAATGGTAATCGTACCTACAGAACTGATCACAGATAATGGTAAAAAGTTAGAAGCGATTGTAGAAGAACTGGCGCATTTTAACGAGCTGGATTATAAATTTATTGACTGGCTCGAAACACATAATCATTTTTGCAATTCACTGGTCGATAGAATTGTACCGGGAAAATTAAATAGCAACGATCATCAAAAAGTTGAAAAGGCAGTTGGATATACAGACGAACTAATGATCATGTCTGAAGTGTATCGTCTGTGGGCAATTGAGTCAGATAATAATAAGGTAAAGGAAGTATTGTCATTTGCGCAGGCTGATGAAGGGGTAGTTATTGCTCCAGATATTACAAAGTATCGCGAGTTGAAATTGCGGCTCCTTAACGGTTCTCATTCTTTTACCTGTGCCCTTGCTTTACTGGCCGGCTTTACAACAGTAAAAGAAGCGATGGCTGATGATACATTTGCGGGCTTTATTAAAGGACTTATGTTCTCTGAAATTGCCCCTGCAATTACAGGCAAGGATCTTTCAGCCATCGAGGCAAAACAGTTTGCATTACAGGTACTTGACCGTTACAGTAATCCTTACCTTGAGCATGCGTGGCAAAGTATTTCAATGCAGTACACATCAAAAATGAAAATGCGTAATGTGCCATTGATCGCCGAATATTATTGCCGCCATAAACAAGCCCCTGAACGCATGGCTATTGGCTTTGCAGCTTATATTTTATTAATGAAAGGTTCGCAGAAAGCAGATGGAAAATATTATGGTAACTTTAAAGGAGCCGAATATTTAATTTCGGATGATGCCGCCGGTTTTTATGCATCGTTATGGAATAATAAAAAGACGGATGAAATAGTGCATGATGTTTTATCAAATGAGGAGTTATGGGAAATTGATCTAACCCATTTTGAAGGATTTGAGGATGCGATAAAATATTATCTAAAGGCTTTGCAACAGGATGAGGCGCTAACAATAATTAAAAATACCAGGTCAGTTAAAATGACTTTATAATAATGAGCGTTGAGACCATGAAAAACATTTCCCGGGTAAAGAGCCGGGTTCTGCGGGTACACCCTAAAGATAATGTGCTCGTGGCTTTGCAGAATCTGAAGATGGGTGACGAAGTGGAATTTGATGGAGTCACTTACCAGCTACAGGATAACGTTTCAGCCAAACATAAATTTTTTATGACCGATATGAATCCGGGGGATTCAGTGATCATGTATGGCGTGCTGGTTGGCAAAGCACAAAGTTTTATTCCACGCGGCGGACTAATGACGACATTTAATGTAAAGCACGCCGCACAACAATATCATTACCGCGGTTCTAATTACGAATGGCAGCCGCCCGACGTTTCGAAATTCACCAGCAAAACATTTAATGGATATCACAGGAGTGATGGCAGAGTTGGAACAGCTAATTACTGGTTATTTATACCAACCGTTTTTTGTGAGAACAGGAACATGGATGTTATTCGCGAAGCTTTACATAATGAGTTAGGTTACGCAGTCACAGATAAGTATAAACACTATGCACACATTTTAAGAGAGTCTTATCTTAAAGGTGAAGCAATAGATGCAATTAATTTTGCTCCATCGGAAGAGCCAGTTCAAAATCGTGTTTTTAAAAATGTTGATGGAATAAAATTTCTAAATCACCAGGGCGGATGCGGCGGAATAAGACAGGATGCGGCTATACTAAGTAAGCTTCTAGCAGCTTATGCTGATCATCCGAACGTTGGTGGCGTTACCGTTTTAAGTTTAGGTTGCCAGAATTTACAGGTACAAAATTTTATGGATGATGTGAAAGCGCACAATCCGAATTTTAATAAACCCCTCTATATTTTTGAACAGCAGCAGTCACAAAGTGAAGAACAACTAATTGCTGAAGCCATACAAAAAACTTTTAAAGGACTTGTTGAAATAAACAAACTGGAAAGAAAACCTGCTTCATTAGATAACTTATGCGTGGGTGTAAAATGCGGAGGCAGTGATGGCTTCAGTGGTATTTCTGCAAATCCTTCTGTAGGTTATTGTTCGGATCTGCTTGTTGCTTTGGGTGCTAAGGTTCTGCTGGCAGAGTTTCCCGAACTTTGCGGTGTTGAACAGGAAATAGTTGATCGTTCTGTAGATGAAGAGACCGCTCAGAAATTTATTCAACTGATGAAAAGTTATGAGCTGATCGTTACTAATGCTGGTTCAGGTTTTCATATGAATCCATCGCCGGGTAATATTAAAGATGGCTTGATAACCGATGCGATCAAAAGTGCTGGTGCGGCAAAAAAAGGCGGCACATCGCCTGTTGTGGACGTTCTGGATTATACAGAGGCAGCTAAGAAACCGGGATTGAACCTTGTTTGTACTCCCGGTAATGATGTAGAAGCAACAACGGGTAAAGCTGCATCCGGGGCCACATTGATTTTATTTACAACAGGCCTGGGAACTCCTACTGGTAATCCTATTTGTCCAACGATAAAAGTCTCCACCAATTCTGCTTTAACGAAGAGGATGGGTGATATTATTGATATTGATACCGGTCCTGTTATTGAAGGTGAAAAGACCATTGAAGAAATGGGTGAGGAGATACTGGAGTATTTGATAAAAGCAGCCAGCGGGGAAGTGATACCTAAAGCTGTTCAGTTGAACCAGGATGATTTTATCCCGTGGAAACGCGGAGTTAGCTTATAATTCAAAAGTAAAAATTCAAAAATAAAAAGCGAACGATTGTTATCGGCTTTTGAATTTTACTTTTGAATTTTTACTTTGATTGCCCTCAATTCAAATGCAATGAAAAAATTTCTCGATCAGAACTTCTTATTAAACAATAAAACGGCTGAACAGCTCTATCACGATTTTGCGAAGAACATGCCGATCATTGATTATCATAATCATTTACCTCCGGCGCAAATCGCTAATGATGAACAATTTAAAAATATAAGCCAGGCTTGGTTGTATGGCGATCATTACAAGTGGAGAGCCATGCGCACCAATGGTGTTGAAGAAAGTTACTGCACCGGTAACCGGTCTGACTGGGAGAAATTTGAGAAATGGGCAGAGACCGTTCCTTATACCATGCGTAACCCGCTTTATCACTGGACACATCTTGAACTGCAGCGCTATTTTAATGTACAGGATATTTTATCTCCTGCCACTGCAAAAAAAATATACGAGGAGTGCAACAGCAAATTAGCATCACCTGACTATAGCGTTAAAAATCTACTGCGTAAGATGAATGTAAAAGTTCTTTGTACAACAGATGATCCTGTTGATACACTCGAACATCACCGCCGGTTAGTGAAACAGGGTTTTGATATACACGTATTACCTGCATTCCGCCCGGATACTGCCATGAATGTTACAGATGCAATTGCCTTTAATAACTATTTGCAAAAGCTGGAAAATGCTTCTGATATCGACATTAATAATTTTTATGATTATCTCGCTGCTTTAAAAAACCGTCACGATTTTTTTGCAGCAAACGGATGTTCTGTTTCTGATCATGGATTAGAAAAAATAGATGCTGAAGATTATACTGATGCTGAGATCAAAGCCATTTTCAACAAGGTTAGAAGTGGGCGGCAACTCGAAGTAACAGAACAGCAAAAATTCAGATCAGCAATGTTGATCATTCTTGCAGAATGGGATCATGAAAAGAATTGGGTGCAGCAATATCATCTCGGCGCATTGCGAAATAATAATTCAAGAATGAAATCAAAGCTTGGACCTGATACCGGTTGGGATTCAATCGGCGATTTTTCTCAGGCGCCTTCACTTGCGAAGTTTCTTGACAAGCTTGATAAAAATGATAAGCTCGCCAAAACAATCATATACAATCTTAATCCCGCTGACAACGAACTGATGGCAACCATGATCGGTAATTTTAATGACGGATCTGTTGCAGGTAAGGTGCAGTGGGGTTCGGGCTGGTGGTTCCTTGATCAGAAGGACGGCATGATCAAACAACTGAATACTTTATCAAACATGGGGCTGCTTAGCCGCTTCGTGGGTATGCTTACTGATTCCCGCAGTTTTCTTTCCTATCCCCGTCATGAATATTTCCGCCGTATACTTTGTAATTTATTCGGAGAAGAAATTGAGAATGGCGAATTGCCCGCGGACATAGAGTGGGTCGGTAAAACCATACAAGACATTTGCTTCAACAATGCAAAGAATTATTTCAACTGGCAGAATATATTAACACCTTCGGCCGCTGAGAAAGTTTAATGTTTGATAGTAGTCTTTAAACTTTGAACCTTAAACTCCAAACTTCAACCCAACACCTAAGTGATTCACCAAATCGACAAGTAATGAGCTTACCTATTCCTTTAGAAGAGATTTTTGTAGAAGAAAAAGAAGTGCCTGCAGAATTTCAATTGCCGGGCCTTATCAACCAGAAAGAATATTTATCAAATGGTGAAATGAAACAATGGGATGGCGATATGCATACGGTTGTTTCACCTGTTTATTTTAAAACTGCAGACGGACTTAAGCCAAGAGTAATTGGCAGTTATCCTTTGTGCACCGGGAAAGAAGCGAACGAAGCTTTAGACGCTGCTGTTGCTGCTTATGATAACGGGAAAGGAGAATGGCCAACGATGAGTGTGTCCGAACGTATCCATTACGTGGAAGAATTCACTCATAAGATGATAGAGAAAAAAGATCTTGTAGTGAAATTGATCATGTGGGAAATTGGAAAGTCTTATACTGATTCGGTAAAAGAATTCGACAGAACTGTTGAATACATTTATTTAACTATCGATGCATTAAAAGATATTGACCGGCAGTCATCGCGGTTTGAAATTGAACAAGGCATCATTGCACAGATAAGACGTTCTCCATTAGGCGTGGTGCTTTGTATGGGCCCTTTTAATTATCCGCTGAATGAAACTTTCACAACGTTGATTCCTGCCATTATAATGGGTAATACGCTTTTATTCAAACCTCCAAAACACGGAACCTTATTGCATTATCCATTACTTGAAGCATTCAGAGATTGTTTTCCAAAAGGTGTGGTGAACACAATTTATGGAAGAGGACATAACATTGTTCCGGGATTAATGCAATCAGGAAAAGTGAATGTGCTCACGTTGATCGGTTCGAGTAAGGTCGCGAATGAATTAAAAAAACTTCATCCAAAAGTAAACAGGCTGAGAGCGATACTTGGGCTGGATGCGAAGAATGCAGCTATTGTTACCGCGAAAGCAGATATTGGTTTAGCAGTAAGTGAAACCGTGCTGGGTTCGCTTTCTTTTAACGGGCAAAGATGTACTGCGTTAAAAATAATTTTTGTTCATCAGTCAATTGCGGAAGAGTTCGCCAAACAATTATCAGAGCAGGTAAACAAGTTAGCTTATGGAATGCCGTGGCAAAAAGGTGTTGCTATTACGCCATTGCCAGAACCGCATAAGCCGGGATATTTAAAAGATTGTATTGAAGACGCGAAAGCAAATGGCGCTAAAGTAATCAATGAAAATGGTGGCGAAACACTGGCCTCCTTTGTTTACCCTGCTGTTGTTTTTCCTGTAAATAAAAAAATGAAATTATATCGTGAAGAACAATTCGGTCCTGTTATCCCGGTTGTTCCTTATGATGAGCTTGACGAGCCGGTTGAATATTTAATTGAATCAACCCATGGTCAGCAGGTAAGTATTTTTAGTAATGATGAAAAAGAAGTGGCAGAATTAATTGATCCATTGGTAAACCAGGTGAGCCGTGTAAATATCAATTGCCAGTGCCAGCGCGGCCCGGATGTGTTTCCCTTTACAGGAAGAAAAGATAGTGCTGAAGGAACCTTATCGGTTGTTGATGCATTGCGTGCATTTTCAATTCGTTCTCTGGTCGCAACAAAACTTACCGATAAAAACAAACAGCTCATAAATAGAATCGTAGATTCACATGAATCTAATTTTCTCAGTACTAAATATATTTTCTAATGGCCGCATCTGCATTATTTGATCTTTTAGGAAAAACAGCTTTAGTAACAGGATGCAATCGTGGCATAGGTAAAGCGATGGCTGTTGGGCTTGCAGAAGCAGGTGCCAACATTATTGGCGTCTCAGGCTCCCTGCAAGAAGAAAGCGAAGTAAAAAAAGAAGTGGAAGGCACGGGAAGAAAATTTTATGCTTACCAGGCTGACCTTTCTGAAAGAAAGAGTGTTTATGATTTTATTGAGAAAGTGCAGAAGGAACATTCAACGATTGATATCCTGGTTAATAATGCAGGAACAATTATGCGTAAACCTGCTGCTGAACATCCGGATGAATACTGGGATAAAGTTTTAGCAATTAATCTGGATGCACCTTTTGTTCTTGCAAGAGAGATCGGAAAGAAGATGCTTGAAAATGGATCCGGCAAAATTATTTTCACCTGCTCATTATTAAGTTTCCAGGGAGGAATAAATGTTCCGGGGTATGCCGCGAGTAAAGGTGCTTTAGCTAGTTTGGTAAAGGCACTCGCGAATGAATGGGCGTCGAAAGGTGTGAATGTAAATGGAATTGCACCGGGATATATTGCAACGGATAATACAGAGGCATTGCGCAATGATCCTGATCGCAGCGCATCTATTCTAAGCAGGATACCTGCAGGAAGATGGGGCGATCCTAACGATTTTAAGGGTCCGGTGGTATTTCTTTCTTCAGCTGCAGGAGATTATGTTCATGGAACAATTCTCACAGTGGATGGTGGATGGATGGGAAGATAATGTCAGCGTCAATCGTCAAGCGTGAATCGTCAATGCATTCATGTTTCACGATTGACGATTCACGAATAAAATACTAATCAAAGATTCTACTAATGGAAGTACGTTTTCAAAACAGTCCTCACGAGACCAGGCAAATGACCACTGAACAACTGCGTAGTAATTTTCTTGTGCAGGAATTAATGGTTGATGATAAAGTAAACCTCGTTTATTCTCATTATGACCGTGTGATCATCGGGGGCGCCAAACCTGTACAGGAAGCCTTGGTATTAGTTGCTGATGATGAACTGAAAGCAAATTATTTTTTGGAGCGAAGAGAGATAGGTATCATTAATGTTGGCGGTAACGGCAAAGTAACCGCAGACGGAACCGACTATGCTTTAAGTAAGCTGGAATGTTTATATGCAGGAAAAGGAGTAAAAGAAATTATTTTTACGAGTGATGATCCTGCTGCCCCGGCAGCTTTTTTTCTGTTATCTGCCCCGGCACATCAAACTTACCCAACTACAAAATATACAAAAGAGCAGGCTGCTCCTGTTAATTTAGGTGAACAGTTGACTTCTAACAAACGCACTATTTATAAATACATTCATGCTGACGGCATAAAAAGTTGTCAACTTGTAATGGGTTTAACAGTATTAAATGAAGGTAGTGTATGGAACTCTGTTCCGCCGCATACACATACACGAAGAATGGAAGTGTATTTTTATTTTGATGTGCCCGATACTCAAAGAATTTTTCATTTCATGGGTGAACCGCAGGAGACCAGACACCTTGTTATGCAAAATCACGAAGCGGTGATCTCTGCGCCCTGGAGCATGCACTATGGCTGCGGTACTTCTAATTATGGTTTTATTTGGGCAATGGCAGGAGAGAACCAGGTGTTTACAGATATGGACCCGGTTCCTGTTAATGAAATAAAGTAAATCGAAATGACAATCACCTTCAGAAAAATGGTTTGTTCCCGCCAATGCAAGAGCCCGTTAATTTAAGATATAACAACCTTACTTTCCTACTGTTCCAACGATAACCGTTACGCCCCCGGTCGCAAAACTGCGAAGATCAGCAACTGCTGTTTTCCCTTCAGGCGAATCCATTGCTTTTTTAAGATCATTATCGTTAGCAAAATTTAATTCTGCCATTCGATAATAGGAAGGTTTACTGCCATCAGGCGCAGCAGTAAATTTTGTTAATTCGAGCCGGGTAACACCAGCTATTTTTGATGCAAGAGGCAAATGTTTTTCCTTGTAATATTTCTCAAATGCTGCTGTGTCCTGTGGATGACCATACAGAACAGTAAGTTTCGATGAGGTTTGTGTTCCTTTATCCTGGCAACTGAATAAAGAGAGAACGAGTACTAAAGTAACAATGCCCAATAATTGACAGCTTAATTTTTTCATGATTTTTATTTGAAAGACGCAAAGTGATCTTGTCTAAAGATAGATCACTTTGCAGGACTGTAAACAAATAAAATGATTCCTTCGTATCTGGATTTTGTTAAGGTTTAAACGATAGTCTTATAGCTTCAGATAGTTCATTCATTATGGATATCTCGCTGTAACTTCTAATCGATTATTATCCGGGTCAAGCGTTTCAAATTCATAATACCCGTCACCTGGTTTTCTTGGACCGCTTAGAATACTAAAGCCTGCTGCTTGTAATTTTTCTGCCATTTGATCAACTTCTGCTAAGGTATCTACGCCGAATGCAAGATGAATAATCCCCTGGTGTTGTGCAGTGATTGTATCATTTTTATTTCCAGGACAGAAGGCATGGCCATTAATTCGAGGCGGGCTCCTGATTTAAAAGTCAAAAAATAACTGTGAAAATCTTTCTGTTGATTGGTATATTTTACATTGGGCCGCCCATCAAAGTACCTCGCATAAAAATCTTTCATTTCTTCTAACTGGTTTGTCCAGATTGCGACATGTTCAATGATCATCTTTGTTTTTTATAAGTTTAGATTTTCACTTTCACTACCATCTTCTTTATTGGTCCTTCACCAATCATGGGAGCATGCA
>JAQBNK010000147.1 GCA_028288595.1 Chitinophagaceae bacterium
CTGTTGCGTCGCACAATTGATCTTTCTGTTCTTTATTGAGCTTTTGAACCACCGAAGCACAATAACACAGAGTTCACAGAGAGTAGTTCTTCTTTGTGTCTTCGTGCCTCTGTGGTTCAAAAAGAAAAATCCTTCGCTGCATTCCTGCATTCATCCCAAATCTCATTTACAATATCGGCCGCAGGCTTAATATTTCTTATCATGGCACTTACTTGTCCTATTTCTAATTCTCCTTCTTCCACATCACCTTCAAACATTCCTTTTTTAGCACGGCCCTTTCCTAATAATTGTTGCAGCTCTTCCTGGCTGGCTCCTCTTATTTCTGCTGCCAAAATATCGCGATAAAATTTATTATGCAGCAAACGCACCGGAACAACCTTCTTCATACTTAACATCGTGTCGCCTTCATTTGCATTAATAACCGCTTGTTTAAATTGATTGTGCGAAGAGGCTTCTTCACTGCAAACAAAACGACTGCCAACTTGTACACCATCGGCACCAAGTATCATGGCGGCAAGCATTTGCTTGCCGGTTGCAATTCCCCCGGCAGCAATAACAGGAATTGAAACTGCTTCTTTCACAAGAGGAATTAATACAAAAGTTGTTGTCTCTTCCCTTCCATTATGTCCTCCCGCTTCAAAACCCTCAGCGACCACTGCATCACAACCTGCTTGCTGCGCCTTTAAAGCAAACTTGCTGCTGCTAACAACATGCACAACTTTTATATTGTGTTCTTTTAATTTTGTCGTCCAGGTTTTCGGATTTCCTGCACTTGTAAAAACAACAGGCACTTTTTCATCAATAATAATTTCTATGTGCTTATCAATATCCGGATATAGCAAAGGAACGTTTACACCAAATGGTTTATCAGTAGCAGCTCTGCATTTTTGAATATGCTTTCTTAAAATTTCCGGGTACATACTGCCGGATCCTATCAATCCCAAACCTCCCGCATTACTAACAGCACTTGCAAGTCTCCAGCCACTGGCCCAGATCATTCCAGCCTGTATGATTGGTTTCTGAATATTAAAAAGAAGAGTGATAGAATTTGAAAAATTATTCATCAGCATATAATCTGCATAGTAAACTTACCCGAAATCTATTTCGGTGTTATCTCCAACATTCAGGCTCCGGCTTAAACCTTTTACAGATGCATCACTGCCGATCAAAGAATTATCCAATACAACTTCATAAAGTGTAGTATAAGAACCTATGATGCTATCCCGCACATTTGAATACTGCACATTGGTATTGGCCCCAATCGCTACATGCGGGCCTATAATACTATTCCTTATTGTACAGCCATTACCAATACTTACGGGGGGGATAATTATTGAATTTTCATTTTTAACATCCTCTGGTATATACCCTCCTGATTTTTTTAGTAGTGTGGCGTTTGTCTCGAGCAAGGTTTCTTTTTTACCACAATCAAACCAATTTTTTACTTTAAATGCTTTAAAGGTAGCACCACGGCTTATCATGCACTCCAATGCATCAGTAAGATTATATTCACCATAACTGCGAATATCCTCTGTGAAAATGTGATACAGGCACTCAAACAAAAAATGCGTTTCTTTTATTTTATAAAGTCCTACGAGGGCCATATTGCTTTTAGGAATAGCTGGCTTTTCTTTTACATGTTCAATAAACCCTTCATCATTAATTTCTGCAACGCCAAAGTTGCGGGGGTCGTCCACTTTTTTTATTCCAAGCATGCTATGCGGTGTATCCATTACTTCCCGGATATCATAATCACAAATAGTATCTCCCAGGGCTACAAATACTTCGTCCTCTCCAACAATATTTTTGGTAAGCTCTACCGCATGACCAGTTCCCTGCCGTTCATTCTGGTAAACAAAATGTGTGGTCAATTCAGGATAAGTTTGCCTAACATAGTCTTGTATTTTTTCACCGAGATAACCTACTACAAAAATAAATTCATAAATGCCGGCTTCCTTTAACTGATCAACAATAAAACAAAGAATAGTTTTACCGGCAATCGGAATCAACGCTTTAGGTTGTGTATATGTATGTGGCCTCAGTTTCGCTCCAGCTCCTGCTACCAAAATAATTGCTTTCATCCGTATGCTCTTTTTTTCAAATAGATCGTATCATCTCAAACTCTGCCTTCAGCTTCGGCCCGAAATTAAGGAAAACTGAATTGCGCCAACCTGATGTGTATTATTTGATTAAAAAAGTATATTCTCCATTTTTGCATGCTGACACTGAACTGCTATTTTTGCCGCAAATACTTCCAATGCAAAGAGACACACTCATTTTTGACCTTATCAATAAAGAACTTGAAAGACAGCGTCATGGAATTGAATTGATTGCGTCTGAAAATTTTACAAGTTTACAGGTGATGGAAGCAATGGGAAGTGTAATGACTAATAAATATGCCGAGGGATACCCGGGCAAAAGATATTATGGCGGCTGTGAGATAGTGGATCAATCAGAACAGCTGGCTATTGACAGGTTAAAACAAATCTTCAATATTAACTATGCAAACGTGCAACCACACAGCGGTGCTCAGGCAAATGCAGCAGTTTTATTAGCTATACTTCAACCTGGTGATCCAATTTTAGGTTTGGATTTAAGCATGGGAGGCCACTTAACTCATGGATCACCGGTAAACTTCAGTGGCAAACTTTATCAGCCACATTTTTATGGGGTTAAAAAAGAGGATGGTTTAATTGATTACGATATGCTGGAAACAAAAGCAAAAGAAATTAAACCTAAAGTTATTATCGTTGGTGCAAGCGCCTATAGCAGAGATTGGGAATATGAAAGGATCAGAAAAGTTGCTGATGATGTTGGAGCATTAGTTATGGCTGATATTGCTCATCCTGCCGGACTCATTGCAAAGGGACTATTAAATTCTCCTTTTGACCATTGTCACATAGTTACCTCCACTACGCATAAGACGTTGCGGGGACCCAGAGGTGGAATCATAATGATGAAGAGTGATTTTGAGAACCCATTCGGCCAGAAAGATCCAAAAGGTAATGTTAGAATGATGAGTAATTTGCTCGATCTTGCTGTTTTCCCTGGTACCCAGGGTGGCCCTCTTGAACATATTATTGCAGCAAAAGCTATTTCTTTTGGAGAAATCCTAAGTGATGAATTTACCAATTATGCTAAACAAGTTATTTCAAATGCGCAGGCAATGGCAGCAGCTTTCGTTGAGAAAAATTATCAAATAATAAGCGGAGGTACTGATAACCATCTGATGCTTATAGATCTCAGAAATAAAAATATTAGCGGCAAAAAAGCTGAGCAGGTTTTAGTAAAGGCAGATATTACCGCTAATAAAAACATGGTGCCCTTTGATGATAAGTCTGCATTCGTAACTTCAGGGGTGCGTTTCGGTGTACCTGCAATAACTACGAGAGGGATGAAAGAAGAAAATATGAGATTTGTGGTTGATTCTGTAGATAAGGTTTTATCAAATGCAGATGATGAAAAAATAATAATGAATGTAAAAAATGACATCAATGCATTCATGAAACAGTTTCCTTTATATCCTGAACTAAGATAATTATTATCAGAAAAATATTTCCTTATGATCCAGCGGATACAAACTTTATGGCTTCTACTTGCTTCAGCCTGTTCTTTTTTAACACTAAGATTATCTTTTTATAGTGGCAATAAATTAGTCAATGACCAAACTACTTTT
>JAQBNK010000175.1 GCA_028288595.1 Chitinophagaceae bacterium
AGAAAATCGATACGACAGGAATAATGAAAGCAGAGATTAGTTCAGATTTTAAGAAAGTAACGAGACTATATTAGGCACGAATCATGCTGCATAAATACGTTATATCCTCAGTATGAAAAACACTATTTTATTTTTTGCAATCATTTTTTCTGTATGCCAGGCGGGTTGTAAAAAAAGTTCTTCCGGCAGTGGAACAACTAATCCACCTGTTACGCCTGTTACTCCCGCGCCTCCAACTACTCCTAAAACTTACCAGTTGGTATGGTCAGACGAATTCAATACTGATGGAGCGCCAGATCCGACACACTGGGGATACGATGTGGGTGGGAATGGCTGGGGTAATAATGAACTTGAATATTACACCAATGCACGCCCTGAGAACGCACGGGTTCTTGGCGGAAGTCTTATTATAGAAGCCCGTAAAGAAAGTTTTAGCGGAAGAAATTATACCTCTGCAAGACTTCTCACAAAAGATAAAGCACAATGGGCTTATGGCAAGTTCGAAATAAAAGCAAAGATCCCTAAGGGGCGGGGAACATGGCCCGCTATCTGGCTTCTCGCAGCCAATACGCCTCTTACCTGGCCGGATGATGGTGAACTGGATATTATGGAAGAAGTAGGATATGATCCAAACAAAATTTATGGAACGGCGCATAACAAATTATATAATGGCGCCAATGGTTTGCAGAAAGGCGGGAATATGTTTGTTCCTGATGCACAGGATTCATTTCATGTTTATTCTATAGAATGGACAACCAATAAAGTAACCTGGTCAATTGATAACGTAGAATATTTTACTTACGGCGACCCCGGTTTAGGATTCAATGGATGGCCATACAGCAGGGACTTTTTCCTCATATTAAATGTTGCTGTTGGTGGTAACTGGGGCGGTATACAAGGGGTTGATGATACTGTTTTTCCGCAAAAGATGATGATTGATTATGTGCGGGTATATCAACTGAAATAACCTTAATTTAATTTTCCCTGTTTTTTTTCTCAGTGCTCCATTTTTCAAGCACCAGCATCAATCCGTCGAACGTGATTGGCTTACTTATATAATCATTCATACCTGCGTTCATGCACATTTCCCGGTCTTCAATAAGTGCATTTGCTGTCATAGCAATTATCACCGGCTGACCATTTTGTCCCTCCCGGATTGCTTTAGTTGCCTGCAGGCCATCCATTCCCGGCATTTGAATATCCATAAAAATAATATCGTAATGTTTGGCAGCGGCCATATCTGTTACAATTTTTCCATTCGACGCTATTTCGGGGAAGTAGCCAAGTTTGCCTAACACAATCATAGCGAGTTTTTGATTAAGTACATCATCTTCCGCCAGTAAAATTTTCAAAGGATGTGTGTTAGCAAATACCTTATCAAGTTTTTGTTTACCAGGGTTTGTTATTTCGCCGGTATAATTTTCAGGCTGATTTTTAAGTGCTCTTAAAATATGCTTGGAAAGAGAATTTTGTTTGATGGGTTTTGTAAGTACTGAATAAAATAAACCAGGATTTTGTTTTCCGCTCTCATCACCAACGGAACTTAAAACGATGATCGGAAAATGAAGAGATCGTTTGCGTATATGCTGTGCAAGCAGTACACCATCCATACCCGGCATATGCATATCAGACAAAAGAAGGTCGAACATTGGGTCTTTATCCAAAATGGCTAAAGCCTCTTTACCTGAAGATGCTGATACGGGTGTGAGCTTCCATTGCAAAAGTTGTCCCTCCAATATCTGCCTGTTGGTAGCATTATCATCAACTATAAGAATCTTCTTTCCTTCAAGACCGATCAGATTTTGATATAAGTAATTTCTGATGCCCTGTATGCTTGGCGCTGTTTGTATTGTAAAATTAAAAACCGTACCTGCGTTTACCTCGCTGTTTACTTTTATAGTTCCATTCATTAAAGCAATTAATTTTTCACAGATAGCCAGTCCAAGACCTGTGCCTCCATATTTCCTGGTAGTAGATGAGTCAACTTGTGAGAACGATTTAAACAAACGATGCATTTTTTCTGCAGGTATACCTATACCCGTGTCTCTTATTTCAAAACCAAGTATTATTTTATCGTTACCGATTTTATCCAGCAATTGCACGCCCACAAATATTTCCCCTTTATGAGTGAACTTAATTGCGTTTCCAACCAGGTTCATAAGTATTTGTCTTAAACGCAAACCATCGCCGATAATTTGCGAAGGAACATTGTGATCTATCTGGTAAACAAGATCCAGTCCCACACTTGCAGCTTTTCCTGCAAAAATATCCAGCACTTCTTCAATACAGGTCCTCAGATCAAAATCTTTCGACTCTAGTTCCATATTGCCAGACTCTATTTTAGAAAAATCAAGCACATCATTAATCACAGTTAAAAGTGTTTCACCACAATGCTTAATTGTTTCTGCATAATTATGCTGTTCTTCTGTAAGCGAGGTTTCTGAAAGTAAAGCCGTCATACCAAGCACACCATTCATAGGAGTGCGTATCTCATGGCTCATCGTAGCAAGAAATATGCTTTTTGCCCTGTTTGCTTTTTCTGCTTCCGCCCTCGCATCTTCTGCATCTTTCCTGGCTTTTCGTTCTTCATCTGTTAAAAGAATCAATTGCTGTGTGCGTTCTTTTACCTGTACTTCTAATGCTGTTTTCTGTTCCTTGATATTTTTAATTCTCAGCCTGTATAAAAATATACAGCTGCCAATAATAGTAAAAACGGATAATATTTTAAACCACCAGGTTAACCAAAATGGCGGAACAATATGGAGATCTATGCTAGCAATATGCGAAGACCATTGCCCTTCATTGTTTAAAGTTTTTACTTTAAAAACATAGAATGCCGGCGGAAGATTTGTATAAGTAGCAGTTCTTTTCTCGCCAACTTCATTCCATGTTTTGTCAAATCCATCCAGCATATAAGCATATTGCCTTTTTTCATTGGTCGTATAATTCAGCGCTGCAAATTCAAATTCGATAACAGAACTTTCATAAGGGATACTAAGCGACCGGGTTTCAGCAATATCCTCTTTTAAAGGAGAGGAGGTATTTTTGTCTGAAGTAATTTGAACGCTCTTATTAAATATTCGGAAATTGGTGAAAACAAGCGGTGGATCAAATGAAGCCTGGTTTATTTTTTCTGGATAAAAAATATTAAATCCATTGTTCCCTCCAAAATAAAACGCACCTGAACTGCTTCTGCAAAAAGCTTTTTCTTTAAATTCATTTCCCTGCAGCCCATCCACGACAGTAAAATTCTTAAAAATTTTTGTTAATGGAGTGAAGCGTGAAATTCCCTTATTCGTGCTGATCCAAAGATTATTTTGTTCTTCTATAATGCCAAAGATCACGTTATTAGGCAAACCATCGATTGTAGAATAATTAGTGAACTGGTTTAGCCTTTTATCAAATCTTGAAAGTCCAGATTCTGTGGCTATCCAAAAAATACCATTACGGTCTTTAACGATATAGCCAACACTGTTACTGGCAAGACTGTTTTTTTTGTTATCATGTATATAATGCGAAAACTGTTTTGTTTTTTTATTAAAAACATTTAGTCCTCCTCCGTCTGTTCCGATCCAGAGATTTCCTTCGCCATCATCGAAAATAGAGTGGATCTTATTGCTTGAAATGCCGGCAGGGTTACTATCATTATAAGTATACCGTCTGAAGGAATGGGTGGCTGGCATATATAAGTTTAACCCTCCGCCGTACGTGCCTATCCACATATTTTTGTCTTTATCCTCGTATAATATCCACCCGTTATTATTACTTAAGCTCGTAGTATCTGAGGGAATGTTCTTAAAATGTTTGAATTTTTTAGTCGCCGGGTTATAAACAGATACCCCATTTCCCCAGGTTCCTATCCATAAATTATGGTTACTGTCTTCGGTAAGGTTCAATACATAATTTCCGCAAATAGTATTCGGGTTTGATTCATCATGAACAAAGTGGGTAAAGTTTCCTGTTGCAGCATTAAACAAATTCAACCCACCACCATCTGTACTTACCCAGATATTTTTTTTAGAATCTTCGAAGATGCAGAGAACAAGGTTGCTGCTTAAACTCGTTTTATTTGAATTGTGCTTATAGTGCGTAAAATGATTATCACTGTTTACAAAGTCGACTCCACCTGAAAAACTGCCAATCCACATGTTACCTTTTGTATCACGGCAAATTGAATAAATAGAATTGTTACTTAAACTGGTATTATCAATTTCATCATGAATATAATTTTCGAAGATGCTCTTGCCGGGATTATAAATGCTGAGACCGCCATTTTCGGTGCCTATCCAGATATTATGGTTTTTATCTTCCACTATGCTATACACTTCATCTTTAGGCAGGCTGTTACTATTACGGGGATCATTTTTGAAATGAGTAAATTCTTTCCTGGTGGTATTGAATAAATTAAGGCCGCCGCCATTGGTGCCTATCCATAAGCGATCCTGGCTGTCTTCAAAAAGTGCATAGACTTCGTTGTAACTTAAGGAAGTGGCAAGATTTTCATCATGTTTATATTGAATGAATGAGTGGGTTTCGGGATCGAATAAATTAAGGCCGCCGTGCGTTGTTCCTATCCATACACGATGCGATTTATCCTGGTAAATGATCCTGATAAAATCATCGCTTAAACTTTTGCTGTCACCGGCACTATGTAAATAACGCGTAAATGTATTTTTCTTTGGATCGAATACACATAATCCATTCGCCTCGGTACCTATCCATATATTGCCCTTATCATCTTCAATAACGGTATTTATAAAATCGCCGGGCAGGCTATTTGAATTGTTCGGATCGTGTTTATAGCAGGTAAATTTATTTTTTTTTCGGTCATATTTATTCAGACCCCCGCCCCATGTAGCGATCCATATATTTCCGTCTGCGCCCTCTTTAATTCCTGCTATATAATTGTTGCTGATGCTATTCGGATTTCGCGGATCATTTTTATATACCGTAAAAGTATAGCCATCATATTTATTTAACCCGTCCCGGGTGCCAAACCACATAAAGCCACGGCTATCCTGGATAATCGAAAGAACATTACTCTGCGAAAGACCCGCTGCTGTTTGTAAATGTTGAAATTTTAGAAAATCAGACTGGGCATGGCTGTGTAAGGATAAGACCTGGAGTAAAACAATTGTGATAAGCAACCGGGAAAATCTCATGAAGAGGGTTTAAGGTATCACCTATGTAAATGGCAGGCGTGAATATACAGAATGCGGTGTAAAATTTTATTGGCCTTCGGCTTTATAAGCTTTTTTAAATTATTTCATTTAGCGGGTACATTCTGGCTGATAAGATGATATATTACCATCATCATTCCCAAGCTATATAAAAAGCATTTTATGCGATATTTTTTTTTAATAGTGATGATCATCGTTCCGAATCTCTTTTTGAATGCCCAGGTTGATTCAGCAGGAAAGTTTTTTACAGCTTCAGATGGTACACAAATTTATTATGAGATAAAGGGTAAAGGCGAACCAATTGTACTGATACATGGCTTATGGGAACTGGCGAGGGATGGAAACGATGTGCCATTTATAACGATCTGCTGGATGCCGGTTACCAGGTGATCTTACTGGATCAGCGGGGGAACGGCAGATCGGGTAAGCGCATGATCCTGTAGCCTATGAAAATGATGCAGAAGCAAAAGACATTATGGGATTGATGAAAATGCTCCGGATCAATAAATACACTGCCCTCGGTTATTCCCGTGGTGCCATCATTGCTACGAGGTTATTAATTCTTGATAAAAGAATAAAAGGTGTAGTGATCGGCGGTATGGGCAGCGCTTTTACAGATACGGCCTGGCCCAGGAGGATCATGTTTTATCGCGCACTGATGGGGGAGCCCGTTAAAGAACTCGAAAGCATGGTGCAAAATGTAAAGAAAAACGGGTTAGATCAGTTAGCACTGGCCTACCAGCAAAAAGGGCAACCTTCCACAAGTGTTCAGGAATTTTCACGGGTCAGGAAACGGGTGCTTGTTATTGCGGGGGATAAAGATGAGGACAACGGTTCAGCCAGCCAATTAGCGAAATTAATTCCTCATTCTTATTTTGTTACGGTGCCGGGAGATCATGGCGGAACCTCGCGAACTAAAGAATTTTCGCTGGAAGTCTTACAATTTCTAAACAGGGAAATAAAATAAATACAATTATCCTTTTTTATGATGAATATGTTGCAACAGGGTTTCCTGGTCGTCGTCATTTAAGCGGGGACTGGTGGGATTATCCATAATAATGTCGGGATTGTTTTGTTCTATCCAGTCCTGTATGGTAACCTTACTCACATTATGAAGGTTCGAATAAAAATCCAGTAACATTAGTTTGCCCTCGGCTGGTAATTCGGCGTACGATAAAAAGATATACATAATAATTCCTGCAAAATAAAGAAAGCATTCCATTAAGAAATTCAATAATTATTTTTTTAAATGGAGTAATTATTGCAGCATCTTGCACCAGATTTTAAAATTTGTTCAACTTATGGTCACACCTGTTTTCAAAAGACCCGGTTATCTGCCGGTTTTTCTCGTTCTGTTTCTTTTTTCATGTAACAACAATCAGCCGGCAACAAATAAGAAAGGCGATAGTGCAGGTAAAAGCGAGCCGCAGGGCCAAACTGTTGATTATTCAAAAAAACAACCCGTTGATACGGCCCGTTATAATCAAATTCTAAAGGCGCTTGCAAACGGGGATTCTACGGGCAAATGGCCGGCTAAAGGCCCATATCCACTGGCTGGCGCCATACTTCCTTTTCACAGGATAGTTGCTTTTTATGGCAACCTCTATTCGAAAAAAATGGGAGTGCTTGGAGAATATCCTAAAGATGAAATGTTTAAAAAGTTAAAAGGCGAAGTTGCTAACTGGCAGAAGGCAGATACCAGCTTGCCAGTTATACCCGCATTGCATTATATAGCGGTTACTGCCCAGGGTGCTCCCGGTAAGGATGGAAATTACCGTGCCCGCATGCCTTACAGCCAGGTAGATACGATGCTTAGCTGGTCTAAAATAATTAACGGACTTGTGTTCCTGGACGTTCAGGTGGGTCATAGCACAGTTCAGCAGGAAATTCCATTGCTTGAAAAATATTTAGCTATGCCTACGGTTCATCTCGGGATTGACCCTGAATTCTCAATGAAGAACGGAGAAAGGCCTGGAACAAAAATAGGCACGTATAACGCTACCGATATTAATTATGTGATTGATTATCTCGCAGGGATCGTAAGAAAAAATAATATCCCTCCAAAGATTTTAGTTGTCCACAGGTTTACTGAAGGAATGGTAAGAGGCTACCGTGATATTAAAAAAGTTCCCGAAGTTCAGATCGTAATGGATATGGACGGATGGGGCGATAAAATACTAAAAAGATCTTCTTATATGCTGTATGAACAGCGTGATCCTGTACAGTTTACCGGCTTTAAGCTTTTCTATAAAAATGATATCAGGAAAGATCCGAATGGGGTGTATACACCGCCTGAAGTTTTAAAGTTTACTCCTAAGCCAATTTATATTCAGTACCAGTAGCTTAATTTTTTGTCAGCTCATGGTTATTAATACCTGGAAGGAATACTGGGAGGTTTATGAAAAACTGTGTGACAGTTTGAACACCCGCAATCGCAAAGACCTTACATTAAAGCTTGATGAAATAAAACTGTATATCAATGGAAGCCGGCGCGGATATACAGATTTTTTAAAAGCGCTGCAACAGCTGGTAAATAAGAACAGGGATCGGTTAACGAAGCCTGAAAATCAGTTTGCACAAGCACTGATAGCAGAATTGCATGATGCCCTCAAAAGGTAAAAAAATTAAAAAATAGAAAGCTGAACGGGCTTTGTACTACTTCGCCTGTTTTCTTTTTTAAGTACGGGTACATCTGTATTGGTGATGTGATAAACAGACGTTGCTTCATAACGCGAAGCCACGATGATTTGTGTGCCACCTGCATGCTGGTTAAACAATTCATCAACAAGCGCAGGGCGATTATTATTTTTAGAAAGATGCGATAATATAAGATGACTCATATGCGGCGGCTTATACAAACGGAATAATTCAAGTGCTTCGGTATTTGATAAATGCCCATTACCGCCACTGATTCTTTTTTTGAGATGATAAGGATAATCTCCATTCTTCAGCATTTCAACATCATAATTCGCTTCAAGAAAAACTGCATGACATTCTTTAAAATAACTGATCACATGTTTACAGGTTTTGCCAATATCTGTAAACACGCCGATCTTTACGCCATTGCCTTCTATAATAAAACTATGCGGGTCGCCTGCATCATGAAATTTTGGAAATGCAGTTATCGTCAAGCTTCCAATATTGACGGGTTGATGAGGAAGAAAAGAAACGGCCAATTCTCTTCCCGGCCCGAGGCCTGCATGGTTTAATGTGCCTGGCGTGATATAAACGGGGAGTTGATATTTTTTTGAAAGTCCGGGTATCCCCGAAATGTGATCTGAATGTTCGTGAGAAACAAAAATCGCTTTTACTTTTTCAATATCCAGGTTCAGCTCTTTCATGCGTTTACCTGTTTCCCTGCATGATAGGCCCGCGTCTACCAATACTGCTTCATTTTCGTTACCGATATAATAACAGTTACCGTTGCTGCCCGAATTAAGTGAGGTGATAAAAAGCGACATAGAAAACCGAAAGTAAAAGAAGTTTAGGGAACGAATGAAGTTGGTGGAAAAGTTTTTGGTCTCGCGGAAGGCACTGAATACGCGGAATTTTTTTAAATAACCGCAGAGCCGCTGAGCCGCAAAGGTTTTCGCTGCGTGCTTGCGTCTCTGCGGCTATATTTTTTTTCCACGAATTCCGCGTTTTCCACGAGCGATAATCCTTTCAACTCAGGCAGTCACTTTTTCCAGCGCTGCTTTTACCATTTTTAAAAAAGCAGGAATAATGATAAAAGGATCACCCGGCGTTAAAGTTTCAATCGGCAAATATCCCCTGTAAGCAGAAGCAGTAATAATACTGAATAATTTTTCCAAGTCCATGGCTTCGTTCTTACCATTATAATTCAATCTTTCTTTTACCTGCCAGTTCACCGCATAGGGAGCCGCTTTTTGAATTTCACTATATGGTTCATTTGTAACAAAACTTCCTGTGTCTAATACAAGACCAAACCATTCACTGTTTACTTTTTTAATTATGTCAATTGCCTGGTCAGCAGTTTTAATAAAATCATTATGGTTTTGAATCGCGACAATTACGCCGTGTTTCTTTCCATGTTCAGCGCATTGTTTTATATCATCCACCACCCACGCAGTAACTTGTTCTCTTGTAAAATTATCAGGTATGGCTCTTCCTGTGTAAATGCGTATAACAGGTGCGCCCAATTTAGCAGCAACTTCGATCCATTGTCTCACCCAGGCAATTTCTGAGGGCCTGTCTGCATGAAAGGGCGTAATAAAATCATTGCGGATCCCGGTTCCGCTAATACCCACTCCGAGTTCGTGCGCTTTTCTTTTCAAATGAAAAATATATTCATCATCTGGTATTTCAGGATAACCCGGGAAATAATAACCGGTTAGATCAACTGCATCGAAACCTTCTTTTGCACAAAATTCTATTACGGCATCCAGGTTTGTTTTGTTGTTTCTCAGCGGGTCATTAAAAGAATAAGCGTTCAAACTTATTTTGAACCTGCTGGACTTATTATTTATTTTTTTTTTGATTGATGAACTGAAAGCTGGCAATTGTCCAACACTTGTTAAGGCTGACAGGGTTAAAAATGAGCGAAGGAAATATCTTCTTTTTACATTTTTCATAATCTGATGTTTATTTAAGAGGAGTTGAGCCGTAAACAAATCGCTCCATTGCTGTCATTGATTGCATCGCAATTTCAGCCGAGCATGGGTTTTCTTCTTCTTTCCCTAAAAAATATCCGGTTACTTTTTTAATCATCGCCTGTTGTACATGTGCAGGCGGTTCAAACTGCAGCATAGTTTCAGTGTTGCCGGAAACTAATTTTACTTCATGGCCAAAAACACCGAATGAAATTTTTCCTTCAGCCCCAACAATTTCAAAAATATCTTCTTTTAATTCTTCAGAGGTTGTAAAGCACCATTGTCCACTGAAAAGGATATTGTCTTGTAATCTCATTGTTCCCGTCACTACATCTTCCGCTTCATAAAAACCAGCCTGGTTGGCGCTATAACCCGACGATTCAATAATATCACCACAGAAATAATGAACAAGATCTAACTGGTGGGGGGCAAGATCATAAAAAATACCACCACCGGAAATGGCGGGGTTTACTCTCCAGTTTTCTTCACTATTAGCGATCATACCTGCTTTATCCGGAAGCAACATACTAATGCGAACCGTATTGATTTTTCCAATCGCTCTATCATTCAACAATTCTTTTATTTTAATGAACATGGGTAATGCCCGCCGATAATGAGCGACAGTTAACTTTACATTTGTTGCTTTTGAAACTTCAAGCATTCGCTTGCAAGAGGCAACAGTAAGCGACATTGGTTTTTCTACGTAGACAGGTTTGCCGGCTTTCATTGCAGCGATTGCATATTCTTCATGAACGTTAGGCGGAGTAGCAATATAAACCGCGTTCACTTCGGGATCATTGATAAGTTCTATTGCATTTGAATACCATTTTTTGACCTGGTGACGCCGGGCATAATCTTCTGCTTTTGCTGCATTTCTTCGCATTACTGCAACCAAAGATGAACCGGGAACTTTATTAAACGCAGGGCCGCTCTTTACTTCTGTAACATTACCGCAACCAATAATTCCCCAGCGAATTTCATTTTGTATAGCAGCCATAAATTTTTTCTTACTTGTTAAGATAAGGTAAAGAAGTTATGCAACAAATACAGCGAAGGATGTACCAATTGTTAGACACAAATAAAAGAATAGCCGCGGTAAAAAACTAACTCAGTTTTGCTGCTTTTGACGAAGCATTTTTTTGAAACACAACCGCCTTATTCGCTTTACGAAAATCGCCGCCACTTACTGTTATACCTTCGCTTGCAGCACCTTCTACCAGGAGAAAAGTAGCAGCAGGCGTTATTAATCTTGGAGCCGTTACCAATACATCTTTTGAATTAATGAATCGCAGCAGTTCAGTTCCTTCGGTTCCTTTTGCGGTTAATGAAGTGACTGACGCATCCTGTACATTATCGAAGACCACTGCAGGACGGGCATCAGCATCTGTATATTCAAATCGTACATTATGTAAGGTCAGACCTTTTACATTTCGTGCATACATTCCATAAGCGGGAGGACCGAAAGGAGCAGTTCCCCATACGCCAAAATATTCAGCACTGATTTGCGGCACATCTCTTTTTGCGGCCTGTTCTTTTGTCCCGCCGCCGGCGTAGACCACATGCACATCTGTAAAGCTGATGTTTTCAAGAAAATTATTATTGATGCCGTTTAATGTAATGCAGCTATTCACTTCCCCATCATAAGGATGTACATCAAAAGGAATATCAGGATGATTAAGGGGTTTAGGAACTACTGTTGCTCTTATACCATTGAAAACAATATTTCGAACATACGACTGATAATTACTGTTCGCATTATTAGTATTGCTGGCATTGTTTGAATTATTTACTCCGCTGAAACCAATTCCGATTGGACCAGTAACATTCTGCATTACAATATTGGAAAAACTAAGATTTTCGATCTTAGCCCGTCCTGCACTAATCTTTATCGGGCAGCCATATGTATCGTAGATCAAACAATTAGAGACGGTAATGTTTTGCGATTCACCACCGCCAAATCTAAAGATGGACCACCTGGTACTGAAAGAACAATTGGTGATCGTAACAAATTTATTGCTCCCGAATAAAGCGCAGGCATCGTCCTGGCACTGTATGTCACAATCTGTTATATGCACATACTGGCTGTCATTAATATGAAAGCCATCATTATTTTTATTCACACGGTTATATATCCTGATGCCATGCAATTGTACCTGCCTGCATTTTAAAATCCTGAAACAGTGATAGGCGCTGCGAGTAAGAAAAATATCCCTTACCAAAAAATTATTACACTGGTAAAAAACGATCAGGTGCGGACGATCAAAATTTCCACCAACTCCACCTTGTCCCGGCCCGGTATTATCTCCTTTGCCATTATAAAATGTATTGCCGCTTCCATCAATTGTTCCTCTTCCTTCAATGGTAATATTGTCAGCATTCACTGCGTATAAAAAAACAATATTGCCGTTACCTGGAGGTACGCCCTTCCCCGCAGAATAATCTTCTCTTTTAGTACTACCCAATAACCTTCCTTGTGCAGAAAGATGAAGCGTGACGTTTGATTTTAATTCTACCGTTCCGCAAATAAAATCTCCTGCAGGAATTAAAACCGTTCCGCCTTTATCGTTAAAGCACGCATCTATTGCTGATTGAATTGCTGTTGTATCTAATGTTGTTCCATCACCTTTGGCACCCCAATCGCGAACGTTATAAATATTCGCTCCTGATAATTTATCACCAGGCGTATGGTATGTTTGTGCACTTGCTTTAAAACCTATCATACCTGCACCCACAGTTGCCAGCGCAGGAACAGAGATTCGCTCAAGCCATTGACGGCGGGAGAGAGGATTTACAGAATTGCTATTTTCAGAATTATTATTCTCTTTTTGTGTAGATCGTTTCATGCAATATGTTTTACTTTCTGATTATATCCGTCAGTCAAAACGTTTTCAGTTTTCAATTTTTGCTTTTGATTTAAACAAACGGACCATAAACAACAAGCTTTTTAACTGGCATAGCTGATCGAATTATTAATACTATAATATTCTGCAAAAAAAATCGGGTATGAACCCTTATGCAAGAATAGCTGAATAGTTTGCCAATCATAGGCTGCGGAGAGGAAATGACCTTTATAAGTCAAAAGTAAAAAGTCAAAATTCAAAAGGAGTCCCTAAGTGCCTGGATCCTTTTTTTGATTTTTTACTTTTGAATTTTCACTTTGTAACGATCTCGAACTCTTTCTTCACTCTAATATCCGTAGAAGAACTGCCTATCAACACTTCAAATTTTCCCGGCTCAACAACACGCTTCATCTCTCTATTTAATAAACTAAGATCATCAGGTTTTAATATGAAATGTACTTTTTTAGTTTCTCCCGGATTTAAACTGATCCTTTCAAAACCTCGCAGTACTGTTTCATAAACCGTTACGCTGCTTACTTCGTCTCTTAAATATAACTGCACAACTTCATCGCCTTTTCGTTTTCCGGTATTCGTAACCGAAACAGTTACATCGATATTTCCTTTCGGTGTTTGCTTTTCCGGAGTGATGATTAAGTCTGAATATTGAAACGTTGTATAACTTAAACCATAACCAAAAGGATAAAGCGGACCATAGACATTTGTCTTACCAAATCCATTAGGACCATCACCCGGCTGGCCCGCCTGTGATCCTGGTTTGAAAGGAAAATTCAATTCAACCTGTCCAACACTTTTAGGAAACGTAACAGCAAGTTTACCGCCGGGATTATAAACACCGAATACTGTTTCTGCCAATGCAGTTCCGCCTTTTTCACCAGGGAACCAGGCTTCAATAATTGCTGGTGTGTAACGTTGCGCCCAGTTGATTGTTAATGGTCTGCCGTTGATCAAAATTAAAATCACGGGTTTTCCTGTTGCCTGCAAAGCCTGTAAAAGATTCAATTGTTTTCCGGGAAGATCAAGACTGGTGCGTGATTTACTTTCACCCACTAATTTTTCATCTTCACCTAAAACAACAACAACTGCATCAGATTGTTTTGCTAATTCAACCGCTTCATTAATATCGTTTTGTTCTTTAGCATTCGGAGTAGTTGGGAACAATTCACTTTCCGGCCAATTCGCATCAATAAGATCACAACCTTTTGCATAATTCACTTTAATATCATTTCCTGCATAATTTTTAAAACCTTCCAGAACAGAAACTACATGCACATTAGAAGGACCGTAACGGCTGATAGAATGATTTGTTTCTGCTGCCAACGGGCCCGTAACTAAAATGCTTTTTATATTTCCTTTTTCAAGCGGTAAAGTATTGTTGTCATTTTTCAAGAGCACCAATGCTTCATGAGAAAGCTGGTTGTTCATTGCTTTCGCATCATCATTATAAACGATCCTGTCTGCCGCCGCAGGATCTTTTACATAAGGTTCATCAAACAAACCAAGAAGGAATTTTACTCTTAACACGTCAGCTACTCTTTCATCTAATAATTTTTGAGAAATGGTTCCTTCTTTTACCAGTTCTCTTGCTGGTAAAATATAATCAAAGGGCATAGTGAAATCTGTGCGAACATTTAATCCTGCTTCAATGGATTGTCTTACCGCATCTTTTATATCTTTTGCTACATGATGTTTTGAAGCAATAAATTCAACGGCTTTACTATCAGAAACGACATATCCTTTAAAGCCATATTCTTTTCTCAAAAGGTCAGTAAGAAAATAATGATTGCCTGTTATTGGAATTCCATCCCAGTCATTATAACTGCTCATAATACCGAGGGGATGCGCTTCTTCAATCACTCTTCGAAAAGGATATAAATACATATCCTGCAATTCTCGTGGCGCCACATGCGGATCCGTTCTTGCATTTCCATCACGGCCGCCTTTAGGCACACTATAAACTGCAAAATGTTTTAGAGTGGAAGCGACTCCTTCTTCCTGCACTCCTAATACCATTTGTTTTCCTAGTTCTGCAATATGAAAAGGATCTTCGCCATAAGCTTCTACAATGCGGCCCCAGCGTGGATCACGGGCCACATCAAGTATCGGCACATATACATTTGTATAACCGAGGGCCTTCGCTTCACGCCCCACTACAATACCTGCTTTATGCACGAGTGCTTTATCCCAGGTACTGCCAATCGCAATCGGTGCTGGTAATAAAGTTGCACGGTCATGGTTCAATCCGTGAATACCTTCGTTTGTAAAATCTACCGGAATTCCCATTCTTGTTTCTTCAACAAACCATTTTTGAACGGTGTTGATGGCATCTGCGTGTTTACTGTAAGGATATGAATATTGCGATTTCGCTTTATCATTGTAAGGCAAACTATTTAAGTGTTCATCAATATTTGCGATACCATCTTTCCACTGCGAAGTTTTCCAGACAGGAGTAGGAAGTTCATCTTTTAACACACGGCCATAACCATAGAGTGTAGCAAGCTGTGCTGTTTTTTCATCAACATTCATCCTTGATAAAAGATCAGCGATCCGTTTTTCCACTGGCTGTGTTTTATCTTCAAACAAATCTTTCTTCCCATTTTTATTGAAGTCTATCCAACCGTTATGATAAATATCTTTTTGCTGTGCTGAACAAAAAATAGAAGCAGCCAGGAATAATATGAGACTGAGCAATTGTTTCATTGTTGATTTTTATTAAGACTAAGTTCGGGCTAAAGTGGTTACAAAGAAAGCAGATTGGCGGTCAGCGTTTAAAAAAATCACAGGCAGTTAGTGTATGTTGATGGAGGTTACACGCATCTTGATAGAGGTGTTTCTTAATTAGCCAATTCGGCAATTCGATAATAATTATAATTAGGGACGAACTTCAGAACATTCTTCAGCATCCGTTGTGTCACTCACTTCGAGGTCCGGTTCGCTATTCAGCTTCAGCCTCATTAGATGGAAAGTTCCCATTTGCTAATTTACACATCTGCTAATTTGCTAATTAATTCCGTTCAACTAATTGCGAAGGAATAATTACCCGTTTCTCTGTAGGCAATAAAGTTTTCTTTTCTATCAGTTTAAATAAAATACTCGCCGCTTCCTTACCAATTTCAAACGCAGGTTGTATAATAGTTGATAGAGGCGGATGAAATAATGCAGCGGCTGGAAGGTTAGAAAAACTTACCATCTTAAATGTGCGGGGTAATTTAATTTCGTTTTCCCTGCAAACCTCATAAGTAATAACGGCTAGTTTTTCTGTAGCCGTAAAAATACCGTCGGGTGGCGTTGAGGATTTAAATATTTTACTGATCTTTTTCTTGTTCTCTGCATCATTTCCACCACATTCTATTATTACCGCATTCTTTTGCAGATCATATTTCTGTAATGCCTGGCGGTATCCTTTTACTCTTCTTTTGCTGATAGATAAATTAGCAGACATGGAAATAAAAGCGATGCGTTTGCAACCGCTGTTAATTAATTTCTCGGTAGCTATCATGGCTATCTCAATATCGTCGGTCATAACTTTGGGGGCATTCAATTCATCGCAGGTTCTATCAAACAGCACCAATGGAATTCCATCCTTCTGAAAACTTTGGAGATGCTTTGTATTCTTCGTCGTGTTTGAAACAGAGATCATAACCCCATCAGCACGTCCATTTTTAAGCAGCCTTAAGATTTCAGTCTCTTTATTATAATCTTCGTGGGTGAGATAGATCAAAACATGATATCCCTTTGACTGGGCCACGAGTTCAACCCCATTGATCACCTGGGAGAAAAAAGTATTTTCAATTTCCGGAATTAGCACAGCAATCGTGTTGCTTTTATGCTGGCGCAGGCTGCTCGCATGCGGGTTGGGTTGAAATTTCAGTTTCTTTGCAAGCGCCTTTACCCTGTCTTTTGTTTCCTGGCCTATTTCATGACTATCCCTTAAAGCCCTGGAAACGGTAGATGTGGAGAGGTTTAGTTTCTCCGCCAGCTGCTTTAAAGTAACATTATTCATTGGGTTCGTCTTATCAGTCAAAATTAGTCTTCGAAATCGATTGCGTGGAAAGTTTGATTGCAAATTTTATCCGCACCCAAAAAAACACCAACTTGGGCTTCATTAAGTTCGCCGCGCTTATACCTTTGTTCAGGGTTTTATCATCACCATAAAAAATATATGTCACAAAAATCATTAGAAGGAAAAGTTATCATAGTTACCGGCGCAACGGGTGCATTTGGTTATGCATTTAACAAAGCGCTTGCTGCAGAAGGTGCATTTGTAGTTATTCTTGGAAGAAACGAGCAGGTTGCTAAACAACGGGCAGAAGAAATAACTGCAGAAGGTGGAACCGCCATTGCTTTTTCTGCAGATGTTTTAAAAGAAGATCAGTTAACGACTGTGAGAGATGCCGTAATAAAACAATTCGGTAAGATAGACGGATTGGTAAATGCGGCCGGCGGCAATATGCCTGAAGCTGTTGTGCAACCTGAAGGTGATGTTTTTGATCTCAACCTCGATGGTCTCAGAAAAGTAATGGAACTAAATCTTTTCGGTACTTTATTGCCAACTCAAATTTTCGGTAAGGCCATTTCCAATACTTCAGGTAAAGGCAGCATTGTAAACATATCTTCTGTATCTGCACATTCGGCATTAACAAAAGTGCTGGGTTACAGTTTGGCAAAATCAGCCATAGAATCTTATACAAAATGGTTTTCAGTTGAACTGGCAAACCGTTATGGCGACGCTATCAGAATGAATGCCATTGTTCCCGGATTTTTTATCACTGAACAAAACAGAACTTTGCTTACACAACCCGATGGCAGTTTAACGGCCCGCGGAAATTTAGTAGTGAATAAAACGCCTTTTAAAAGATTTGGAAAGCCTGAAGAATTAACAGGCGCATTAACATGGTTATTAAGCGATGCATCCGGCTTTGTAAACGGTTCTTCCATTATTGTTGACGGAGGTTTCCTCGCATTTTCAGGAGTGTAATTATGTACCAGTTTATTCAGACAATGAGATGGTTCGGGCCATCAGATGTAGTCAGCCTGCAGGATATAAGGCAGGCAGGTTGCACAGGTGTTGTAACGGCGCTGCATCACATACCCAACGGTGAAGTATGGACCATTGATGAAATTCAAAAAAGAAAAAAAACAATAGAAGAAGCCGGGATGGAATGGTCGGTAGTAGAAAGCGTTCCGGTGCATGAGGCCATCAAAACACAATCACCTGGTTTTGAAAAATACATTGCTAATTATTGCGAGAGTATTAAAAATCTTTCGGCTTGCGATGTAAAAGTAGTGACGTATAATTTTATGCCGGTACTCGACTGGACAAGAACCGATCTCAGTTACACCGTTGAAGATGGAAGCAAAGCATTACGTTTTGAAAAAGCAGCACTCGTTGCTTTCGATGTTTACCT
>JAQBNK010000129.1 GCA_028288595.1 Chitinophagaceae bacterium
CCGAAAGCATCTTATCTGTATATAAAATTAAGATAAAGGGCGTCTACGGCCGGACTAGAGAATTACCAGGGATCTTAGTTAAAATACGTCAAAACAAATTTATAGAGCGGTAATTTTTTTATCATTAATTCTGTACAATCTGCGGAACTTCTATGCTCGTGATGGCCGACGGGATATAACTTATTACCTTCTTTTCGTTATTAACCATTACCTCAACTTTTGCGGGTTTTTCAACATCATCATTATATATGGAGAACCTTCCCGTAATCAGCATTCCCTCCTTTAAACCTGAGGCAGAAGCGTTGCTATTCGGTTTTAAACCGACGATTTGCATTTTTTCCTTCGATGAAATAAGATTAAAGCCAAGTTCAAATTTTTTTGGCGTCAAAATCTTTATTGTGTAAATACTATTTGCTTGAATTGCATTCGTTAGTTGTTGATTATTTCCATTATTTATATTGGTCACCAGGGAAACCAACGCTGTATCTAAATACCGGGATGCGATTGAATTAAACAATTCCATGGAAAAAACACGCTTCGGCTTGGAAAGGGTATACAAATCCATCATTAAGTTATCAAGGGATTTACTTGAATTTTTTTGAATAGCATTGTCAATTAAAAATGCAATTACAGCCCCCCTTTGATAGGAAAGCTGCTTCATTTCCGGGTTATCCCAGAATTTACCAATCAGTTCTTTGTTTGGCAAGTTAAAGTAGGGTGATAAGTAGTATTCATTTAGAATTTTGTTCATTTGCTGGGTAAATTTTTGACTGTCGTCGGCGTATAATATTTTGTATGCATAGTAATCTGTAAAGCCCTCCTGGAACCATTTGTAAGTCTCTTCAGGTTTTGACATTTTCAAGCGCTGTCCAATCCAGTTATGAAAGTATTCGTGACTGATGAGGTAAGTCAATCCACGATCCATGGGTAAACTGTTGCTATGATATAAGGCAAAAGAACGGTAATGTGCAGTTCCCCCTGATGTAGCCGGGTCCGTCAGTGGTAAAACAATAACAAGAAAGTAGGGTTCATGGTGATCATTCCAAAAGTTCCGTTCTGATATCACCAGGCGGGAGATACTTTTGAACAATTCTGAATCATCGAATTTAAAGTTACCGGTTACGGCTATTATGATTTTAGTTGACCTGTCTGTCAACTGGGCTGATCGAAATTTACCGCCAGCAAATACTGCATTCAGTACATTTCCTAGGGAGCTTGAAAAACGATTTTCGGTTTTTCCGCTGAAGAAACTAGTGGCAATAAAATCATGGGGCGAATAACCTATAAATTTAATTTGGCAGCTTAGCTTTTCTTCTTGATTTATATCTGGATATGCGAGTCCGGCGTATCCGTCAAAATAAAAATAGTCATCATTGATTACCGGTCTGCGGTAAAAAGGATAACGCAATTTTCCACTCCAGTCTGGTACCAGTATATAGCTTATGGAAATAGTGGCAGATGGTCCGTGGTTGACATTATATTCATACGGATGATCGGTGGAAATAAGAGTCGTATTGGCCGAAAGGGCATGCAAGTCCTGTATGCAGTTATACAGTTGCTTTTCCCCCGCCCATTCATTCGGAAGAAAAAATTTAGTGTGCCCACTTTTCTTGCCCTGGAAGACCACTACAACCTTAATTGAATTTGAATCTCGTTTTTCAAAAGTATAAGAGAGCTGAATAGATTTTGATTCGGCACATAATACTATCGACGAAAAAAAAAACACTAAGACAAACTTCATATCCTATAGTTTTTAATCTTCATAAATCAACGATTGAACCGAGACTGTGGATTTCATTCTAGCCAATGAACCTAACTCGAGAAAGTTACGTAGGTGATAAAATGACTACTATTTTTATTAAGAGATATGTCATAAGCTGCTTAATTTCTCAGTCCTTTTCTATCGTAATAGTTTCATCATAATCTCATGCACGTCTTCTTTCCCCTCCCCTGCCATTGCGATAATAACTGATACAGGCTGGTGTTACACCCATGTAAGCCGCAAGCATCTTATCTGTAATGCGGCTTCCGTCAACCATCCACGGGTAAACTTTGGCAATCGCATCAAAGCGTGTTCTTGGTGGTTGAAGCAAAAGGCCCACATGCATTTCAGACAAAGCATAATATCGTTGCAGTATCACGCGCGCGTTAATATTGAGTTCAGCATATTTCTGCAGCAGGTGATTCATGTCCGTGTAATGTATATAAAATACGGTGCAGGGTTCTACGGCGCGGATAGAAAATTCTGAGGGAGCCTGGTTAAAATAACTTTGTACAGACAATATAATGTCACTCTCCTTGTTGTACCACAGGACGACTTCTTTGCTGCCACTTTCAAAATAAAGTTTTGCCATACCCTTTTCTATAAAGGTTAATTTATCGCAGACCGCGCCCTGTTGAAGCCACACCTGCCCTTTGCGCAGCTCTTTCTGTCGTACGATATTAAGCAGGGCGGCCTGCACTTCGGGGAGGAGTGGATAAATGGAATTGAGATATTGGAAAAACGAAAGCATATCGATTGGCTTTTATTCAAAATTTCCGAAGTTCACATACAGGGTAAAGCCGTAGGAATTCTGGAACGGCGAGACGGTGGAGTGCACACCAAATGGAACGAGGTAATGTATGTCGATTCCCCACGACTGGTCTTCTACTAATCCTTTATAAGCGGCACCCACGCTGAAATATTTCCTGTTCCCTTTAGTTTCATTTTCCAGGCTTACACCGCAACGTATAAAGAACTGGCCTGCATAACCACACTCGGCTCCCAGTGAAAAATGCACGGCCTTCCAGTTTTCTTTTATAAGCCTGCTGGCGTCAAGTGAGATCGAATATTGATTATCTGTTTCCGGGTCATTATTAGAAAAACTTATCCCGGCACCCGCTTTTGCAGGCAGTGGAGTGGATACATTTTCCAGGGTGACTTTCGGCCCAAGATTGGAAATGACGGCCCCCCACTCTAGCTTTCTTGAGGCATCGCCGAATTCAGTGTACCCGTAATAACTCACATCACTTGACAGACCCATTTTTTGTTTATGCGTAGTTGTAAAAATCTTTTCCCCGAGTAAATGAAATCCCGCACCAACGGCTGCTCTTTCTCCTATCTTCAAAGCATAGCTTCCCATAACATTGTATTCACTTTGATTGTAGTAAAGAAGGGTGGCTCCATTTTCATCTCGTTGTGCCATATTTCCCAAATTCAGGTAGCTGACTGATGTTCCAAAAGCGCTGGTCGAAGAAACGCTGGTCATGTAGCTGGCATTGATGAAACTTATATCATTACTAACCGCTTTCATCCATGGCATATAACTAACCGATGCCTGGTGCTGGTTGGGAATAAATGCAGACTTGGCAATATTGTAATAAAGCTGCTGGTTTCCTTCAGCCCCTGCGATACCAGCATCACCCATCGAGAGTCCCCTGCTTGAAACCGGGATTTGCAAAGAAGAAAAACTGGTGATAAGTGCTGTTGGCTGTTGGGCAATTAAGATGAAAGGAATCCATAGCAGCAATGGTAAAATCAGACTTTTCATGGCGTATTACTTTATACACCAAAACTAAAAGCGCGCTTGGCCTGACAGGTTTCTTAAGCTAATGACAACAATGAAAATTGTTGAGTAAAACAACTTATGAATAATAAAAGTTGATGTTCAAAAAAATAGTTTTCATCACTGGCGCATCAAGCCAAAGCAGTTCCGAGATGTTAACCGCTACTGAAGGGCAAATAATTAAAAAGCAATTTCTGACAAAGTATACCAGCTGTATAATGATATTTTAGTGATTATTCATTGATCATTTGTTATGAAAGCACACGAGGGTATTATAGACAAGAAGTGTTTCAGGAAATTAGTTAAAGCACAACAACATATTCACTCAAATTTCCTCGAATCTAATGCAATTGATAAGGCAGCAAAGTATAGCGGTCTTTCAAGATTCTATTTCAGCAGAACTTACAAATTGGTGTTTGAAGAAACGCCCTTCCAGAGTGCAATCAAACTAAAAATGTTGTTCGCCAGGTTACTGCTTACTAAGCTGGACCTGGAAATCTCTGAAGTTGCAGAGTTATTGAATTATCCCGATCCATTTAGTTTTAGCAAAGCCTTTAAACTGTATAATAAAATTACTCCAAGTCAATTTAGAGATTTGATTAAAGGCGGAAAAAAACAACCACTATCACTTCAAGTTAATTCTGACCAGGGAAATAGCATACTTTTTGAAAATTTGCCCGTATCAAGTATCTCGCGCGAGAAAAAAATGACTCGGACAGTTTGAAAAATGATGAGGCAGCGCCGCCCTTCGTCACTAATAAATTCGATCATTCAATTTCACCGTTCAAGTGAACTAATTTCTCAAGATTTGCAAACTCTATACTAAGATTTCAAAAATATTTGACGGTGGAAAATATTTAGATCTTATAACTTTTTCATGTCAATCAATAACTGCTAATCCTTAAAAAAACATTTTTATGTCAACCTCCCTTCCCGTTCCCTCCTACCGGGGAGGGAAGGCGGTTTTTATAGGATAATTTGGGTTTTGGACTTTATCGTTACTGGTTCAAAAGAATCGCTTTGCGTTTCAGGCCTTACAACTATTTTACGACGTTATTAGCTGCAACTCTTTGCAACACTAAGTATGGTAATTTCAGGGATTCGGGTATGAGAACATTGTTTACATATAATTCTATATTTTCCTTTTCGCCCATGAAAATGTCTGCAAAATTCTTTACAACATTCTCCCCGCCAGCAAAGGTAAACATGGCTTCCGTTAATCTAAAAGCACGATTTAAGATTGCCTCGGGCTTAATACTCATTCCTTGTGGCTGGTTTTTCTCGGCCGTTTGAATAAACATGTCGATGATGTAAAGAATCCTTATCAAGGGATGCGGATGATCCGAGGCATCATAATACATCTCAGGATATTTTTGAAGAAGAAGTATGAAATAGCTGAAGATGGCACCCGTGCCAAGAGATATAAGCAGTTCAAGATTTGCTTGGCTTCTGTCCGATTCATCCAGCTTTTTCCAATATTGTATTAAATGCAGGCAGATAAAATAACCTCCATGAAGGTCAGCATCAAACTCTTTTACATGTTTTATTAGATCGTATGGGTCATCCTTACCTGCACTAACGGCGTAGACTTCATCAGTTTTCTCAACTTCTATGACATGTTCTGTGAGGCAGTCATCATCTAAAGGACTATACTGAATAAGATGAGCCAGTTCATGATAATAAATGAACTCCATAGAAAGCTGGTACATCAGTAAAGCCATATGGGTATCGAGCTTACTGTTAAGGGTCCTGAATTCAGCCAGGATGGGCAGGTCAAAGAGTGAGGCACGATCAGTAAAGAAGCTATGCAGTTTTACAAGGGTGCCCATATGGATGCCTACCACGTAGTACCTATACCTCTTTGTAGCCCATGCATTAACGGAAGCTTCGTTCACCACTACGTACCTGGCTGGCTGAATGTTGTAGGTTCCATTTTCTTCAGATAGATTCTGCTGACAAAATTGAAGAATTGTTCCGCCAGCCCATGCGGATCATTCTGAGAGTAGTCATGTCCCACGTAGATGAGTGCCTCGTTCTCAAGTTCGGCCAGGTTTTTTAAATGATCATATTTTTTCATTGCTTCGGTTATTTTACTACATACATAATATATAAAAAATAATTCATATTTCAAAATATCTCTTTGGAGGTGTTATCAACACGATGTGATGCTTAAAAGACAAATTTTACAATTCCCTTTCTATTTACTTGTGGCCCGTTTTTCTTGCATCGTAATTACTTAAAAATCCAAATATGAAACCGAAAATCGTTTTGCTTCTCCTGATCAATGTGTTTTTGTTTAATACTTTTTCATTCAGCCAGGCATCGTTGCCCTGGCACAGTATCGAATTATCTGCCGGTTATAGTAACCATGGTAGCGGGGATATGAAGGGAATAGTTACAGGAGTACCCTATACAAAATATCTGTCTAAAAAGATCTCATTGAATTATGATTTACGCAACAGTATTAATCATAGCCGCAATGTCATTATTGTTACCAATAGCTCTGTTGGTCAGCTGACCGATGCGTCTGTAAGATTTACAACTGCAGGCCTTCAGTTAGGTGTTAATGTCCAGGCCAGCTTTCTAAGGATTTACACAATGAACTACTCATTGGGCTGGGTGGCTTTGGGCGGTTTCAATCTGCATCTGACGGTTCTGATGGATATTCACTTTATTTCCCATCAACAACTGGAGTGCCTACGGTGCTTATTGGTTATGATAACATGACCCCACAGCAAACATTCGCAGTAGGCGCCCTTCTTGAACTCAAGTATGCTTATACAATTAACAATAAATACTCCATCGGCATATTGCGCATTTCAGACTGACACAAACGGTGATGCGCTGCCGCAATTCGGATTGTCAGTAGCACGTCGCCTTTAAGCATTGCTTCGGGTACAAAAGTAAAAAATGTATTTTCAACAATTTATTTTCCATTCATTGCTGAAACCGGTTTTAAACGCAATAACTCAGATGGAATACTGCGGGTTGCCTTCAAGGATTTCCTGCTCAAGCTTGGGAGTCTCGCCCGCCTTCCATAGGCGTGTCCGATGCACAACACGGTAGACCAATGGACCTCCATCCGGGCTTTCGCTGCGTTCCAGCGGCCTCGGGATACAGACGAACTCCGTCGAAAGATGATCGGAAGTGGCAGTTACTAAACCATAGCCGTGGCCACCGAAATCAAGAAATGACAAATGAGGCGCAACTTCCGGATTGCGTACAGCACGGGCTTGGTCCATATCTCCCGTCTCCTTCAGCTTTAGAGCGGAAAGCACCCCATGCATAGGGGTAACATTCATGGAAGGGATCAAAGTGCCATCAGGCTTATCGATCAGGTGTAGCACACGCCTGGGATGGTTTTTAGGCATCGTTACTTCCATCACTTCGAAAAGAGTTTGCTGCGAAATAGAACCGGTAATGAATTCCACCCCCAACGGTTCGTATGGTTTTGGTGGCAGCGCTTTGGAGGCTAACCCTGCATGAAAAGCATGGCGGTCACCTCCCACAACACAAAAACCCGTGATCTTCTGCTCTTTTATAAAATCAAATATCAGGTCTTTATCACGAATGAACCGATTGTCTACGACCGCATACCCAACATCTTTGGGCCACTTACTGCCCAGTTCCCCTGGGAGGTTTTGGTAATCGCTTCGCACTTCCATCGTGCCAAAACCGTGTCCCCAGATTTTCCAGCGTGCAGTAGAAGACCCGAGCTGATCCATGAACCAGCGTCTTTGCTCGCTTCCCAGGTAAGTATTGGCATGGATATTTTTTGTGGGATTAGGAATGTCCTTGCCGTTGAAACGAATGGTATCCGGCGGATTGTCGTTATTATAATGACGGCCATAATCCGTAATTTCAAAAGGTATTTGCGGGCCCACTCGTGGATATCCCGGAACATTAAAATCATCACCCGACATATCGGGAGAACGGAATGACCAATTATCGGTGAGCAACAAATCAACGTTCTTGCCCCAGCGCAGTACACGCTGGATCTTCAAACTGTTTATCGCCGCCAGGTTATTAGGTTCTTCTGATAGTCCGTCTTCGTTGAATTTTCCGAGGGGTGTATCCACAACCACTGGTCGCTTGAAATGTTCAAGCTTCGGGTTACCGGGCTGTGTTACATGCGCAGGAATGAATTCCCACCAGGCCTGATTGGCAAAGACCTTTTGATTTTGTGCAGGAGCATCGTAACCGCCCCCTGCTACATATTGACTCTGGTATCCTGCCCAGGCAAATTCATGATTATCCCAAATTCCCACAAAAGGCCAGCGGGCACGGGCATCCTGCAAGTCTGGATCTTGTAGATAGGCACGGTATAGCGTACGATAATCCTCCAGCGTAACCGGCAGATGAAAGTCACTAACCTTTCTACCTTGTGGAAACTTGTACAGGTCTCTGATCCGGCGGCCGCGGTTTCCATTCGGATTATCTTCGCCATACCAGGTGACTTCATAAATAAAATCCCCAAGGTGCAATACAAAATTAAGTTGTTGATCCTTCGGGCGTGCCTCATCTTCGAAGATCATCTTTCGGTAAGCATTCAAGGCACCTTCGTTAGGGCATTGGCAACATACAAAGGTAAAACGAACGGGTGAATCTGAATCGTTGCTCATGGCTGTCATGGTACGACCAATCCGGCTTGCGAAACCTTGGTCATCGACAAAACGGTACCAATACTCGCGGTTGGGTTTGAGATCTCTGGCCAGGAAACGACAGGTCCAATCTGAATCAGCACTAACATTCGCGGTACCACCCGCCAGGATTTTAGTGAATTCTGGAGTTGTCGAAATTTCAACGACCAGTTTACTGGTAGAACTGCCCTTTATCGGCGGGCGCCTCGTCCACAAGATTACACTGCTAGCAGTGGGGTCGCCTGATGCCACACCCTGTGGAAAGAGGTCTCTGCGCTCAGATACCAGCTTGCGAGCTTTGTTTGCCCAACCTTTCTTTGTTGTTATCGTGGAGACAATGAACAAGCTTTGTAAGAACTTCCGGCGTGTTACACTCATGAGATTTTTTTTATACTGTTTTTGTATTCGGAGTTAAAAATTATGTTTTGCTATTATTTCGGGTAAGAGACAGGCCTCTTTTTGCTTTAATGTAATGACTGATCTGGAGGAAAAAAAACAGTTTTCTCATTATGGTTTGTTTGGTTTACATAAAAAGACAGCTTATTTTAAAAATTTAAATGTCAATTCCTGCGATTTTGATAAAACGCCGTTTTAAACTCAGCTTAATCACGGACATGCGCCATGTTAATCCTGACTTCAGAAATGATGCAGGTTTGACTAAGAATAATAAGTCAGCATGATATTAATGAACTCTGCTTCGTACAAATGGTTCTGACAACTCAAGTCGACTTAATTATTTCAAAAGATGAAAAAGATGATGGCGTTAAATCCTATGTCTTATTAAATCACAAGAAGCTGGTTGCAAATGCCATATAATCAAAGACCTTTCAGTTATTTCTATTTATGCTCTGCAGCTCAATTCGAATGCCCCGGACGATTCTACCGCATTTAGGCAATTGACATAGAAAGTTAAATAGTTATTCGTCTGCTGTAACCACTATACGGTAGCGAGTTTCAGCCGATATTTCGACGTCCTGCTCGCTTTTACCACACCTCCTGTTAGAGGGTGTGTTTCTTTTTCAGTTTTCTTGCCAACTTTATTGAATGTGTTAATGAGCTTATGTTGTTCCAGTCACTATGTGATATGATAATAAATTTGGGGTCAGGACATTTTTTTTGCACCTTTTTTAGAGTAGTTTCGTATTCTTGAGCATTTCCATCTCCTAAGTAACCTAAATTTTTAGCGTCTGCACCTTTTATAAGACAACCACCGTATAGCACTTTCTCTTTACTGAACCAAACAATAATGTTGTCTGCTGTATGTCCTTCCCCAGGGTAATAAGTTTGAAATGAATATTGTCCAATATTGAAAACCGTGTCATCTATCATTAAAATCTCAGCCCTTTTTTTCTTATTCTTTTTACTCAATTCATCTGTTAGAGAAGTTGTGTAAGTTTTAATTCCTTTTTGTTTGTAATATTCAAGTCCTTCTGTTCTGTCGCTATGCCAATGCGTTGCAATACACAAAATCACATTTTTGTTGTGTTTTAATTTTATACTGTCAAGTAATGGTTGAAATTGTGTCGTGTCCCAAGGTGTGTCAAACAATACAACGCCATTATTTGTAAGAAGATACATTCCATTTGAAGGTGTTTGACTTCCTTCGTAAGTGTTGTATGTTGTATAAATGTAAAAGTCGCCTGTTAAGTGTGAGATTTTAAGTTTCGCTTCTTCTGTCTGTCCAAAGATATTGGTCATTGAAAAAATAAATGTTATTGTCAATATAGTTGTGCGCATTCGTTTCTTTTCTGTGATTGGATTATGTCTGTCTTAGTAATAAATATGCAGGGCATTCCTTCCTTATCACGCTTAGTGATTAGTTGCGGCAGTTATGAATGGCTCGTAAGCCGTAAAATAAAACCTTTTTTGAGATCGTATAGTACATGAAGCTCTGATATTTTTCATGGAAATGTTAATCGACCTTGGAGCATCCAGGTTTATTTAACGACCAACTGAAGCTTCTCAGTTAAGCTCGCACCCCGAAGGTTTTTGCCAATAATAACACCATTTGGATTTATCAGAAAATTAGATGGTATAGATGTAACTCCGTACATTTTTGCAATCTCATTATCCCAGAATTTCAAATCCGACACCTGGGTCCATGTTAGCTGGTCAGTTTTTATTGCCTTCAGCCAATCGCTTTTTTTTCCGGGTTGATCAAGAGAAATACTTAATATTTCAAAGCCTTTATCCTTGAATTTATTATAGGTTTTAACAAGATTGGGGTTTTCTTTTCTGCATGGCCCGCACCAGCTTGCCCAGAAATCAATCAACACGTATTTCCCTTTAAAATCGGACAATGAAACTATATGACCATCAGGATCAGGTTGACTGAACGGAATGGCAGGTTTTCCTTCTATAAGACTCATCTCTTTTTGATACCTGGCAACAAACCTTTTTGAATTTTCCGTGTTTTTGACCTTATCATCCAGCAACATATAAAGGCTGTATTGCCTTTGCCAAAACTCGGGATCAAAACCCCTGACATTTTGAAGGAAATAAGCCCAGACATACGAATCGCGGTGCTCTTTTATATACTCAATTAATTTATTGAAGCTCTCCTCTGTTTTCCTGTTGTAATAAGCGTCTATGGTTTTCATGGTTGCTGAATCCTTTACGCCCATTGCCGTTTGATATTTTGCCATATCATCGGCTGTAATAGAAGCTCCCGACATGATTTGTTTATAGCGCAAAAAGATCTCATTTTCGCGCGATCCTGTTATAACAACGTCCTGGAAACCGGATGTCGTACCGGAAATTTTCACTTCGTTATTATCTGCAAAGACTTGGATACCACCTTTCACATTTTCCACGTTAATTAGGAACAGGTCAGGATTAGGAAATGGTCGCCGGAAAGCGAAGCTGCCGTCTGAACTCAAAACAGAATCAATCATCGTTCTCTGTGCTGCACTACGGAGATAAATATATTTATGCTCAGCTCCCTGGATCTTACCCGATAACCGTACCTCCATTTGCGCCTTAACAACTCCTTTGGCTCCGGACATTAATATGATAAGGAATAAAAAAAATAATTTCATACTGAGTTATTAAATGTTTGGTTATTACTTTCTAAGAGTATCAATTTCGATAAAGTCTAAACATGAAATGAAAAATTGATCCTATTCTGCTCGTAAACTTGTTACCGGGTTTGCGCTTGCAGCATGAAATGCCTTGTGACCAACAGTTATCCCTGCCACCAGGATTGAAGCCAGAAATGCTAAAATAAACAATCTGGGATCCAGGGCAATACGGTAGGCATAATTCTGTAACCATTTTTGCATAATAAAATACGCAACCGGTGCGGCTATGACAAAAGCCAGCAGAATTAATATTAAAAATTCTTTTGAAAGCAGGTATACGATGCTCTTTGCAGAAGCACCCAACACTTTTCTTATTCCAACTTCCTTTGTACGTTGAACTGCCATAAAAGAAACAAGACCATACAATCCAAGGCAACTGATAACTATGGCAATCCCGGCAAATATTTTATAGAGCATAGCAAGCTGACTTTCCTGTTTGTAAAAATTGGCAATGGATTGGTCAAGAAAATGGTATTGAAATAAATAATCCGGGAAAGACTGGTTCCATAATTTTTCCAATGATCTAATTACCGATTTCTCGCTTCCAGGCTTTATTTTAATATTAATCGTCTGGTAAAAGGTTTTGAGAGAACTTAATACTATAGGGAACATCGGTTCTTTTAAAGAATTTGAATTAAAATCTTTGACAACGCCTACAATAGGGCCGGAAACCGCGCCATTCCAGAAAACGATTTTTTTGCCAAGTGCCTGCTTAGCATCGGCAATACCCAATTTTCTCAGCAATGTTTCATTGACAACAAATTCTTTCGCGGTATCGCTTGGGTAGTAAATCCGGCCAGCGATCAGTCGGATATTATAAGTTTTAAAATAGTCTGCATCGGCCCACTTTAAGCTTACGCGGAAATCAGTACTCTTTATTGCATTGTCAAATGTGAAATCATTTTCCAATTCCTCTTTTGAAGCAGGCGGTGCAAAGCTGAAGCTAACTGATTTGACGCCGGGTTCCTGTCTAATTGCATTTCGCAAAAAGTCGATTTTACTTTTACTCACACTGTCGGGGGGAAGAGGTAAATTAATAATAGCTGCTTTATCAAAACCAAGCGGGGCTTTATTAAAAAAATTCATCTGGCTTACGATCACAAGGGTCCCGATAATAAGAATGTGTGCAACAATAAACTGAAGTACAACAAGGCCTCTTCTTAATGATACCCCTCCTATCATTTTAGAATTGATTTTACTTTTTAAAGCAGCAGTAGCATTAAAGCGGGATAAAATAATAGCCGGATAAAACCCTGATAAGAACGTCAGTGCACTTATAAGCAATACTAATAGCAAAATCATTGAAGAAATATTAATTGCGCTGATTTTCATCTGCACTTCGAGCAACTTGTTTACAAAGGGGAGGGTTATCTCAGCGATTACAATTGCAATAATTACCGCGATAAGTACAATAAAACTTGTTTCACTAAGGAACTGCCATACAAGCTGGCTACGGCGACTACCAAGAACTTTTCTTACCCCAACCTCCTTGGAACGGTTGGCAGCCTGGGCTGTCGCGAGGTTGATAAAGTTTACACATGCTATGACCAGGAGAAACGCCGCAATAGCTATCAGGGCGTTGATTAACGACCTGCTGAAAGTATGACCGCTATAATTGTCCAGCCTTTCATCAAAATGGATTTCTTTCAAAGGCTGTACAATAAAAACATCTCTGGCAAATTCAGGTGGCTTATGGTTTCTGGTAAATGTGTTCAACATTTTATTGAAAATGCTCGCAGGCAGGTTCGTTGGGAGTGAGACGAACGTATATGCATTGTCGAAAGTACTGACCCAATTCTTTAAACTTTTCTTAAAGCTTGTATTAGTCAAGGATTGATAAGATGCCACAGCAGTTAAAGGGAAGTCTGTATTTACAGGAACGTCTTGTAAAATCCCGCTCACTTTATACAACCCTTTATTTTTGGTTTTTACCATTTTACCAATTGCCTGGTGCCAGTCGCCAAAATATTTGACGGCTAGTGCTTCGGAAAGGGCGATCATGCCAGGTTGATATAGGCTTTTTGGATCACCAGCAAGCCAGGGAAAATTGAACATCTTAAAAAATTCTGGCTCAGCGAAAAAGAAATTATGCTCAATAAATTTTTTATTTTTTGATGTGTTCTCTTCCTGGATACTAACTTGGACATCGGCCAGTTTTAAGATGGCTGCCACGTTTGTTAGTTGGGGAAAATCAAGTCTTAATGATGAAGCGACTGGGAAAGGTATCCCTGTGCCATAGGAGGTACCCACCTCGTTATGATATTCTGTACAAACACGATAGATACTTTCTTTCTTTTGATGGAAGTTATCAAAGCTGGTTTCAAAACTGATCACCATGAAAATGAGAAGGCATGCAGCAACACCTATAGCCAGGCCAATGATGTTTATAAGAGCATAGCCTTTATTTCGGCTGAGGTTTCTGTATGCGATTTTAAAATAGTTCTTAAACATGATTGGGGTTGTTTGATTTTAAAATGTTTCAACTACATCTTTCCGACTTCTAATTTGGAGTTTGAAAGGAATTAATCAATGAAGGCAAGTTTCCTAGGCATGATCTTTCAAAATGCTACGAATGTGCCGCGAATTATATTACAATTAACCAGCATTTTAAGTATTAATACTTTTAAAATGTGTCCATTATCATTCACCTGCTGTATCAAAATCAAACGTATTAAACCTGCTTTTTAATAGTTCTGAAGTGAAATTTTTAATAGCAAAATGCTCTAGAAGTATAAGAACGTAATTTTCTATCTTTTTGCGGACTCTTGTACCACCTTTCGTAAAGGCAGATCAATAATTAAATAAATATTTTTTATCCATCTCTTTTACCTCTCCGTATTTGGAAAGTGCATCCAGATCAAATTGCTTTTTATCGCCAACAATGACGATACCAAAATCTTTACTGGAAATATTTCTTTCATAAAAGTCCCTGATGTCTTTAAAACTCATGTGCTTAATTGCGTTGTACATTACTTCGCGGTAATCATTAACTATTCCGAGTTTCATTAGCGATTCATGGCTCCAGAAAATGTTTGTTCCGTTAATTCGCTCCCGCTCGTATCGCTTTAACTGGTCGACCTTCGAAGCATCATAAACTGTTCCCTGGTCAGCAATATTTTGCATAAGCCCTGTTGCCACGACTAGCAAATCATTTACTTTATTCGCTTGAGTTGCAACATACATTTCTGTATAATTATAGTTTAAAGTATCATCTGACATCCTGTGCAAAGTCCAGTTGGAATAAGCCAGTGATCTCGCTTCCCTTATTTGCTGAAATGAAACCTTTTCAATAAAACGATTAAACATATTAGATAAGGCCATGTCAACCCTTGAAAATCTTTCTCCCCGTGAGATAATGCCAACCTGAGCCTGAGCTCCTTCATAATTAACAAAGTATACAACATGTTTAGTCGGTTCAACAAGGTAAATTTTTGATACTGGCGGGGCTTTAAGCACGGACGGTATTTTATATACCCGCTCTAAGGTTTGCATTAGGTGATCTACATTTTTACCATAGTAAAACAAACGGTGTCTGTAACTTCGCAGAGACTTAATAGTCTGGGTCAGTCCTTCAGGACGGATACGTTGCAGTTCCTCTTGCGAAAAAATATTCCGTAAAGGAGAGTTCTCGCCATAGAGACTATAAGAAACCAGCGCTTGCCGGATAGCACTAATATTGTCTAAGTTAACTGTACGGGTATTAATAATGCTTTGCACGTAGTTATCGTAAGATGGCTGGTCAGCGACAAGGTTATCGAATAGATGATCCAACAACCATATCCCTTTTCAAGGCTTTCTTCAAGCCCCTCCAAATGAAAAATGGTTTGGTTATTTTGAGCCGTGAAGTTGACAGAAAGGCCTAGCTTATAAAATTCCTTTTTCCACTCCGGGGCAGTGAAACGCGTCGTACCTGCGTAGTTAATGTAGTTAACGGCAAGCTGTATGTTTTTATCAGCGTTCTTTCCAAAATCAAAAATGCAGTCCAGTTGAAAAAGATCATTTAGTTTATTTTTTACACTGGCTATTAAAAGTCCGTTTCTCAAACTATCATAACGGATTTCCTTTTTATAATCAACGAAAGCCGCTTTAGTAGCTGGGACCTTAACCGACGTAAACTTAGTGGCCCATGAAGAGTGTTTATCTTCATTTAGAAGAATGGGGGTTATTCCAGGATTCTCCACCTTTACAACAGACGATGCCGGGCCTTGCTTTTTGTAAACGACAACGTAGTCATTTATGTAAGTCCTGTTTGTAAAATCAACCAATTCCTTTTTGGAAACATGGCTTAATGCGTCATAAAAAGAAAGACGTTTATTCCATGACTCAAAATGAATAAAAGCAGTTGCAGCTGTAAAATCAAGATTCTGGTTCTCTGTTATTTCTTTTAAGAACTCTCTCTTTAAGTCCTTGGCGCAAGCTTCAATCAGCCAGTCATCGAAATCCCCCTTTTTTATTTTGTCAAGCGAAGAAAGCAGTTGATCTTTTACATCTTCAAGTGACTGCCCTTCCCGTGGCGTGCCATTTAAAAAATGCATACTATAATCATTATTTAAAAACATAAATGAGTTCGCGGTTTTTAATTTTTGCGGCGACACGGGGTCAGTGTTAATAATACCGGCTGTATTATTATCCAGCATTTTATTAATAAGCGAAAGGTATTTTTCATCCTCAGAACCGATACCTTTCATTCTAAATCCAATAAAGGCAGCAGAAGGTCCGGGGTTGGTTAATTCTACTACCGTAATTTTTTTTAATGGGGCTTCTTTAGGAAACAAAGGGCGCTTTATCGCAGTGGGTTTAAGTCCACCAAACGCACGGTCTGCAGCCCTGATGGTTTTATCAAAATCAAGATTACCAACCAGAATGAGGGCCATATTATTGGGGACATAATAGGTTTTGAAATATTTCCTGATGGCGGTAATGGAGGGATTTTTTAAGTGTTCAGAAGTCCCGATCACCGTTTGTTGTCCATAGGGGTGCGTTGGAAATAACACTTTATTAGCGGCAAAGTATTTTTGGATAAAATCATTATCCTGCATGGAGTTAAATTCCTCGTAAACAATTTCGAGTTCAGTATTAAAGGCCCGGAATGATGGATCACTGAATCGTTCCTTTTCCAGTCTGAGAAGCTGCTCTAAAGAAGGTGCAGGAATTACAGTCCCATAAATAATGTTTTCAAAATTGGTGGTTCCGTTGGTTCCAACACCTCCCAGTGTATTTAAAACCGCCCGGTATTCGCCCTTTATTCCATACTTGGATGCTTCAAAGGAAAGACTGTCAATTTGCTTATACAGAGTCTTTTTTCTTTCAGAACTATTTTCCTTTTTGTGCAAGTCATACAACTTTTCGATTTGTATCAGTAGTGCCTGTTCCTTTGCCCCGTCAAGAGTTCCTAATTTTCGTGTACCGTTAAAAAGTAAGTGTTCAAGATAATGTGCCAGTCCCGTATTGTCTTTCGGGTCGTATGCAGAACCTGCTCTGACAGCCATAATATAATTAATGCTGGGAGCATCAAAGTCCTGTGCCAGGTAAACGGTTAGTCCATTCTTAAGTTTGTAAGTTCTTAACCCCGTTGGATCATTGGTAGAAGTTGTATAGTGATAAGCATTGGCATCAACATGCATTTCCTCTGCATGGACTTGAGCGTCGGTTTCAAAACTTGATAATAGGATGGAGAAACACAAAAATAAAAATCCCGTTATCTTTATTCGGGGCCTTCCAATAAATCTCATATATATATATATTTGATCTGAAAGTACCCAGAGATTTTGAACCCGTTTTGTACAAAAAAGACAGGTCAGCTTACTTTTACTAAAATTTTTTGTTCCAGATAAAGTGTGGATTTTTTAAAACCTTCTGGATATAAATTAGTAAAGAGCTTAAAGTCTTTATAAAAATGACTGGGGTCTGTGTACCCACACTGAAATGCAATAGAGGTAAAGCTTGAATTTGTTTTATGAATCAAATTTAGCGCAGCTCTGAATCGCACGATTCGCAGGTATTTTTTTGGTGAAATGTCAAGCCAGCCGGTAAAAAGCCTGTACAAGCTCTTTTCCGATAACTGCATGGTATCAGCCAATTCCTTTACACTGCAATCACCTCTGAAATGAATTAATTCTAAAGCTTCTGAAAGTGGCGCAACTTTGGTGCTGTTACATCTGCTTAAAAAAAATCTTTCAATCATTTCGCCTCGTTTGATTAAATCCTCTTCTGCAAAAACAGCCTCAAAAAAATCAGAAGCCCTTTTTCCAAAAGCTTCATTTAGAATGTCTTCCTGAAGGATATAAGTTTTGCAAGCAAAAGGAAAGAAATGAAGGAAACCCTGGGGTGTAAAGTCAATACAGATTTCATCCTGCAATCCCTCTGCTTTGAAAACATGAGGACGTAAATAAAGGGCAGAGAGATACGATGAGATCCCGGGCCTTTCTATAAAGGACTTTGTTTGATCTTTGTTTATTGTTAGTTCTTTATTGTTAACTATCCCGAGACAAATATTTGTATTCGAATAAGAAATGACTGACTTATTGTAAAAAGGGTCATGCTCATTTTTGTTAAATAAAATATATTGAAGGTAAGGCTTGAGAGCCTGATGAGTTATATGATAAATACTGAATTTCATTATATTTTATTACAAAAATTCATTGTTTTAAATAGCAGTTAAATTTGATTGGTGCGATTACAAAAAAGAAATCGTCCTTCATTTTTTAAAAGGTAATACTAATTAATACTCTAAAAAACTTGGCTGGAAAATTTAAAAATAGCAGGTATTGACAAATTGAATCGATAATGTCAAGCGCAATGAAGATGATGGCAAAAGCACAATAAGAAAAATGCAACGTATTCATGATGCTGCATGATCAATTGCATTTTCCTGCCTCTATTTCCTTCAGCAATGCTTTGATAGTAGCATCTTGGTATTGGTCTTTTTTTCTATTACGGTTGGGGACAACAAATAATAAAAGAAACATATAATTTCATAGGCAAGTCTTTCGAATCCTAAAATTAAAACCTGCTGGTGGCCCCACCACCAGGTAGCAGGCAGGATTCACTTACAGCCCTGTCACACCCCCAAAAAAAGAATAAAAAAGATTCCGGGTTACCAGTAGCCTGGACAAATAATAAACATGAGCGGCTTAGTTGAAAAAGCAGATGGCGATCAGGATCCTAGAATAAACAAATGCAAAAAAATATAAATCGGAACTACCGATGTCCGTGTTTCACTTTTATTCACCATGCCGGATTTAATCCACCGCAAGCAGTAGTAATTTTAAATGCATGCATTCTATTTTTAAAACTCAGAAAACAACAGGATTACTGAGCTTGATTTTATAGCGGTAGCTCCCCCTGGAAAAATCTTCTTCTTTTAAAATTTCTTTGGTCCTTTTAGAAATCCAGAATTTTTGATAACCCGGGCTTTGTGTCAAATTGTAGGTTAATATCCAGCAATCAACAGGGAGCCCTGAATGATCCATAATCGATTCAGTTCCTGTAACTGTATACTCAACTTTTTCCGAACTTCCAAACCCAGGATCATAATAGTTGATAATAAAAGTTCTGTTAGCAGCATAAGGTAAAACTGAAAAAACAACAAGATCTGAGTGCCAGTTTAAATTGTATGCCGAAAATGATGCAAGGAAATCCCCTGTTATTTTTTGCTTTGCAGAATCACTTAGTATGCCTTCAAACAATATTTTTTTCGAGACAAAATTAAACTGCATAGTATAACCAAGTCTTTTCCACCAGGTATTATGTTGAACCGTGGCAAAAGTTTTGGCATCTAAAATCGTGAATGCAGAATGAACTATAGTATCCGCTTCCCATTTCTGGTTGATGAAATAAACCGGCTTGTTTTCATATATGCCTTTTTCTATTTTCATTTTAACAAGGGTTAACCGTTCTGCAGGACTATTAAGGGATTTTTTGTTGAAAACCAGGTAGCAATAATTTCCATTCTGCAATTGATTTAACACAAGATTGGAAGGGTTGACAAATAGGGTATCAACTTTTTGTGCAAACGCAGGAAACTTCAAACCACAAAGCAGGATGAGGGATAATACTATTTTCATGGCCATTACAACAAAATACTAATAAGTCCATTCAAAAAAATTTTTTTAGAAAAATTAGCAGCAATTACCAAATAGAACAAGTTGAAGGAGTTTTCAGTCCCATTAGTAACTACAGGTACAGACTTCAACAAACGGTTTAGAAATTGCTCGAACAAATCCCTTACGGGCTACCAGGATTCCGCGATAGATTTTAATTGATAAAAGTGGGAAAGTGATAAGTGAAGATAATAATGAATTGTTTGAGGATAAGTTGAAGGAACTACTTCAAAACGTATTGAAAAAAACTAGTTGAATTTGATTTTAAGTAATGCTAAGGCAAACTCTCTTCATTAAAACCCTGTTTCGTTAACTGGAATTTCAAAAAATTAAATTTTTAAAGAAATTTATTAAATCCAAAATACATTTCATTTGCTGCTGCCATGCTTTAATTATAACAAACTCATCACTTAAACGGGGGAATCAGGTTTTCCCATTCCTTCCATTCCGGTAATAGCTAATGCATGCCGGCGTCACACCCATATAAGCCGCAAGCATCTTATCTGTAATGCGGCTTCCGTCAACCATCCATGGGTAAATTTTTGCAATGGCGTCAAAGCGTGTTCTCGGCGGTTGAAGCAAAAGCCCAACATGGATTTCTGACAAAGCGTAATATCGCTGAAGTATCACCCGTGCATTTATATTGAGTTCAGCATATTTCTGCAGCAGGTGATTCATGTCCGTGTAATGTATATAAAATATTGTGCAGGGTTCCACGGCACGAATAGAAAATTCAGAAGGTGACTGGTTAAAATAACTTTGTACAGATAATATAATGTCGCTCTCCTTATTGTACCACAGGACGACTTCTTTACTGCCACTTTCAAAATAAAGTTTAGCCATGCCCTTTTCAATAAAAGTTAGTTTATCGCAGACCGCGCCCTGTTGCAGCCACACCTGCCCTTTGCGCAATTCTTTCTGTCGTACGCTATTGAGCAGGGCGGCCTGCACTTCGGGGAGGAGCGGATAAATTGAATTGAGGTATTGGAAAAAAGATAGCATGGTGAATTTTTTTATTCAAAATTTCCAAAACTTAAATGCAGTGTAAAACCGTAAGAATTTTGAAACGGCGAAATGGAAACTGATTTTCCAAAGGGAATTAAATAATGAATATCAATTCCCCATGATTGGTCATCAACCAGTCCTTTGTATCCTGCGCCAAGTGAAAAATATTTCCGATTGCCTCTCAGTTGATTTTCAAAACTAACCCCGCCCCTCAAAAAAAACTGATCAGCAAAACCAAATTCACCACCCAGAGAAAATCTCAAAGCTTTCCAGTCTTCTTTAATCAGCCTGTTCACATCAAGAGCTAGCGAATATTTATTATCCGTCTCAGGATCGATATTTGAAAATGAAATACCAAGACCAACATTAGCAGGAAAGGAAGTAGAAACATTTTCAAGTGTAATCTTCGGCCCTAAATTAGAAATGACTGCCCCCCATTCTAACTTGCGTGTTGCATCCCCGAGTTCTGCATACCCGTAGTAACTGATGTCACCCGAAACACTGAATTTATTTTTTCGCGTCGTGGTAAAAACATTTTCACCGAGTAAACGAAATGCCGCGCCAACAGATCCCCTTTCACTTATCTTCAAAGCATAACTCCCCATGATATTATATTCACTTGCATGATAGTTCGATAGCGTTGCTCCATTATCATCCTTCACCGAAATACTGCCTAAGTTTAAATAACTCACCGCCGCACCAAAACTTGAGGTGGACGAAGCGCTCACCATATAATTGGCATTGATAAACCGCACATCATTACTTACTCCGGTCATCCATGGCAGGTATGTTACCGATGCCTGGTGCTTGTTTAAAATGAAAGCTGACTTAGCCACATTATAATAGAGTTGCTGGTTATTTTCTGCCGAGGCAATTCCAGCGTCGCCCATGGACAACCCCCGGCTCGATGCGGGTATCATCAAAGATGGGAATGCAGTCATGACCGGTGAAGGTTGCTGAGCAAATAAAATACAGGGCAGCAGCAACATGAGTATCAAAACATTTTTCATTGCACCACAATTTGTTTGTGAATAGTATCAGAGTCCAGTCCTAAATCATCTTTCACATAAAGTGCGATGTCATGTGGGCCCCTCGAATGAAAGTTCCAGTGCATGACAGCTTGCGTGGTAGTAATCCACTGCCCGTCTACGGAGTAGTGG
>JAQBNK010000063.1 GCA_028288595.1 Chitinophagaceae bacterium
CACTATTTTTTATTCGAATGGTTTGATGATCCTGAATAAAGTGGATGTGAACCCGAAAGATAATGCGAGACAGATCAATGCTGGTGAAACCGCCATGATGCTCGATATATCCGTTATCTCAAAAGACGGGCGACGATATGGAGTTAGACCCGGCATAGCAATTTCCGGGCATGATATGCGTGATCTTCCAGACAGTGTTGTGAGCCAGGGCCTGGTTATCCGTTTTAATAAAATTGCAGATGAAAAATTGGGCAAACTGCAAATCGGGGTGAAAGAAAGTAACGACATTTCAGACTTGCTTACATTGAAAGTTTACCAGTTTCCATGGATCAATATTTTATGGATAGGAGTGATAGTAATGGTAGTAGGAATGATCCTGTCTGTGATTAACAGGGTGGGACAAGGACGGAAAAAAAATCTAACTGTCGTGTAACGTTATCATTTTCGGCTACATTAATATTCTTTATTAAATTCAGGTGAGAAACAGGCACTGTTATTTTTCTCATTTACAAAATATCAGCCCGCCCTCAAATGAAATCAAATTATAACAGATGAATTACAAGATCATTCTCCTCGCTCTTTTTGTGGGAAGTCTTTTATTAATGTCTTATGCCCGCACGCAAAGAAAAAAACGAATTATTTTTTTTGGTGATTCCATTACACAAGCAGCGGTAAATCCTAACGGATATATAGACCAGCTAAATACGATGCTGAAACAAAAAGGCCTGGATGTGAATTATGAATTGACAGGAGCTGGTGTTAGTGGAAATAAAGTGTATGATCTGTATTTACGAATGGAAGGCGATGTGATCTCTAAAAACCCTGATATTGTTGTGATCTATATTTGTGTGAATGATGTATGGCATAAACGCACAACAGGAACCGGAACGGACTATGATAAATTTGGAAAGTTATATGATGCAATTGTAAACCGGATGAACGCAGCAAACATCAAAGTAATAATTTGTACACCTGCTACAATAGGAGAGAAGACAGACTTTTCAAACGAACTGGATGGCGATATGAATAAATACAGCCAGTATATCAGGAATTATGCAAACGAGCATCACCTTCCCCTGGTTGATCTTCGCAAAGCTTTTCTGGATTATAATTTAATTCATAATACGGAAAACAAAGACAAAGGTATTTTAACCACAGACGGGGTGCATTTAAATGAAAGAGGTAACCAACTGGTAGCGGAGAGAATGTGGGAACAGGTGGGAGCTTTAAAATGAGGTTGAATGTTCAATGTTCATCTTTTTTCGCCGGCAAGGGACGTTCGTGTGAGGGTGAAGCTCAATATAGATATGCAGTACAAGAGTGCGATCCCGACCTTCGGTTGGGACAGACTGCCTCTGAAGTTGATTAAAGTTTTGTAGTCGGGACAAAAAATTAATTAACCATCACGAGATAATAATTTTTCCTCCCTTTTTGTACAAGCAAATATTTCTGATGCAATAATTGATTTGCATTTACCTGGTGGCTAACATCTGCAACTTTATTCCTGTTAATACTAATGCCACCATTCTGAACCATCTTTCTTGCTTCACCTTTGCTTTCAAAAATGTTTGTTTCCGCAAGGAAAGAAACAATATCTGTTCCTGTTTGAAGTTTAGAGAGATCGTAATTTATTTTCACTACGCCTTCCATCATTTCCAAATCCTCAGCAGTTAAAGATTCAGCAGGTGCATTTTGATTTGCGAATAATTTCTCAGTGGTCTCAATAGCTTTCCGGTATTCTTCTTCGCCATGCACAAATTCGGTTATTTCTTCAGCGAGTTTTTTTTGCAATATCCGCAATCCCGGATCCTGCTGGTGAACAGTGATAATTCCGTCTACATCTCCGGGTGTTAAAAATGTAAATATCCTGAGCCATTTTTTTGCATCATCATCACTTGCATTCAGCCAGAACTGGTAAAATTGATAAGGCGTTGTTTTTTCGGGATCAAGCCAAATATTTCCTTTTTCTGTCTTGCCAAATTTGCCGCCGTCTGCTTTTGTAACCAGGGGACAAGTAAAAGCAAATGCTTCACCACTGGTTTTGCGGCGGATTAATTCTGTACCCGTTGTAATATTCCCCCACTGATCGCTGCCACCCATTTGCAGTTTGCAATTATGATTTTTATAGAGATAATAAAAATCATAACCCTGTATCAACTGGTAAGTGAATTCCGTAAAACTGATTCCATTCTCAGAATCTATTCTTTTTCTTACACTGTCTTTCGACATCATATAATTAACCGTGATGTGCTTACCAACATCACGAATAAAATCTAAAAACTCCATTCCTTTAAACCAGTCATAGTTATTAACCATTACTGCGGCATTAGTTTTAGCCGTATCAAAATCTAAAAACTTTTCCAGTTGTTTTTTTACACCGGCCTGGTTTTTTTGTAAAATGTCTTCACTCAATAAATTTCTTTCTTCGCTTTTTCCACTCGGGTCACCCACCATTCCGGTAGCACCACCTACCAGCGCATAAGGCTTGTGACCCGCTTTTTGTAAATGCACCAACAATAAAATAGGAACGAGGCTGCCAATGTGCAAACTATCTGCAGTCGGGTCGAAACCGATATATGCTGAAGTCATTTCCTTATTCAGTTGATCTTCGGTGCCGGGCATAATATCCTGTATCATTCCTCTCCAGCGTAATTCTTCAACCAAGTTCATACATTCAACATTTGCCGCAAAAGTAGTAATTGCAATGATAGGGGTCCCGTTCGAAAACAAGTATTTTTGCTATCCCTCTCTGTTATTCTTTCCCTGACATATATTTTATGCTTAAACGAAGTTTATTCGCCACGATTTTATGCGTCTTGTTCCTGCCTGCATACACGCAGTTCAGGCAATACGCCATTGAGGTTCCTGAATATATGCGCAGGCGCAAGAGGACTTGCAATGGAGGAAGCACAGGTGGCGAGCGTGGCAGACCATACTGCAGGCTATTGGAATCCCGCGGGACTGGGCCTCGTTAAAGAGCATCCGTCCATAGGCTTAATGCATGCAGAATACTTTTCCGGGATAGGTAAATATGATTATGCTGCTGCCGCGATTCCGGCAGCTAACGGGAAAAATACTTTCGGAATTTCTCTTTTAAGATTTGCAGTTGATGATATTCCTAACACTTTATTTCTTGTTGAACCGGATGGCTCGCTCAATTATAATAATATCCAAAGTTTTTCATCAGCTGACTATGCATTACTACTATCGCTTGGACATTCGTTAACCGATTCTGATGATGAATTTTTTGGAATAGGAGGCAATGCGAAAATTATTTACCGCCAGGTAGGAAGTTTTGCGAAGGCTTTTGGTTTTGGGTTTGATGCGGGTGCGATGTATCATAAAAACGGCTGGCGATTCGGAGTGAATATAAAAGATGTTACTGGAGCATTTCAATAATGAAACTGACGGCACAACTGATAAATATTTCAATAATGGATATGGAAAAATGTACCTCATGCGATAAGTATTAGTTTTGCCGGATGAAAATTGTTGGAATTGGAACCAGGTCGCTCAATTTTATTATTGATACTTTTTGCATTTCCCTCATAGCATACATTCTCTTCCAGGTAAATAACTGGTATGTTTTTTACTGGCACCATACACACTATAATTTTGTATGGTTCTTTTACCCGGTTTTGGTTATTTACTATTTATTGTTTGAATCTTTTTTTAGCCGTACACCCGGAAAATGGTTTACGATAAGCAAGGTGATTACTAAAAACGGCAAACGACCATCTTTTTTGCAGGTATTATTAAGGTCTGTTACCAGGCTAATTTTAATTGAATTCCTCTTAATTCCATTTTATAATAAAACCCTTCATGATCTTGTAAGCGGAACAGAAGTTGTGGAATCTTAGAGATTTCCGTAAATAGCTATTCGCATTTTTCAGCATGAATTAATTTTACATCAACTCATTCAAACATGGCTAAAATTCCAATTAATATAGTTACAGGTACATTACAACAGGAAGAAATAATTGTGGGCATTGATCTTGGAACCACAAACAGTTTAATTGCGATTATTCATCCTGAAACAAAAAAGCCTGTTGTATTAAAAGAACACCACAGCAGCAGCCTGGTGCCAAGTGTTATTTATTTTGATTCATCCCAAAATATAATTGTCGGAGAGGCGGCCAAAGCGCATCTTCAGACTGATCCCGCCAATACCATTTTCAGCGCAAAAAGATTAATGGGAAAAAGCTATACAGACATTGAACAGCATGCTGACTTTTTTACTTATAAAATAATTGATGATGATACTGAGCGTTTAGTAAAAGTTCAGGTTGAAAACAAGTTTTATTCGCCAGTTGAATTATCTTCCTTCATCCTGAAAGAACTAAAAACACGGGCCGAACATATTTTAAAAACTCCGGTAAATAAAGCGGTTATCACCGTACCCGCGTATTTTAATGATTCTCAAAGACAAGCCACAAGAGATGCAGGAAAACTAGCCGGACTGGATGTATTAAGAATTATTAATGAACCAACAGCCGCGAGCCTTGCGTATGGATTAGGAATGCAGCAAAATGAAGAGAAAATTATTGCGGTTTATGACCTGGGAGGAGGAACGTTCGATGTATCAATTTTGAAAATAGCCAGCGGCATTTTCGAAGTGCTTAGCACGAATGGAGATACTTACCTGGGCGGAGATGATCTTGACCGTGCTATCCTGAGTAAATGGACAGGAGATTTAAATTTAACATCAGCCGATCTGAATAAAGACCCACGGCTTTCCCAGGCATTAAGACTTAAGGCCGAAGAAGCTAAAAAGCATTTATCATTTAATGAACATTTTGAAACAACACTGAATGAATCAGCATTATCAATTAATCGTGCTGAGTTTGAAGAATTAATTCAGCCATTGATCAGCAGAACACTTAATAGTTGTGCTAACGCCGTTTCAGACGCAGGAATTAAAAAAGAAGAGATTGATGTAATAGTGATGGTAGGAGGAAGCACAAGAATACCTGCCCTTAAAGAAGCTGTAAGCGAATTCTTTGGAACGGAAGTAAATGATTCGGTAAACCCTGATGAAGTAGTTGCAGTGGGTGCCGCAATACAGGCAGATATCCTGGCTGGCAACAACAAAGATTTTTTATTGCTTGATATTACGCCTTTAAGTCTTGGAATAGAAACTATGGGTGGGTTAATGGATGTTTTGATCCCTCGTAATTCCAAGATACCATCCAAAGCAGGGCGACAATATACTACGCAGAAAGATGGTCAGAGCAGCATGCGTATTTCTGTTTACCAGGGTGAGCGTGATCTTGTAAAAGATAACAGAAAACTTGCTGAATTTAATTTGGCAGGAATTCCCGGAATGCCTGCGGGTTTACCGAAAGTAGAAGTAAGTTTTTTAATTAATGCTGATGGAATATTAATAGTTAAAGCAAAAGAACTTCGCAGTGGAACGGAACAAACTATTGAAGTAAAACCGCAGTATGGTTTGACTGATACTGAAGTAGAAAAAATGCTACTGGATAGTATTACCCATGCGAAAGATGATATAGCACAAAGAGCATTGGTTGAAGCAAGAACCGAGGGGGAACAAATACTTTCCACTACAGAAAAGTTTATCACTAAAAATTCTCTGCGGCTGCAGCCTGGTGAATTAATGAACGTGGCAAATGCAATGCAGGCACTTCAATTAGCATTAACGATGGAAGACAAAGATCTCATACATCAAAAGACAGAGGAGTTGAATGAAATTTCAAGACCGTTTGCTGAGAGAATTATGGATGAGGCTGTAAGTGAGGCGTTGAAGGGGAAAACAATCCAATAATTATTTTTGATTGACTTGTATAATGCGTTGTACATATTTTCCAAACACATCAAATTCAATATTTACTTTTTTATTCGCCGTAACATTTTGAATAGAGGTATGGTGATAAGTATATGGGATGATAGCAACTGAAAAACTTTTTTCCCTCACATTGAAGGCTGTAAGGCTGATTCCGTTTAATGCAACCGATCCCTTTTCTATTATAAGCGCAGCAAACCGGGGATCAAATTCAAAAACAAATTCCCAGCTTCCATTCTTTTCAGTCACCCGTGTGCAAATTGCGGTGGTGTCCGCATGACCCTGTACAATATGGCCGTCGAGACGGTCATTCATCTGAAGACATCGTTCAAGATTAACCCGATATCCTTCCTGCCAGGAAGTAAGATTAGTTTTTTTTAAGGTTTCTTCAATGGCGGTTACCGTATGTTTATCGCCTTCGATTTTTTCCACCGTAAGACAAACTCCATCATGACTAACACTTTGATCTGCTTTTAATTCAGCCGAAATAGGAGATGAAATGATAAATGAGCGATTCGTTCCGTTTTCAAGAACTGATTCAATTTTGCCTAAACATTCTATTATCCCGGTAAACATAACTGCAAATTAGCTTCGTATTTGGAATTTTGGTTTGGAGATTTATTTCAAATTCATATCTTTGCATTCCAAAAAATTACCTGAGGAGGTATTAAAAATGCTGATAATAGATTCAAAGGATTGCGAAAACATCGACAAAGCGCTGAAGAAGTACAAGAAGAAGTTTGAAAAAAGCAAGGTTCTGCTTCAGTTAAGAGAGCGTCAGAGCTTTATCAAACCAAGCGTTAGGCGTCGTACTGAAGTACTTAAAGCTGTCTATAAACAACAGGTAGCAGCAGGTAAATTCGAAGATTAATTCCCCGTTATCATATTCGCAGCCATAAGGTATCTTTATGGCTGCTTTTTTATGCCGGTAACTGAAAATGAACATATAAGGTCTTTCCTGGAATACATACAATACGAAAAGCGGTATTCTCATCATACTTTAATTGGGTATGAGACTGATCTCTTACAGTTCCAGGCCTATTTAAGGAGCCAGTTTGAAATTAGCGATCTCCCTACAGCAACCTCAACATTTATCCGAAGCTGGCTGGCAGATCTTAAAGAGGAAAAGAATCAGTCTAAAACGATCAACCGTAAGATTTCAACTTTAAAATCCTTTTATAAGTTTTTACTTAGGCAAAAAGTAATTACCACGTCTCCCATGACAGTGATTATATCGCCAAAAACTGGTAAAAAGCTTCCATCTTTTCTTGCTGAAAATGAGATGGAAAAGCTAATGGAGAACCTTGAACACACTGAAGACTGGGATAGCCTCACAAAGTCACTTGTTATCAAACTCTTTTACCTTACCGGAATGCGGGTAAGCGAACTTGTGGGCTTAGAGGAAAGCCAGTTAGATGTGGCTGGTAAGCAGGTTAAAGTTTTGGGAAAGGGTAATAAAGAAAGGATCATTCCGGTATCACCTGAACTTGTTCTTCAACTGGCATCTTACCTGGATGAAAAACCCGTAAAACTTGATGGCGTTGAAACCGTTTTTGTTACAGAAAATGGAAAGTCTTTAAATACCCGTTATGTATATGATTTTGTAAAGCAATACCTGGGGGCGGTTACTACTTTACAAAAGAAAAGTCCACACGTGCTGAGGCACACCTTTGCCACTCATTTAATGAATAAGGGTGCTGATTTAAATGCTGTTAAAGAATTATTAGGTCACACCAGCCTGGCGGCTACGCAGGTATATACCCACAATACGATAGAAAAGCTAAAAGAGGTATACAAAAATGCTCATCCGAAGGCATAAAAAGTTCCCCTTTGCGATAAAACTTTTGCGGTAAAAGGTTGATAATTTGCTATGTCTGACTTAACTTGAAAAGAGTTTAAAAAGATCTGCTTACATGTCCCATCTCAATAGATCATTTTCCATTTTTTCACCATTTTAAAAGTAATGTGTTATGAACGTAAACATTCAGACGGTGCACTTTGATGCCGATGTAAAATTGGTAGAGTATGTAACAAAAAAGTTAGAAAAATTAAGCACATTTCATGATCGGATCGTAAAAGTTGACGTATATCTTAAACTTGACAATGTGGTGCATAATATAAAAGATAAAGTTGCCGAGATAAGTGTACATGTACCGAGACATACCTTCTTTGTGAAAGCTTCTTCTAAATCTTTCCAGGAATCATTCGATTGTGCACTGGAATCAATTTCCACTCAAATAAAAAGAAAGAAACAAAAAATGGCCGTTGCATAAAAAATTTGATTGTAAAAAAAAGGGCTTGAAACTTCAAGCCCTTTTTTATTTCGTTTTGGCTGATAAACTTGTTCACATCTTTCATTTATCTGTTATATCACTTTAGTAAACAGGGTAAAAATTTATTATTCAAAATTTTGCAGAATTAAGTTTTCTCTTACCTTTGCCATCCCGAAAAATCGGTAGTTCTTTTTTTGTCTTTTTTTAATCGCCACTTTAGCTCAGCTGGTGGAGCATCCCGATTGTATCGGGAAGGTCGCTGGTTGAAAAAAGGATGTTTGAGAAGTTACGCCACTTTAGCTCAGCTGGTAGAGCAACTGATTTGTAATCAGTAGGTCGTTGGTTCGATTCCGACAAGTGGCTCATAGAGGTCAATCGAATTTTGACTTATCGGGGCAGATGGCCGAGTGGTTAAAGGCGACAGACTGTAAATCTGTTCTCTCACGAGTACGCAGGTTCGAACCCTGCTCTGCCCACAGTTCTTTGAATTGTTAATTAATAATATTAAAATATTAATTAATAATTGCAAGCGGGAGTAGCTCATTTGGTAGAGCGATAGCCTTCCAAGCTATAGGTGGCGAGTTCGAGCCTCGTCTCCCGCTCTAATAGGATGGCGGATGATTAGATGACAGTCAGTGGAATTTGCTCTTACTGTCAACTAACAACGGTCAACTGTCAACCGACAAGCCGTTGTAGCTCAGGGGTAGAGCACTTCCTTGGTAGGGAAGGGGTCGTGAGTTCGATTCTCATCGACGGCTCAAAAGAAAACGTGAATCGGGAGACGTGAATGTAAATTGCATTGACGATTGACGACTCACGATTGACGAAAAAAGCTCCTCAAAGAGCAAAAAGTTCAAATGTGCGACGCAACAGGTGCTCAATAGAAATCCTGGAGCTGGTAACAAAATATTTTTAAACACGATGGTCTATGGGCGATGAGTCTATGGGCAATTAATTGTAAAACCACAACAAAAACCGATAAGATGTCTAAAGAGACCTTTAAGAGGGAAAAACCTCACGTAAACGTTGGTACCATCGGTCACGTAGACCACGGTAAAACCACTTTAACCGCTGCCATTACAGACGTTTTGTCTAAAAAAGGGCTGGCGGAAAAAAGAAACTATGATGACATTGATGGTGCACCTGAAGAAAAAGAAAGAGGTATCACCATTAATACGGCTCACGTAGAATACCAAACGCTAAGTCGTCACTATGCTCACGTTGACTGTCCTGGTCACGCTGACTATGTGAAGAACATGATCACAGGTGCCGCCCAAATGGACGGAGCTATCCTGGTTGTGGCTGCTACAGATGGTCCTATGCCGCAAACGAAAGAGCACATCCTGCTGGCACGCCAGGTAGGTGTACCTCGTATCGTTGTATTTATGAATAAAGTTGACCTGGTTGATGACGTTGAATTGTTAGACCTTGTTGAAATGGAGATCCGTGAACTGTTAAGCTCTTATGGCTTTGACGGTGATAACACTCCGATCATTAAAGGTTCTGCAACTGGTGCATTAGCTGGTGATGAAAAATGGGTTAAAGCAATCGACGAACTGATGGATGCTGTGGATTCTTATATTCCATTACCTCCTCGTCCTATTGATCAGCCATTCCTGATGTCTGTAGAAGACGTGTTCTCAATTACTGGTCGTGGTACTGTTGCTACGGGCCGTATTGAGCGTGGTATTGTGAAAGTAGGTGAAGGTGTTGAGATAGTTGGTTTGATCGAAGCTCCTTTAACTTCAACTGTTACTGGTGTTGAAATGTTCAAGAAATTACTTGACCAGGGACAAGCCGGTGATAACGCAGGTATTTTATTACGTGGTATTGAGAAGAGCCAGATCCGCCGTGGTATGGTTATTTGTAAGCCAGGTTCTATTACACCGCACACTGAATTCAAATGCGAAGTTTATGTACTGAGCAAAGAAGAAGGTGGACGTCACACTCCGTTCTTCAATAAGTACCGTCCCCAGTTTTATTTCCGTACTACGGACGTAACTGGTGAGGTTGTATTACCTGAAGGAACAGAGATGGTTATGCCAGGTGATAACGTTTCTCTGACTGTTAAACTGATCATGCCGATTGCGATGGAAAAAGGTTTGAAATTCGCGATTCGTGAAGGTGGTCGTACAGTAGGTGCAGGCCAGGTTACAGAGATTTTAAAATAAGCTGAAGCTTAAAGCTTTTGGCTTTTTTAGCAAATGATTTTTTACATTTGCGACATATTCTAAAAGCTGTTTCGGGGAACCGGAATAGCTTTTAGCTTTCTACGGGCATCGTACAACGGTTAGTATAGAGGTCTCCAAAACCTTCGATCTGGGTTCGAATCCTAGTGCCCGTGCTAATTGGTTTAAAGTTTCATGTTTAAGGTTTGAATAACCTTGAACTTTAATCTTAAACATTAAATATTAAAAATGAATAAGGTTTCAACTTACGTTAGGGATTCTTACCACGAGTTACTGGAGAAAGTGACCTGGCCAAGCTGGATGCAGTTGCAGCAATCTACTGTGATTGTTCTCGTGGCGACAGTTATGATCACTGCAATGGTTTGGATAATGGATTTTGGAAGCAGCTGGTTATTGAAGTTTATTTATTCATTATTCAAGTAGGCGTTATGGAAGAAACAATTGAACAAACAGAAACTCCGGTTGAGCAAGCAGAGAATCCTGTTCCGCAGGCTGAACCCGCAGCTCCCCAGGCAGAGACCAAATGGTATGTGTTAAGGGTTGTAAGTGGTAAGGAAAGAAAGATCAAAGAATATTTGGATAAAGATATTTCCCGCAGTGGGTGGACAGATGTTATTAAGCAGGTGTTCCTCCCGATGGAAAAAGTTTATAAGGTTCAGAACGGAAAAAAAGTAATGCGGGAGAAAAATTATTTTCCGGGTTATGTGATGCTGGAAGTGGCGGATGGTAAATTGAATGATGATATTATTCAGCATATCAGCAACATTAGTAATGTAATGCACTTTTTAACTGACGGAAAGGGTTCTAAAGGAAACATTATCTCTTTACGTAAGGCTGAAGTAAATAAGATGCTTGGTAAAGTTGATGAGATGAATGACCAGGGAGTTACGATGAGCGAACCATTTATTGTTGGTGAAACGATCAAGATTATTGAAGGACCGTTTAACGACTTTAATGGTGTGATAGAAGAAGTGAATGATGAGAAGAAAAAACTGAAAGTAACTGTGAAAATTTTTGGTCGGTCAACGCCGGTGGAATTGAATTATATGCAGGTTGAAAAAATCAGCTAATAAAATTTAATAAGGAAAAAGCCTCACATTTTGTGGGGCTTTTTCTATTACAATTAAGATTACTTTTAATCTCACAGAAATAATTGTTATGAAAAAAATCATCTTCTTGTTTATCATCTTTTGTTCATCAGCATTAGTGAATGCACAACCGCCAAACGTTCCGGCTGACAAAGGATCTGTGTTTGGAAATAGGGTAACTGCAGCCAATGCTGTTACTGTTGAACAGCTTACTTCTTTGTTGAATACTAAAGAAGGAGAAAAAAAGATTGAGTTGAAAATAAAAGGAGAGGTGGTTGAAGTTTGCCACGCTGAAGGCTGCTGGATAAAAATAAAATCTACAGATGGAAGTATGATGGTGAGAATGAAAGATCACAAATTTTTTGTTCCAACAGTGCTCAACGGTAAAACAATTGTTGTTGATGGAATTGCGGAGATAAAAGAGACTTCAGTTGAGATGCTGAAACATTATGCAGAAGATGCGGGGAAAAGTAAAGCAGAAATTGATGCAATCAAAGAGGCAAAAAAAGAGATAGTAGTCCAGGCCAAGGGAATATTAGTGGTTTGAAAAATCAAAGCAAAAAATAAAAAAGAGAGGCAGTTAACTGCCTCTCTTTTTTATTAGAATTAAAACAATTCGATCCCGGTTTTATAAACAAAGTTGCTTTGATAGCATAAGTTTTTCCGCCGCTTTTTCTAACCCCGTACTTAGTTGGATAAAATCCTGTACCCTGATAATATGCAGGTTGACGGATTGGTAATTCTGCTGTTGGGGAAAGTAATTGTGCTAAAGTTATCATCAGCTCCTCAAAAATGACCTTTTGATCCATACACAAAAGTTTTAGTAAAGTTTGCGCTGTTTTGAGTTACAAATTCAGGAGACAAAAGATCTATCCAATGACATCCCATCTGGTTCATAGCACCCGTTGGCCCGTAATAGTTTGCCGGAATATAATTACCAGCCGGGGCGTACAGAATTGATGGGTTAGTAGTATCGATGCTGAGTCTTTCCGAAAGCGAGATCATATAGCAATGGAAGTCAAAATGCGGGGTCATAAAAAATTCTGGAATGTGGCCCCTAGGATTCCATTGGAAGGTCAGATGATTGAATAAGGTTAATTGCTGAGCCTGGCTGGGCAGGGTTAGCAATATTTGTTGAGATTCCAGTGCATTTGCGTTTGGCAGGTTGCTGAAAATGACATCGTTCATTTCATAACCTATCTCTGCCGGCATTGTTCCCTGGTCAGCGATGAAATAGGCACGAAGGGTGCTATTGTTGAAAGGAAGCCTGGGCACCGTAGAAAGTTTGCCTGGGGGTAATGTTTTCCGTCGCAACTCCGTTAGAACCTGTTTGATTTAAAGCAGTTGTTCTCTGTTGATTCTCAGGCATTACTGGCGCCTTTTTGCAGGAAGCCAGACTTGCGCCGATAATGATGACAAACAAGAAGTTGATGTTTTTTCTTTCATATATTTTAAATTTTTATGAATATTGTAAAACCAGCTTTTTTGAGGCGCTTTTAAATAATTATTTTTTTGAATATTAGTAGTATAGACTCTGATTACCAGTCTTTAGTTAATATCAGTTTCACTCTTGTTTTTTCAGTTAATCTCCATACCTTTGCCACCCCAAAAAGTTCTTTCGAAGAGATTGGATTTGGGAGTTGCGGCGAAACATCCGTAACGCTATCACCAAAAAAACTTTAAACAATGGCAAAAGAAATCACAGGCTATGTTAAGCTGCAGGTGAAAGGTGGCCAGGCAAACCCGGCGCCTCCTGTAGGTCCAGCCCTTGGTTCCAAGGGTGTTAACATCATGGAGTTCTGCAAACAATTCAATGCAAGAACTCAGGAGAAAATGGGAAAGGTACTTCCAGTATTAATTACCGTTTTTTCAGACAAGTCATTCGACTTCGTCATCAAAACTCCTCCCGCTGCAGTTCAGTTAATGGATGCTGCCAAGATTCAGAAAGGTTCAAAGGAGAGTAATCGTAACAAGGTGGGTAAAGTAAACTGGTCGCAGGTAGAAGCTATCGCGACAGATAAAATGCCAGACCTTAATTGTTTCACCGTGGAAAGCGCTATGAGAATGGTTGCCGGTACAGCACGCAGCATGGGTCTTACAGTAGAAGGCGCAGCTCCGTGGGAAAAATAATTGATCACTCCTAAACTATTTCAACATGGCAAGTCTTACCAAAAAAAGAAAAGTAGCGGAAGCGAAAGTAGATAAGAACAAAACTTATTCATTAAAAGAAGCTTCCACTTTAGTAAAAGAAGTGAACTGTACAAAGTTTGACAGTTCAGTAGATCTGCATATTCGTTTGGGCGTTGATCCAAAGAAAGCAGACCAACAGGTTCGCGGCACGGTTACTCTTCCGCATGGAACAGGTAAAACCAAGCGTGTACTTGTATTATGTATGCCTGACAAAGAAGCCGAAGCCAGAGCTGCAGGTGCTGATTTTGTTGGGTTGGATGAATTCATTCAAAAGATCGAAGGCGGTTGGACAGACGTTGATGTTATCATCGCTACTCCTTCCGTAATGCCTAAGATCGGTCGTTTAGGTAAAGTGTTAGGTCCGCGTAACTTAATGCCGAATCCTAAAACAGGAACCGTTAGCAATGATGTTGCGGGTGCTGTAAACGAAGTAAAAGGCGGAAAAATCGCTTTTAAAGTTGATAAAGCAGGGATCGTTCATGCTTCTATCGGTCGTATTTCTTTCGCTCCTGAAAAGATCGCCGAGAATAGCCAGGAACTGCTTAACGCAATCATGAAACTGAAACCTTCTGCTTCAAAAGGAATTTACCTCAGAGCAGTTAGCATGGCAAGTTCAATGAGCCCTGGAATTATATTAGACACTAAAGCATTATCCAACTAATCCTGGTGATCCTGTAAAAAGGAAATGACCCGGGTTTTTAAAAGTTAGTTATGACAAAAGATCAAAAAAATGAAGTGATTGAAGTTCTCAAAGAGAAGTTCTCACAATACGATAATTTTTATGTAACCGATACTGAGTCTTTATCAGTAGCACAGGTTACTAATCTTCGCCGTGCCTGTTTCGACAAGAACGTGGAAATGAAAGTGGCTAAAAACACTTTGATCCGTAAGGCGCTTGAAGGTTTGGACTCAGAAAAATATGCCGGTGTTTATGAATCATTACATAATGTAACCGCCTTATTATTTTCTGAAAATCCAAAAGAACCAGCTTTAATAATTAGCTCTTTCCGTAAAAAGAACAATGGTGAAAAACCTTCTTTGAAGGCTGCATTCATCAATGGTGATATTTATGAAGGTGATAATAACCTGAAAGCATTAACGCAGATCAAAACTAGGAATGAACTGATCGGTGAAGTGCTTGGATTATTACAATCTCCTGCTAAACGTGTACT
>JAQBNK010000184.1 GCA_028288595.1 Chitinophagaceae bacterium
AGGTGTAAGTTTAACTTACCAGTCTTTTTCCTGCTGGTACACCGGCGATTTCTGTTTCTGCAATTGTTTCTGAATCTGCTTTTCCTGCTGTTGTAACTGGCTCAGAAGCTGTTCTGCACGCTGCGGGCTTAATTTATTTTGGTTTTGGGGCTGATTTTGTTTTTGCTGATCCTGGTTCTTTTTCTTGTCGTTATTATCTGACTGCTTTTGTTGCTGCTGTTGCTGTTTTTTTAATTCATTCATTGCTTTTTGAAGGTTCTCCCTGGCGTCATTATCATACGGAGTTTCCCGAAGCGATTGTTTTAAAGCAGTGATGGCCTCCTGCAGTTTCTTTCCATTCGCTAAGGCAGTACCTAAATTATAATTTGCCTGTGCTCTTAATAATGGCTGTTTTGTTTTTTCTGCCACCGCTGAATAAGTATCTGTCGCCGCATCTACTTTCTTTTCTTTATATAAAGTATTTCCCAGGTTAAAACCTGCCCTTAATTCAGAAGGATTTTTTTGAAGTGCTTCCCTGTAATTTTTTTCCGCTTCTGCAAATTGCTGCTTGCGGTAAGCCTCATTGCCTTTTAAAATAATGTTGTTCGGCTTTTGGGAGTATGCAGAATAAGTCACTATCATTAATAATATGGTCAGAATATTTTTCAGCGCTTAAATCTTTTTGTTTCAGGAATAAAAGTTTCTATCACCAACAATAATAACGCTAGTGCCAGGAAATAAGGATAAAACGATGCATATACTTTTTGACTTCCGGCATTACCGAATGTTCTGCCTTCCATCTGGTTAACATGTTTCAGAATATTTTGAGTAACAATAGCAGCATCATCCAGCCGCGCATAACTGCCACCCGTTTTTTGTGCAATGAGTTTTAATTCATCTTCATTTAATTTAGAAATAACGGTCTGACCATTATTATCTTTTTTTAACTCGTTCGTTCCGGGCTCTATGATGGGCGAACCTTCCGGCGTGCCCACGCCAATAGTATAAACTATAATTCCCTGGTCGTATAATGATTGAAGCGTATCGGTAATATTCGGATCATGGTCCTCACCATCAGTTATAAGAATGATAGCCTTATATTTTTTTTCTTTGTTATTGAATGATGTTGATGCAAGATGAAGTGCGTCTGCTACCACCGTGCCCTGCACCGGGACGGCATCTGGAGTAGCATTAGCCAGGTACATGGCGGCCGCAGCGGCATCCGCAGTTAAGGGCATTTGCAAATATGCCTGCCCGGCAAAAAGAACCAGGCCCAAGCGATTGTCTGCTAATTCATTCAGTAAAAGCTTTACACATTGTTTTGCTTTATCAAGCCGGTTGGGTTTAACATCTTCGCTAAGCATGCTCTTGCTTACGTCGAGCGCCACCATTATATCAATACCCTTTTTTACTTCCCTGTCAGATGAAGTAGCAGGTTTACGAAGATTTGCAATGGAGAGTATACCGAAAACTATGGCTATTAAAACCAATGTTATTTTCAGTTTGTATTTAAACGGGGAATGGCTTGCTGTAAGAGGGGCTACGAGCTCTTCATCACCCATCGCCTTTCTCGTTTTTCTTTTCCAGCTCAACACTAGCATAAATAATAAAACAAGCGGCAGTAATGCAGCAAGACCCGCTAAATAATTGATATGTTCAAACGAGATCATGGTGTCTTGCAAGCTACAATCAAAAAGGTAAATGAAACCCTAAAGAATGTTGAACAAGGAACAAGGAATGTTGATTATGATTTGAACCCGTTTGACATTCCTTGTTCTTCTGTTCTTTGTTCAATATTCTTATTTCTTCCCTTCAAAAAATCCAAGCTGTTTTAAAATACCTTTGAGAATATTAAGGCGCACTGTTTTCATATCAGTATCATTGGGGCCTTCAACATTCAAAACAAAAAAATAGGGATGCCTGTTCTCTTCAACCCAACCTACGATCCAGCCGATGGCATTTCCATTTTCTCTATAGCCCCAGCCGGTTTTATAACTTAATTTATAATTAGCGTTATTCTCCTGCAGCATTACCGTTTTTACAATTCTTTGGGGTCTCTTATCAATCGGCAATTGCTCAAAATATAATTGTTTAACTAAACCGAGCTGTTCATCGGGGGTAATTTTTAAAGAATTATCGAGCCAGAAAGAATCTATACGATTACCTATTTTATGATTGCCATAATGCAGGCTATCAAGCCATTGCAGCATTGTATCCTTCCCTATTCTTCTCGCCACTTCCTGGTAATAGGGTACAGCAGAAACTTTAAAAGCTTCTTCCATAGTAAGGTCCTTATCCCATTCAGGTCTTCTTTTTATTCCATCCCATTTGATCACCATTTTTTCGTTGAAGATCACACCCGTTTTAATTCCAATCAGGGAATTAACGATCTTAAAAGTAGAAGCGGGTAAATAAGCTGAATCTTTATAACGGGATAAATTATAAATAGTGAAATGTCCCAGGCTGTTATCAAACAAACCAAATGTGCCTGTTACTTTATTCGCATCGAAATATTTCTTTAAAGAATTTTCTATCGTAACATTATTGGGTGTGCAGGCAGAGAAATAAAAACTAAAAACAAAAAAGTAAAAAAGCGATCTGATAATTAACATTGAATTTGGTTTGACTTTAATTTTTAATTACGCCCAGTTCCTTTCCCACTTTTGTAAATGCGGCAATAGCTTTATCTAAATGTTTTTGATCATGCGCGGCACTCAATTGCACCCTTATACGTGCAAGCCCTTTTGCAACTACGGGATAAAAGAACCCAATCACATAAATTCCTTCTTCCAATAATTTAGCAGCGAAATTTTGTGCAACCGTGGCCTCATATAACATGATAGGAACAATCGGATGATCTCCCGGTTTAATATCAAACCCGGCTTCAGTCATTTTTGTTCTGAAATATTTCGTGTTGAATTCAAGCTTATCTCTTAATTCGGTTGTTTCAGTCAGCATATCCAGCACCGCTATGGAAGCGCCAACAATTGCAGGAGCCAGTGTATTTGAAAATAAATAAGGACGGCTGCGCTGGCGCAGCATTTCAATAATTTCTTTTTTGCCGGAAGTAAAACCACCACTTGCACCGCCCAAAGCTTTTCCAAGAGTACCTGTAATAATATCGATCCTTCCCATCACGTTCCGGTATTCATGCGTGCCTCTCCCGGTTTTACCGAGAAAGCCGGATGAATGAGATTCATCGATCAAAACGATTGCATCATACTGATCGGCGAGGTCGCAAATTTTATCAAGACGTGCGATCGTTCCATCCATACTAAAAGAACCATCTGTAACAATTACGCGGCTGCGCAGTTGGGCGGTTTCTTTCAGTTTTTCCTCCAGATCACTCATATCATTATGTTTATAACGATATCGTTGCGCTTTGCAAAGCCTTACCCCGTCAATTATAGAAGCATGATTTAATTCATCAGAAATAATCGCATCCTGCTCATTAAACAAGGGTTCAAATACACCACCGTTTGCATCAAAAGCGGCTACATATAATATAGTATCTTCTGTTCTGAGGAATGTCGCAATTTTTTGTTCCAGTTCTTTATGAATATCCTGTGTGCCGCAGATAAAACGGACACTGCTCATTCCATAACCATGACTATCGATTGCTTTATGGGCAGCTTCTACCACCCTTGGGTTTGATGACAAACCAAGGTAGTTATTAGCGCAAAAATTGAGTACCTGTTTTCCGTTCACAGTAATTTCCGGCCCCTGCTCGCTGGTAATGATCCGCTCTCTTTTGAAAAGTCCTGCAGTTTCAATTTCCTGTAGCTCCTGGCTGATGCGATGGGCGAATTCTTGGTTCATTTGGCTCACTTTAGGCCGCAAAGGTAAGGGGAGAATTGTTTGACATTTGTTTGCCTGATGAGTGCATCTTGATAGCCCCTGCGAATTCAATTCAATCTTGTAAGAATTTGTCAAAACAGTAATACGCAGAAACCTGCATCTTGACCAGCAAAAAAAAGCATTTACTTTCGCGATAATTAAGAAACGTTTTTATGCGACATCCCCGCTTTTTCCTAGTTAAGATAATAGCGATCAGCACTATATTCCTTATGTTGGCAGGGGTTACCTTCTGCCATTTTGAGCAGGAAAATTGCAAAAAAGCGTATTGCAGGGAAATGCGTTGCAGAACCAAAGCACCGGACAAGAGGATCATTTATTCAACCATTTTTTAGTTTTTTCAAAGCTTTAAATGTATCTCCCCGCTGGTTGCGGGATTTTTTTTGCGAATAGCTGTAACTTTTGCCCCGCTTCAGCGTATCACAAATCAACCAACCCAAACACGCATAAAGCTGTTTATGACCGAAAGAGAATATAACGAATGTGTAAACCAGTACGCTGATAATGTCTTCAGGTTTATTGTAAAAAACCTGAGGCATGAAGAAGATGCGAAGGATATAGTGCAGACGGCATTTGAAAAGCTATGGAGAAACAGGGAATCTGTTGAAACGGATAAAAGCAAATCATACCTGTTTACCGTCGCTTATAACCAAATGATAGATCACATCAGAAAATCAAAACGGATTTCTTTGAAAGATGAGTTTAGTGATAGTGGAATTCAGCACCAACCGGTGCCGCAGGTGAAAAAAACACTGATGGAAGCTTTAAACAGGTTAAATGAAACGCAGCGCAGTTTGGTAATGCTAAAAGATTATGAAGGATACAGTTATGAAGAGATTGGAAAAATAATGGACCTGAACGAAAGCCAGGTAAAAGTCTACCTGCACCGTGCGAGACTAAATTTGAGAAATTATTTAGTGAGCTCAGAAAATGTAATTTAAAATGAATATTAACCGCCATAATTACGAAGAATATTTCCTGCTCTATATAGATAATGAGCTGGATGTAACAGGCAAAAAGGCTGTTGAAACTTTCATTGAAACGAATCCCGATCTTGCTGATGAACTTGATATTTTAAAACAGGCTTGTTTGCAACCCGCAGAAGACAAGGTAAGTTTTGAACCTAAAAAACAATTGCTTGAAATAGCCGGTGCTAATATCACCAGCGCCAATTACGAAGAATATTTTCTACGTTATATCGATAATGAATTAAGTGAGGATGAAAAAATTGCTGTAGAAACCTATGTTTTGCAACACCCGGTTTTGCAGGATGAATTTTTACAATTGAAGCAAACAATATTACCAATTGAAGAAATAGTGTTTAAAGAAAAGCAGTTGTTATACCGGCGCAGCCAACCTGCTATGGTCATCAACATGCGATGGACAAGAATAGCGGCTGCTGCAGTGATATTATTTATTGCAGGATCAATATGGTGGGTCAGAACGGATACCACACCAGGATCACAAAAAAATATTGCAGTAGTACCTTCTGTTGTCAAACCGGCACCTGCATCACCTCAAAAACAAAATGAAGTTATACCGGGTAAGCCTGTAGTCATTCAAAAAGAAAATTTCGTTACAACTTCGAAAAGAAAGATGAGTGATATAGCAAGCAATTCGAAGAGTATAAAACACGACGAACAATTTACACAGCCAGTTTTACCGGAAGTAAATGTTTCAAGAACAGTGAGTGATAAAACGATTTCAAAAGGAAATAATACTGATGTAGCGAAAACAACAATACCTGATCCCACTGAAACCGCCATCAGGAAGATGATCGATAAACCTGTTGTTAGTGAGCCTTCGGTTGCAAGTACAACGGTTAACGCGGAACCATTAACGCAACTAGATACAGATCAGCCACAGGATAAAAATATTAGTATCGGCGGATTCCAGGTAAACAAAGAAAAGGTGCGGGGTTTATTTAAAAGAGCATCCCGCATGTTTACGAGTAAACTAAAAACTGATGAAAACGAAGAAGGCAAACTGCAGGTTGCGGCCTTCGAGATCAACACCAAATCCAAATAATCTAATCCCTTTAAAAAAAATTTATGAAGAAGATCACTTACTCGCTGGCATTCATGCTGGCGGCTATCACCGGTTTTGCCCAGACAGATACCAGCAAGGCAACACCCGACACCATTAAAGCAGGCAATTTTATTATTGTAAAAAAAGGCGGTAATACTGAAGATACGAACTGGCACCACCGGTCGTTCAATATAAATATTGGTTCTCATCATACCGTTACTCATACCAACACAAGCACGAACTGGTTTGTATTTGATCTTGGTTTTGCCAATGTAAGAGATGAGACCACTTATAGTACTCCAGCTGCTAATGCTTTCCTGAGAACGATACGAACCGGCGAGGCGCCCTTTACAAAGTCAGATCTTAAATTAAAAACACGATCCTCTAATGTAAACATCTGGGTATTTATGCAAAGACTGAATGTGGTGAAGCATGTCGTAAATTTTAAATACGGCCTCGGTTTGGAGATGTACAATTTCAGGTATGAAAATAATATTAGCTATCATAAATCTCCTACATATATTTTTCGTGACTCTGTTAACTTTTCAAAGAACAAGTTATACGCAGGCTATCTCACGGTTCCTTTCATGCTGAATATTAATGCGACCCCCCATAAGCATGAAGGCTTTAGTTTTAGTGCGGGAGTAAGTGCAGGGTATCTTGTGGGAAGTCATACAAAACAGGTGAGTGAAGAGAGAGGTAAAAGAAAGATTAAAGGAGATTTCGACCTGGAGAAATGGAGACTGGCGGCGATTGGCGAACTGGGGTTAGGGCCCATTCGTTTATATGGAAGCTACAGCATCAATGCGTTACACGAAAATGGTCTTACTCAATATCCTTATGCCATAGGGATCCGCTTTACTAAATTGTAATTTTAAAAACAAAATCAGGACGAATTGCATCAATTTTTCCCGCGACCTTAAAGAAGGCTTGAAGAAATTATCTTCAGGCTTTTTTTATTTAGTGTAATTCCTTCTTACTAATGTAATTGAATGTTTTTATCCATTTTTAATGGAGGCCATACATAATAGGGTAATTTTTTCTTCGTTTCATTATAAGAAAAACCCTTGATTTATGAAAGCCCTGCCTATCCTAGCCTTACTTGCAATCGTTTTTGTAAGCAGCACTTCCTTTCACAAACCCTTTTCCAGTACATCTTTCTATGTAGTCATCGACAAAGGTGATTATGAACTGAATGTTTATGATGAAGAGGGCTGGTTAATTACTTACCCGGTAGTTTTTGGCAATAAAGATCATGGCGATAAATTAATGGAAGGTGACCGCAAAACACCAGACGGAACTTTTCATATCGCCAGCAAGCGGGTGCATGAAAAATGGTGCCGGTTCATGGCACTTGATTATCCAACACGCGAAAGTCTTTTAAAATTCCAGGAGCGTAAAGCTGCAGGAATAATTCCGGCGAATGCTTCTATCGGCGGTGCAATTGGTATTCATGGTACCTGGCCTCACGAAGAGTTTGCAATCGATCAGTACCAAAACTGGACCTGGGGTTGTATCAGCATGAAAAACGAACACGTGGAGCAGCTTTATAAAATGGTTCCTGTTGGCACCCGTATTACCATCAAAGAATAGTTATTGATACTTGCGGTACAACTGGTATAAAATCTTTTTTCCTGCATCGCTCAATCTTTTTGTACTGTCCTGCACAAAATGCAGGTTGAATGAACCGAAAGCGGAGCTGCTGTCTTTAATATCGTACCCTACAATTCTTAATGCCTGCAAATAATCAAAAGCTGGCGGAACAGATACATTGGTTGTGTCATTATACCACAAACCAAAGCCCTGGTCCGCCAGCTTTTTCCATGGAAAACGAATATTCGGATCTACTTTTCTTCCGGGTGCGATGTCCAAATGACCGATAAAATTCCCGGTGGGAATTCCATAACTTTTTTTCAAAGTTCCGAGCAACTGAAGTAAGCTGGTTATTTGTGCTTCTGTAAAAGGTTCAAACCCGTTATTATCTATTTCGATCCCTATAGAAGAAGAATTAATGTCGGTTGTATTTCCCCATTTACTTATACCGGCCTGCCACGCTCTTAAATAATCATTCAGCATGTGGTGCGTGGTACCATCCTTACAGATCACATAATGTGCACTCACCTGGCTTTTAACCGTAGTAAAAGTCTTCAACGTCTGTTCGCAACTATTTTGTGCCGTATGATGCAGAATTACAAAATTAGGTTTGCGAATATTGAAATTGGTAGTACCGATCCAATCTTTGTTAATAATACCAAGCGAATCCTTTACCGGCGTTTCTGCCAGCATTTTTGCATACTGCTTTACCTGCGTTCTGTACATTTTATTGGTCGCTTTATAAGGTCCATGCGAACAGGAAATAATTAAAGCTGAAATAAACAGGCAGGGAAAGAGAATATTTTTCATTGGTATTTATTGTAGTGAATGTAAAAGCCACGTAATATCAGAATAAAAATAACGGAAGTTTTAAAAAAAATATTTACTTTGTAGTTCAAAGTGCTTTAACGATGCAAAAAATAACGTCTGAACAATCTCTGAAGGAGATACGGGACATAAAACAAATAATGGAAAGGAGCAGCCGCTTTCTTAGCCTGAGCGGTTTAAGCGGTGTGGCTGCAGGATGCATTGCCTTAGCAGGCGCTGCGATCGCTTACTACGAGATCGGGAAAAATAGTTTTGATGAAACTGATTATAGTAGCCGATCGTCTGTAAGTGATTTATTCAGTATGAAATTATTTGTTTTGGGGATGATCGTTTTTTTTGGCGCCCTGGTAATGGCTTTTATTTTCACTTATATCCGTAGCAGGAAGCAAGGCGTTCAGATATGGGGAGCTGCGAGTAAAAGATTACTGCTCAATATTTCCCTTCCTTTAATTGCCGGAGGCATTTTTATATTGAAATTATTACAAACAGGTTATATTGGATTAATTGCGCCAAGCTGTTTAATTTTTTATGGACTTGCTTTGATTAACGCTTCAAAGTATACATTATCAGAAGTACGGTACCTGGGTTATGGACAATTAATTTTAGGACTTATCAGTTTATATTTCATTGGCTACGGATTGTTTTTCTGGGCTGCTGGATTTGGTTTGCTGCACATTATATATGGGACGATCATGTGGAATAAATATGAAAAAGAATAGGTGCCATGAAAAATCCTATCGAACAGCTGAATAAAATATTTGACAGCCGCATAAGGCTGGGGATCATGAGTGCGCTGGTAGTAAATGATTCTATTAATTTCAATGAACTAAAAGAACTGATCGCTGTTACAGATGGCAACCTTGCGAGCCATTTAAAAACGCTTGAAGAAAGTGGCTATATAAAAGTGCAGAAAGGGTTTATCGGGAGAAAAACAAATACAACTTATGCTGTTACAAAATCGGGAGACAAAGCTTTCAGGCAGCACCTGGAGGCGCTCGAAAAAATGATAAGATCAATAGGGTAGTTTTTTTTTGACCTATCACTTTGAAATACAAAGCACTTTTTATGAATGAACGATTTTCAATATTATTCTGGTTCCTGACTTCAATTGTGCTGAGTCTTGGTCTGGTTTCTTATTTGTCATTTGTTGAAAACAATATTGCAGGGGCGATGTATGTATTGCCGGGCCTTACCGGCGAGACAGAACAGGCGCCGGTTGTTTTTATTGAAGTAAGCGCTACACTTTTCATTTCATGTGTTGTAGCCATTTCTTGTTTAATAAGACAAATGAAAAAATATTTGTCAGTACGTGTTCCTTTTTCTGGCCAATCTAAATTCAACATATATGTATGATCAAACAAATAATCACCAGGATTATTCACGAAAACCGTTGTTCAGGGGATTAATAGCAGGCGTCCTGATTTTGCTGTTGCTTATTCCGGCCTCCTTTGTAAATAACCTTGTAAAGGAAAGAGAAGAACGACAAAAAGAAGTCGTTAGCGAAGTAAGTAATAAATGGGCCAGGGCACAGGTTTTTACTTCTCCCTATCTTGTTATTCCGTACTATGGCAAAGATTCTTCACATACAATCCACCAGCTTATTTTATTGCCGGCTCAACTAAATGTTTCAGGTAAAATACTGCCTGCAACAAGAACCAGGTCTATTTATCATGTCTTATTATACAATAGTGATTTATTGGCCAGCGGCTCATTTAACATTCGTTTGCCTGTAAACATTGCTGCGGGAGATGTTCATTGGAACGAAGCAAAAATATGTATGGGCATAAATGATTTCAGGGGATTACAGGAAGAAGTAAACCTCAATTTTAATAACCGTGCATACTTACTGCAACCAGGTTTGCCTTATGGTGGAATTGACGCACAGGGCTTGTCATCTGTTGTTGATGTTAATGAAATTTTAGCATCTGGTAAACTGTCTTTTTCACTTGCACTCAAATTAAAAGGCAGCGAGAAATTATCTTTTGTGCCGCTTGCAGCCAATAGTGTTTTTAACATCAGGTCAACGTGGCCCAATCCTTCATTTAACGGAAATACTTTACCAGCAACACACCAGGTAACAGGAAACGGATTTGATGCACAATGGAAATTCATTGGTGCTAATCTTCCTTTTACTACTTCATCAAGTGATATGTCATTAAATAAATCAGAAGTAAGCTTCGGAATTAATATGCTTCAACCCGCCGATCAATACGCAAAAACATCAAGGTGTACCAAGT
>JAQBNK010000072.1 GCA_028288595.1 Chitinophagaceae bacterium
CATATTATTCGGAACAGAAAATATTTGGAATTAAGGATGAAGGATATTTCATTGATATTGGTATACCTGAAGATTACGAAAGGGCACAAACCGAATTCAAAACCGCATGATCGATTTAAAACAAATAAATAATACCTGGACACTATTTCTCGACCGCGACGGTGTGATCAACCAGGAAAAAAAAAGATGATTATATCCGTAACAAAGAGGAATTTAAATTCTATGAGCGGGTAAAAGAAGCAATAGAGCTATTGTCTGGTTTATTTGGAACGATTGTAATGGTTACTAACCAGCGGGGAGTTGGAAAAGGATTAATGAGTGAAGCGGATCTTTCCGGCATTCATGATTTTATGGTTACCGAAATAATTAAAGCAGGCGGGCGCCTTGACAGAATATATTATTCTACCGGACTTGATAATACATGCGAGGAAAGAAAACCTAATCCTGGAATGGCTCACCTGGCTAAAAAAGATTTTCCGGCAATAGGTTTTTCAAAAAGTATAATGGTTGGCAACAAATTAAGCGATATGGAATTTGGCCGTAACGCTGGCATGTTTACAGTTTTTGTATCAACCACACATCCTGAAACACCATTCCCCCATCCTGCCATCGATTTACGCTTTGCAGACCTATATGCGTTTGCGCAGGCCTGCAAGCCCGTGCAAATCCCGGAAAAATAGGTTTCAAACCCAAATTTTCCTTAAAACATATATGTTACTGGCTCTTATGGAAACACGATTGTAATTTAGAGTTCCTTAAGAAGCTATGAATAAGATCCTGGTTGTTTTACTCACTACTTTATCTATTTTTTCTTCAACCCATGCCCAGCTTAACAGTAACCAGCAGGCAGCGTTAGAGAAAATGGAAGACAGCATGCTTGTTCCTTCACGGGAAATGATCTTAAATGAATCACCTTCACAACGTTTTAATTCAGACAGTATTTTTACCCGCAGGCTGGTAAAAGCATTGCAGGTTACCAACTCATTTTATTATCCTTTCGATAGTATCACAACTGTATCAAAACTATATTCTCCTGACAGTTCCTTCAGAATATTTACCTGGCAGTTTGAAAAAGATCTAAGTTATTATCGCCAGCGTGGCGCCATCCAGATGCGGACAAAAGATGGTTCTCTTAAATTATTTCCGTTGATAGATATGTCGGACTTTACTCCGAGGCCCACAGATTCCATTCGTACTAACAGGAACTGGATCGGCGCTATCTATTACAATATTGTTTTGAAAGAAAGCAATGGTAAAAAATTCTATACGCTGTTAGGGTACGATGATAATGATTTTACCTCTACCCGCAAATGGATCGATGTTCTCACTTTTGATGAGCAGGGTACTCCCCGCTTTGGAGATAAGATATTTGATTATAAATACGACTCTATAAAAACACAGCAGCCCGTTTATCGCTTTTTACTTGAATATAAAAAAGACGGCAGGGCCCGGATGAATTATGATCGTGACCTCGACATGATCGTCTTTGAACATTTAGTAAGCGAAAGCAATGAACCGCAGAAAACTTTCACCTTAATTCCTGACGGTGACTACGAAGGTTTTAAATGGCAGAACGGCAAATGGGTTCACGTAGAAAAAATATATGACCAGAAAATTGATATGACGAATGTCGATCCGCTCTTAGGCAATGCTCCGCTGGAAGATCCGCTCCTTGATGCAACAGGGAAAAAGAATGAAAAAAAACTGGAAGACGTTTCTCAAAAAAACCGGCAGAAAGAAGAGCAATCTAAAAAGCCTGTAGTACCTCCTAAAAAGAAACCCGCTTAAATTTTACGGGTTGTTATAATCAATTCGCATCTTCCCGAAAGGCGTTGTATTTTGCAAATATGAAAGGCATTTTATTACGTTCATCCCTGGCTATTCTTCTTTGTATGATCCTACATGAAATCTCTGCTCAATCTGTGATTTATCTTTATGACAAAAAAGTACCGGGCTTTACCGGCTGTGCGATCAAAGAAGAAGAATCTAAAAACCAAAATGGATTAACATCTATAACGAAAGTGATGCAGCCCAGCCTCACGGTTTTTCTTCCAAAAAATAATTCGAAACCGCTCACTGCCGTGATCATTTGTCCCGGTGGTGGTTATTCGCATCTTGCAATAGATCATGAAGGCTACGAAGTTGCCAAGGCTTTTAATGATGCAGGCATCGCTGCTTTTATTTTAAAATACCGGCTGCCTAACCTTACTTGTTTCTCTAACAGCGCCATCGCACCTTTACAGGACGCACAGGAAGCGATGAAAGTTGTAAGAGCACGTGCAAAAGAATGGAACCTCGATTCAAATAAAATTGGCGTACTTGGTTTTTCTGCCGGCGGGCATGTGGCTTCAACTATTGGGACCCACTATACTCAGGCTTATATTAAAAACGAAAATAACGTTAGCCTCAGACCTGATTTCTTGTTACTCCTATACCCTGTTATCAGTTTTACAGACAGCCTTGCACATATGGGTTCGAGGAATAATCTTCTTGGCAAAAATGCAGGCAAAGACAGTGTTATTTTATTTTCAAATGAGTTGCAGGTGAATGCACAAACGCCTCCTTCTTTTCTTGTGCATGCTGCTGATGACAAAAGTGTAAAATGCGAGAACAGTATCCAGTTCTTCATGGCGCTGAAAAAAAATAATGTACCTGCAGAGTTACATATCTATGAAAAAGGCGGCCATGGATTCGGCCTTCATAATACAACAACAGACGACCAGTGGTTCGACAGGGCAATTAACTGGCTTAAATCTAACCGGCTGCTATAAAAAGGCTTATCGTTTTATTTCACAGGCATAATTATAGATAGTAGTTTGATTCGTTTCAATCAATCAAAAAAAATATTTGATGGAATACAGGATGCTCGGTACATCAGGTCTTGAATTACCTGTTATTACTTTTGGCGCATGGGCTGCCGGCGGCTGGATGTGGGGTGGAACCGAAAGAAAAGATGCCATAGAAGCGATCAGGGCCGCATACGCGGAAGGCGTTACTGCAATTGATACGGCGCCCATCTACGGCCAGGGTGAAAGCGAAGAAATTGTGGGTGAAGCAATTAAAACTTTGCCTCGTGATAAAATACAGGTGCTTACAAAATATGGTATGCGTTGGGATTCAAAACACGGCACTCTTGCTTTCAAGAGTAAGGATAATGAAGGAAAGGAAATCGATATTTATAAGTATGCCGGCACAAAAAGTATCATTAAAGAATGTGAAGACAGTTTACGCAGGCTCGGCACTGACTATATAGACCTTTACCAGATTCATTGGGCCGATGTTACTACGCCTATTGAAGAAACAATGGAGACCGTTGCGCAATTAATTAAACAAGGCAAGGTTAGGTATGCGGGTGTTTGCAATTATAATGTTGAACAAATGGAAGAAGCGGAAAAGTTTGTACCACTTGCTTCTAATCAGGTGCCATACAGTATGGTGAAAAGAGATATTGAAACAGAAGTTGTTCCACATTGCATCAAAAACCATAAAGGTATTCTTGCTTATAGTCCCCTGGAAAGAGGTTTACTTTCTGGTAAGATGAAACCCGGCCATCAATTTAACGAAGGCGATCACCGTGCTGATTTGTATTTCTTTAAAGATGAAAACCTGGTAAGAACCAATACTTACCTGGAAAAAATAAAACATTTAGCAGCCGGAAAGAATGCTACGCTTGCACAACTTGTTTTACGCTGGACCATTGAGCAGCCTGGTATAACCATTGCTTTAACAGGTGCCAGGAACGCAGAGCAGGCCGTGCAAAATGCAAAAGCTGCGCAATTGCAATTATCAAAAGATGAGATTGCATTTATCAATCATGAACTCAATAAACTTGAACTGGTAAAACCCGTTTAGGATTATTGTTGAATGACTATACTGGTTGACTATAAGTTTTCGTCAGGTATATCAATAACCAAATCTGCTAAATCACTATATCCTTTCCTGTTGGCGGCACTCCACCGTATATCGAATAAACCGTTTATCAGCAGCTTTACATTTTTATATCCCTTCTGTGCTAACCAATTTGCGGCGGTATAGGCGGTTGTAGAACCAGAGAAGGCATAGACAATAATCATCTTGTTTTTATCTACTTCCATTTGACCCAGCCTGGTTGATAATTCTGTAGTGGGTATGTTCACTGCATTTTTCAGGTGGCCAATATTTCGCCAGCTATCTTTTGAATGGCTTACAAATTCATCAGCAGAACGTACATCCAGTAACAAATAATTATTATTCTTTTTTGTCAATTCACCAAAATCTCCTGTACTAAGAAACTCGTAAGAAACAGGAGAAGTATATAATTGCCATTTGCAGGGAAGTTCGCGGTTGGTCATAGAAAACCACCTGGTTAATCCTTCAATCATAACTGATACATTGTTATAACCATTGGCTTTTAAGACCGCCGCTGCTTTTGCTGCTTCTCCCCCGAATAAATCGGTCACTATAATTTCTTTATCATGTGGTACCATACTAAGCTTTGCAGGTAATTCCACTAAAGGAATATTCACGGCATTTTTAAAAGACCCAAAAGCATTGGCCTGATCATCGCTGGTAATATGCCGGAAAGCGGAATCGCTTCTTACATCAAGTAAAAAAACGCCAGTCCTGTTGCCTGATAAGCGGCCACACAGTTCCGCAGGCGCCACTATTTTATACCCGTTTGATGTTACCAATAAAGAATTCAGGCAGGCATTACCGGCTTCTCCCGTATAGTGAATGGCTGTCATGCCCCCGTTGATATTAAACACTTTTGTAAAGCCACTGTCGGCGAGCATTTTACTTGCTCTGCGGCTGCGCTGGCTATGAGAGCAGTAAACAAAAACAGGTTGATTTTTATATGCTCCTATTTCATTTATTCGTTTCCCTAATTCTCTCACATCAATGTTTCTTGCTCCCTTTAACCGGCCTATATTCGGAGCAAAGGAAGATGTATCAAAGTGTTCGCCTGCAGACCTAACGTCGAGGAGCAGGTAGCCTTTGTTTTGCTGAAGCTGGTTACAAAGATCAGAAGGATCAACTGTCCTGAACAATACATTATCATTTTTGTACTGCGACATGGCCGGCACAACAAAAAATAATAATAGAAACGAGATTAAGATTTTAGACATGATGCGGTTTTGATACAATATACACAGCAGATGAAGCAGGCAATAACAATTTAGACAGACGGCGATGAGCAGAAAAATCACCGAGGCTGCTGCATTTCTTTTACGGGCAATGCAAAATAGAAAGTGCTTCCTTCTCCGGGTTTACTTTCAACCCACATCTTTCCTTCGTGTCGCTTTACAATCTCGCAGGAAATAAATAAACCTATACCAAGACCGCTAAATCTTTTATCGCTTGTAACCCGTTGAAAACGGTCAAATATTTTTGGATGATCCTCCGGTGAAATGCCAATACCGTAATCTTTAACGGATATAACTACATTCTTACCATCCCGTTTAATTACAAGTTCTACACTTTTATTTTCAGGAGAATATTTTACGGCGTTGCTTAAGAGATTTGTCAATACCTGTTCAAGTCTTTGTTTATCACCATAGATCATCGCATCTTCCTGCGTATCCAAAGTGATGGAATGAGAGTTAATCGTATTTTGAAAACCATCAACGGTTTCTCTCACGACCTCATTGATAGAAAAGCTGTCCATGTTATATTCCAGTTTCCCCGCTTGTATTTTGGAAACGTTGAGCAGATCTTCAATCAATGCCTGCAGTTTATTAATATAATTATCCGTTTTCTGAAAATACTGGTATGGCTTATCCCCGGGTTCACCACCTACCTCCCGCTGTAACAACTGAACATAAGCTTTGATACTGGTAAGCGGCGTTTTTAATTCGTGGCTGGCAATACTAATGAATTCATCTTTTTTCTCATCCAGTTCTCCAGCTAATTTTAATAAGCGCTGGTTTTCCCAGTTTGCTTTTTTGAGATCATCAATCAGCCTCGCATTTTCGATTGCAATTGCAGCCTGGGCAGCTACACCTACCACGAGCTGCTCAGCTTCAGCAGTAAATACACCTTTGTCAGCATGTCCAAAAAATAATCCGCCGATCACTTCATCGTTTTTAGAAACCACGGGGACTGCCAGATAGCTTACAACAGGTAAATGACCCTGCGGCATTCCATTATGCGGCGGGTTTTTTCCATAGCGGGGATCTTGCGTAATATCATCAACTCTTACAACCCCCTCTCCGGAAAATGTTGCATGAAAAACAGCGGTGTTACGTGGCATTCCAAACTGCTCGAATTTTTCTCTCGGGGCACCTGATAAAGTATATAAGAGATACGCTTCCCCATCTGGTTTAATAGCGTTATAAAAAAAAGAAACAAATTTGGCACCGCTAAGTTTGGTAGTCGCATACGTTACTTTTTTAAGTATGGAATGAAGATCGAGTTGTTCTGAAATTTAGATACCAAATTCATTTAAAATATCCAGTCTTTTATTTTTGCGTCGG
>JAQBNK010000068.1 GCA_028288595.1 Chitinophagaceae bacterium
TACACCAATTATAATAGATACGACTGTTTGGTCCATGCTTTTGGCAGTTTAATAGATTCAAGATCATATTTCCGTTCTCTGATCTCATTGATTTTTAATGAGTGAGTGTTTTAAGTTTACGAAGATAAAAAAAGCAAGTCAGATTGTAGAAAGTGGATATTTTTCCCATTTTGATTTTTTTCTTTCCCAGAAATGGAATAACCATAACGAGTTCTTAGGATAACAAATTGAATTTCAATGAAAAATAAAGATAAAATGGATTGGCACATAGTTAGAGTTATAACAGGTACAACTAAGTATTTTAATCCGCCCCCTAAATAGAATCCCTGCTCTGCAGGGATTTTTTATTTTATCGCTCTGTCAATTAATTGCTCAAGCGATTGTAGTTTTTCAGTTAACGAGGCGTCGTTAACAGAACCGGTTGTATTTTTCTGCTGATCGGTCGCGAACCAGATTAAAACCATTGCTATATAATCCTGCATATCCTTGCCTGCAAAATGGCCGCGGAATTCAAGAATTTTATCATTGATCAGTTTCACGGATGCTCTTACAATTTCTTCATCTTTTTTTTCCACTTTTACCCGGTAGCTGCGATCGGCTATAACAATATTAATGGGAATGAGTTCAACCATAAATTATCCGTTTAAAAGTGTGAGGCATTTATCAATCTCTTTGAGGTAAACATCAATCCGTTTTTGCATGGCGTTTTTGTCTTCGTTGCTCCATACGCCGCCTGCCTTCATGCGGGAGGCATCTAATTGTTCTTTAATTTTATGGATATTTTTTTCGTGTTCAGAAGTCGTCTCCACACTTTTTTGCAGTTCCTCTTTTAGTTTTTGATTTTCTTTTTGCAGCAGCTGGTATTGCTTCAATAATTGTTGAAGTTTATCCTGTAGATTTTTAAACTGGTTGTCGAGGGTTGACATTTTATTTCCGGATTTCTGCTGATAGTTCTTTTTCAAAAGTCTGCATTAGCCTGTTCATCAGGCCGTCAATTTCTTTATCTGTCAGGGTTTTTTCAGTATCGCTGAAAATGAAATTAAGCGCCATAGATTTTTTTCCTTCACCTAATTTCTCACCTTCATAAATATCGAATAGCCTTATCTGCTGTAACTTTTTCAGCTTTAAGTTATCAATTAAACGGCTCACCTCATCATACTGTACAGATTTATTAATAACAATTGCAAGATCTCTTTCCACAGCAGGAAATTTAGAGACCTCTTCATATACTATATTTTGTCTTTCAACGGATCTTAATAATAAATTGAAATTTATTTCTGCATAACAAACCGGTTGTTTAATTCCAAATACCTGGAGCTGAAGACTATTAACCATTTGAAGAGAACCGATTATTTTATTATTCAATGAAATGGATAACTCGTCTTGCTTATCACTGCTGATCAGACTACAATTTGAAAAACCAAGATTGGTAATAATAGATTGAACGATTCCCTTCAGGTAAAAAAGATCGGTTTTGGCTTGCGGATGTTTCCAGGATTTTGATTGAAGATCGCCGGTAATATATAAAGCCAGTTTTTCTTCTTCGAGATAAGCGCCGGGCTCTTTTTGAAAATAAGTTTTACCGATCTCGAATAATTTCAGATCCGTATTTTTCCGGTTAAGATTATAAGCGATGGTTTCTAAACCTGTTTCAAGCATGGAAGGCCGCATGATGTTAAGTTCGGAACTTAAACTATTGATCATTTTTACAGCATTACTTAACGCTTCATTTTTATAATAAGCGCTGTTGGTGATTGAATTGGTAAGTATCTCCATAAAACCCATTCCCGTTAATTCACCGGCGAGCCTGCTTCTTAAATTCTCTTTTGTTTCCAGGTGGTTGATTGAAGGAGAAATAGTAATTGATGCGGGTATTTCAATATTATCAAGGCCATCTATCCTGATAATTTCTTCCACCAGGTCTGCCGCTAAACTAATATCTGGTTTATTATAAGGCACTGCAACAGTCAAACTATTTTCATCTTCATTTACGATCTCAAAATTCAATCCGTCTAAAATATTTTTTATGGTGGTTGAATCATATTTTTTTCCGCTCAGTTTTTTTAGATAGTCAAAACTCAGTGTAACCTGCTCTTTTGTTTTTGGTGAAGGATAAACATCAATTATTTCACTGGCAATAGAAGCGCCTGTTACTTCAACAATTAATTGCGCCGCTCTTTTTAAAACATTCACGGTATTAGAAATATCAACTCCTTTTTCAAAATGATTTGCTGCTTCAGTTCTCAGGTCATGTCTTAATGAAGTTTTGCGAATACTCACCGGATTAAACCAGGCGCTTTCCAGGAAAATTGCTTTGGTATTGACAGTAACGCCACTTTTCAATCCCCCAAAAACACCTGCGATGCACATGCCGTTTTCAGCATTGCAGATCACGAGGTCTTCTGCCGATAATTTTCTTTCTTTCTCATCCAGGGTTTGAAACGGGGTATTCTCAGGTAGCGTTTTTACAATTACCTGTTTTCCTTTTATCGCATCAAGATCAAATGCATGCAGAGGCTGGCCTGTTTCATGCAGAATAAAATTCGTGATATCAACAATGTTATTGATCGTTCTTTGCCCGATGGCGGTCAATTTATTTTTTAGCCAGGCCGGCGATTCTTTTACTTCGATTCCTGTTATCACAATGCCGCTGTAGCGCTGGCACGCATCTTCATTTTCAACCTTTACTTCAATTTTTTCTTTGGCTTCAATTTTAATTTCTTTATTATAGATATTGATGGGCCTGGTTTCTTTTTGATTATGGTGACTGAGATAAGCACAAACATCTTTAGCCACACCGTAATGACTCATCGCATCCATGCGGTTGGGCGTTAACCCGATCTCGTAGATCCAGTCATTGTAAGCTTCAAAATATGCTGCTGCAGGCGTTCCCGGTTTAATATTACCAGGAAGAATAATGATGCCTGCGTGACTTGTTCCGATTCCAATCTCATCTTCTGCGCAGATCATTCCCTGGCTTTCAATACCGCGAATTTTAGCGGCTTTCATTGTGAGTGGTTCACCGTTAACCGGGTAAATAGTTGTGCCGATTGTGGCTACAATAACTTTTTGATTAACAGCGACATTTGGTGCACCGCAAACTATTTGTAAAGGTTCAGGCTCACCGATGTTTACTTTGGTAAGCTTTAATTTATCCGCGTTGGGATGTTGTTCGCATGCTAAAACTTCGCCGGTTACAACCCCTTTCAACCCGCCTTTTATACTTTCAAATGAGGAAAGACTTTCCACTTCAAGCCCAATGGAGGTAAGTATGATGGAAAGTGCCTGCGGATCTGGTTTTACCGGTAAATAATCACACAACCAGTTATAAGAAATAGTCATCGATGTTTCTTTTGGGTAATTGCTTAATTGCAAATATAGTTGAATGAGAATTGTAGGATTTTTGCCAGGGGCGGAAAGAACCAGGGACCTGCATATTCAGGGATATTTGAAAGTAAAAATTCAAAAGTAAAAAGTAAAAAATGGCCAGCAGTCCGTTTGAATTTTGAATTTTTACAGTTGACTTCTTTCTCTGCGTTTTCCACCAGAAATCCCATCCCAACAGTTACACTTATTTTCCATTTGAAGGGCGTGTTTTCTTTATTTTCTTTCTGCACAGCGCGGTGTGAATTTCCCGGAAAAAAGGCGGGAAACTTTTTTAAATTGTGAATAAACCATGAAGGGGATGTGGATTGAGTTAAATATTGTGTGGATAAATGCTAATTTGATGTTAGTCAGGTGTGTAATGAAATTTCGCAAATTTCCTCATTCAAAATTTTTGCTTCCGGTTTTATTGCCACTATATTCGCCGTCCTGTTTCTGTAAAGAAAAAGTACCCTTTAAAAGCATTTACTGATCTGCTATAACCCGCCAAATGGAGCTGACAAATTTAAATAAGGATAGAAAAAGCAGGCGCAAGCCCGCTATCGATTTGAGTACCATGATGTATGGTAAGGTCCCTCCACAGGCCCGCGAACTCGAGGAAGCTGTTCTTGGAGCAATTATGCTCGAAAAAAGCGCACTGGATAATGTTATCGAAATTTTAAGACCAGAGTGTTTTTATGTCGATGGTCACCAGAGAATATTCAGGTCATTTCAATCGCTGGCGCAAAAGAGCATGCCCATTGATATTCTTACCGTTGTTGAAGAATTAAAACTGAACGAAGAACTCGATGTTGTTGGTGGCCCCTATTATATTACCAAACTGACGAACTCGGTTGTTTCCGCTGCCAATATTGAGGCGCATGCACGTATCATTTTACAAAAATTTATTCAGCGTGAATTGATTCGCATCAGCGGAGAAATTATTGGCGATGCTTACGAAGATTCTACAGACGTTTTTGATTTGCTGGATGACAGTGAAACTAAAATGTTCAATATCACCAATAATTACCTGAAGAAAAATTATGATGATATTGGAAGTGTTCTTGCAAAAACGATTAACCGTATCGATGAATTAAGAACAAAGACAGACGACATTTCAGGTGTGCCGAGCGGGTTCCCGATCCTGGACCGTGTAACATACGGATGGCAACCAACCGATTTAATTATTCTCGCTGCAAGGCCCTCGGTTGGTAAAACAGCATTCGCATTGAACCTCGCCAGGAATGCCGCCTTGCATCCTACCAAACCAACCGCGGTTGCATTCTTCTCCCTTGAGATGAGCGCCGCACAATTGGTTCAGCGTATTCTCTCTGCTGAAAGCGAGATCATGCTGGAAAAAATTGCAAGAGGTAAACTGGAAGAATACGAATACCAGCAATTACATTCAAAGGGCATCAAGCGTTTGGAACAGGCACCCATTTTTATTGATGATACTGCAGCGCTGAACATTTTTGAATTCCGTGCGAAAGCAAGGAGACTGGTAAATAAACATAAAGTTGGAATGATCATCATCGATTATCTGCAGTTGATGAGCGGCCAGGCAGATCGTAATGGTAATCGTGAACAGGAGATTAGTACTATCTCAAGAAATTTAAAAGCGCTGGCAAAAGAATTAGGTATACCGATTATCGCACTTAGCCAGTTAAGCCGTGCTGTTGAAACACGGAAAGAAAGCAAGATGCCACAATTGAGTGACCTTCGCGAATCTGGTGCGATAGAACAGGATGCCGATATGGTAATGTTCATTTACCGCCCTGAATATTACGAAGTGATGAGCAATGAAAATGGCGAAAGCACCCGCGGTGAAACACATATTCGTATCGCTAAACACCGTAACGGTCAACTGGAAACAATTAAGCTGAGAGCATTACTTCATATTCAAAAATTTGAAGAATGGGATGGCGATGATAAAGGTGGATTTAAACCTGGTAGCGGGAACTGGAAACCTTTGCCTCCTTCTCCTGCAGGCCCCGCAGGTACCGCCGGCCAGGGCAATGAAGGTGGTGGAAAATTCTTTATTCAAAAAGGAAGCCGTATGAACAGCGGCGAATTTGATGATGGATTTGATGGAGAAGCGCCTTTTTAATTAGCAAATTGGATAATTAGCAATTAGCAAATGCCATTCTCATTTGGCGTTTATAAGTAACGCTGGATTTTCATTTGCTAATTTTCTCATCTGCTCATTTACCTATTCTCTTTTGCTAAATGCGAAGCATTCACGAACACCATAATATCAATACTTTCGTGAGTAATTTGCTAATTAATGGACATTCCTTTTTTCTACGAACCTTCTTTAATTGAATCTTCTTCTCTTATTTCTTTAAATGAGGAAACAAGTAAGCATTGCATTCAGGTTTTAAGAATGAAGAAAGGTGAGATGATCTGTTTGACCAATGGCAAAGGTTTAACAGCAGATGCTATACTTCAGTCAGATCATAAAAAACATGCAACGGTATCCGTTCAAAATATCCAAACAGTTCAGCCGGAGGAAAGAAAAATTTTTATTGGCATTTCTATTTTAAAAAACAATGCAAGGTTTGAATGGTTCTTAGAAAAAGCAACCGAGATCGGTGTTACTGAAATCATCCCCATCATTGCCAAAAGAACTGAACGCACACATTTTCGTTTCGAAAGAATGCAGGGAATTTTAATTGCTGCCATGCTTCAAAGCAAACAGTCCTGGTTACCGGTGTTGCACGAAGCCACTGAATTTGAAGCGGTTGTAAAACTAAATTTACAGGCACGCAAATTGCTTTGTCATTGCGCAGAGACCTGCAGGAAAGAATTAGCGGAAATGCGGTTTGAAAATGAAGTGCAAATACTGATAGGTCCCGAAGGAGATTTTGCACCTGGAGAAATTGAGCTCGCATTATCGCATGATTATTTACCTGTGGCGCTTGGTAAAACAAGATTAAGAACTGAAACGGCAGGTATTGTTGCAGTCGCTTTAGTGAGAAACGGTAAATGTGAGCAAGATGAAAAAGAGAAAGTTAGCACAGTTAGTGATTAGCGCAGTGACAGGAATTCTTTTCGTGAGTTGTAAAACTTCCAAAGCTTTAACAGCGCCAGACACGGCGATCAGTTCGCAGGCAATTGTAAAAAATTCAATTGCGTCCAATTCAAATCCGGCAGCAAGTTCCCGTTCTTCAGCACCCATTATTTCTTCCCTGCAGTATTCACGATTGCAACAGGCAATGAATACGCTTGCAAGCATCCGCACCGAAGACTGGGACGTGATCACTTATCCTAAAGCATCATTTAAGCAGGGACATTCGGCTCCTGTGATTTCGCAGGTTAAGAAAAAATTGCATTTGCTGGGTGATCTTCGTTCAGACGATACATCACCATTGTTTACCAGCGAACTGGAAATGGCAGTTCGTGATTTTCAGAAAAGATTTGGATTGAAAGAAGATGGAATAATCAATAAGGCATTTATTGATGAAATAAATATTCCGATCAGCAGCCGCATTAACCAGGTGGCAGTGAATATGGAAAGAGCGAAAACTTTACAGATGCCATCCGGCGGAGATTACATCGTAATCAATGTTCCGGAGTTTGTGCTGCGTGCATATGACAATGGAGAGATGGCTTTTGATATGCCGGTGATCGTGGGAAAAGCCGGATCTTCAACAGTGCTTTTTAATGATAAAATAAAAAATATTGTTTTCAGTCCTTACTGGAATGTTCCGCCCAGTATTGTAAAAAATGAAATCCTTCCGGGAATGAGAAGTGGCGGACATGGTTATCTCGCTGCACGTGATATGGAAGTTGTGGGAACTGAAGAAGGTTTACCAAAAATAAGACAGAGGCCAGGCGCTTCGAACTCGCTGGGTAAAGTAAAATTTGTATTTCCTAACAGTTATAATATTTACCTCCACGATACACCGGATAAGCCTTTGTTCGATCGTGTGAGCCGTAGTTTCAGTCACGGTTGTATCAGGCTGAAAGAACCCGATAAACTGGCCGAGTTTTTATTGCGTAACCAGAAAGGATACGACTATGCAAAAGTGAATGAACTGATGAATAAAGGTGAAGAAACCTCAGTGAATTTAAAAACCCCCGTGCCTGTTTATATAGTTTATTTCACTTCGTGGGTAGACAGGGATGGTAAGTTGAATTTTAGAAAAGATATCTATAATCACGACAGGAAAATGCCGACAGATAGCTATGCATCAAAATAGTAAACCATACATTTGCGGAAAGCATTTTATATGCATCTGCATGAAGTAAATAATGATAAAACGGAAAAGGATTTTATAATAGTTAATGTAAAAATGAATGCGGCCAATCCAAATTATATCAGGCCGCTGGATAAAGAAATAAAAGATGTTTTTAATGCTGCCACCAATAAGTATTTAAAACATGGCGAAGCGAAGAGATGGGTTTTGTATGATGAAAATCATCAGCCTATCGGAAGAATTGCCGCCTTTACAAATAATAAATACGTGAACAAAGGAACCGATTTTCCCGTGGGCGGAGTCGGTTTTTTTGATTCTATAGATGACCAGCCTGCAGCGGATATTTTATTTAACGCTGCAAAGGAATGGCTGAAAGAAAAAGGAATGGAAGCGATGGATGGTCCTGTTAATATTGGCGACCGTGATAAATGGTGGGGATTAATGGTGGAAGGTTTTGAAAAAGAACCGATCTATGGAATGTCATTTAATCCGCCATATTACCAGGCACTTTTTGAAGGATACGGTTTTCAGAATTATTACAACCAGTATTATTATGCAATGGGAGTGAATACACCACTGCCCGAGAAATTTTCTGAACGTCATACAAAATTTAAATCGAAACTGGGTTACGAAGCCCGGCATGTAAAGCTTTCAAATCTTGATAAACATGCTGAAGAATTCGCGACAGTTTATAATGCCGCATGGGCGCAGCACGGCGAAGCAAAAGAGATCACTAAAGAACAGGTGATAAAGTTGTTTGATAAAATGAAACCCATTATGGATGAAAGACTGGTGTGGTTTGCGTATTATAAAAATGAACCCATCGCCATGTGGATCAACATTCCGGACATTAATCAATACTTCAAACATTTTAACGGGAAGCTGGGACCGATAGAGAAGTTGAGACTGTTATGGATGAAGCGAACCGGTCAGTGTAAAATTGCAACCGGTGTTGCATTCGGAATTGTTCCAAAATACCAGTCTTTGGGAGTTGATTCTTTTATGATCTATGAAGGTGCTTTATTAATTCAGCATAAGGGGTGGTATGATGTTTATGAAATGGGCTGGGCCGGCGACTGGAACCCAAAGATGATCAACATTTATAAAAGCCTCGGAGCTGACCAGAGCCGCAGAATGATTACATACCGTTTTCTTTTCGACAGAAATAAGCCGTTTGAAAGGCACCCGGAAATGGAATATAAATGATGAGTAATGAGTGATGAGTGCGGCTATTCTCATTACTGATTACTGATTACTCATCATTCATTACTCATATATAAATCCGGCTTCTTCATTTTGTTAGATAAAATGTGCAAAACCACTCGTTACCGGTTAGTCATCACTCATCCCTAATTTCTATATTGCAACCAGTTTATGGATAAGTTCATCGTTTCAGCAAGGAAGTACAGGCCACAGGCGTTTGATACGGTTGTGGGGCAGTCGCATATTACCACCACTTTAAAAAATGCAATTAAAAATCAGCAACTGGCGCATGCATTTTTGTTTTGCGGTCCGCGGGGTGTTGGTAAAACAACCTGTGCGAGAATTTTAGCAAAAACGATCAACTGCGAAAACTTGCAACCTGATGGGGAAGCCTGTAATGAATGTAACAGTTGTAAAAGTTTTAATGAGGGAACTTCTTTTAATATTCATGAACTGGATGCGGCTTCGAATAATTCGGTGGATGATATTCGCTCACTCGTTGAGCAGGTGAGGTTCGCACCGCAGGCAGGTAAGTATAAAGTGTATATCGTGGATGAGGTACACATGTTAAGTGCAAGCGCCTTCAATGCGTTTTTGAAAACACTGGAAGAACCACCTTCTTACGCAATTTTTATTTTAGCGACTACTGAAAAACATAAAATACTTCCAACAATTTTATCCCGCTGCCAGATATTCGATTTTAAAAGAATTACCACCAGCGATACGGTTGAACACCTGGAAGAAATTGCTGTTAAGGAAAATATTAAAGCGGAGAAGCCTGCATTGCAGGTGATCGCACAGAAGAGCGAAGGTTGTATGCGGGATGCGCTAAGTATCATGGATAAGATCGTGAGTTTTACCAATGGTGAAATCACTTACCAGAATACACTCGAGCATTTAAACATTCTTGATCACGATTATTATTTCAGGCTGCTTGATTATTTGTTGCAGCAGGATTTAGCGGGTGCCATGTTATTGTATGATGAAATAAACCGTAAAGGTTTTGAGGGTGATTTAGTGCTGAACGGCTTTGCAGAATTTACAAGAAATCTTTTGGTCAGTAAAGATGCAAGAGCCGCTGTTTTGCTTGATGTGGTTGAAGGAATGCAGGACAGGTATATTACGGTCGCTCAAAAAACAAGCGCTTCTTATTTAGTGAGTGCCTTAAATATTTTGAACGAAGCGGAGATCAATTATAAAATGGCCCGCAATAAAAGATTGCATGTTGAACTGACGATTATCAAATTAAATTTCCTGCAGCAGGCCATTGAACTGACTTCTGAAAACAATTCTTTAGTCAAAAAAAAACGGCTTGATAGTCCGATTGCCATAAAGTTTAAGCCTGTACCTTCTATTCAGCAAACTGTGCAGACGGTAATACCAACTTCTAAACAGGAGGCTAAACTTTTTATTAACCAACCTGTTGAAAAAGTAAAAACGGCTGAACAAAAAATAGCAGAACCTGTCGTTGTTGCGGCGAAACCTGTAACGGTTTCCCCGGTAAGTCAACCGCATCCTGTAGCCACAAAAATTCCGAAAAAGAGTTTGCTGGAAGCATTAAAGGCCCAATACGGCGATAAATATTCTATTGAAGAAGTAAAGGAAGCTGAGCCGCTGGTGTATGAAAAATTAATGCATTGCTGGAACGAGTATGCAGCTAAACTAAGTGCCACGCAAAAAAAACATTCTTCGGCCAATACTTTTAAACTGGCTAAAGTGGAGATTGAAAACGATCTGCGCTTTACGGTAAAAGTGCAGGCGTTTACCCAACAGAAATTTATCGAGCAGGAAAAAACAATTTTGATTGATTGTATACAGCAGGCGTTTAATAACCGCGGTATCAGTTTTAATGTGATCGTGGAAGACAGCGTGAAGGAAGAGTTGCCATCTCACATGACGATGAACAGCCGCCAGCGTTTTGAAAAGATTGCCGAACAATATCCGCTGGTTAGAGAATTGAAGGAAAGGTTGAAGATGGAGATTGATTATTAATCTCAGAGCTCATCCCGGGCTGAACGCTCAAGAGTGCGACGCAAGGGTAACTATATACGTGTTGGGACAGGTTGGGGTAAAAAAATTTAGCCCTGAAATAATTTTATAATTAACATCACAACGACGGTAAAGAACAAACTAGAAGCAAACATCCCTCTAAAGTATTGGGCTTTATACACTCCTTTTTCTTCAGCGTTCTTTCCTATGTACTTTTTGTGAGTTATTGCATAGACAAGCACAGAAGAAATAATAAATACCGCTATTGCAATCCATATATATAACATCTGGGAGCGTTTTAAGGTTTATTAGATGGTTTCTTTTCTTCCGGCTTCTTATTTACTGACAATGCAATAAGATCATCAAAGGAAGCATTCACTTTTAATTTAGGCTCGTACTGTTCTGCACGTTTCTTTGGTGCTTTTTTCTTAGCTGCTTTTGCGATACTGTAAATATAAAAAAAGAAGCCCGAAGGTTTCTATAATTTTTGTGTAAGATCATTGTACTTTAATCTGCCTTCGCTATTCTTAACAGCTAATTCAAATCTCTCATTGTCTTTAATCTCTCTTGTATTATAACGAGCGGAAAACTCATCACAATAGCGGTGCAGGTGCTTTGCTGATACCTGATGATAAATACCGTAGATACCACGCTTTAAAATTGAAAAGAAGCCCTCTACCCTATTTGTATAAACAATACCACGCACATACTCATCCTGATCATGGTTTACTATCTCATGTCTTGAAAAGTGTTTATCTAATCCTTTATAAGCATTTAAAGAATCGGTAAAAACAGTAGCAGATTTATCTACGTGCAGTTTTACCATATCCTTTAAAGTCAAAGGAGAATTTTTATGAATATGAGTTTAACCTTGTTATTTCTTTCCAGTAATGCAACGACGCAAGTTTTATTATCTACGTGAGAAATGAAGAGCCGCCCTCAAAGAAAGCCGAAGAAAAGAAATAAAATACTGGGTACAATAAATTAAAAACATTATTTTGGATCAAACACTTCTATGATTGTCCGTTTGTTATTTCTGTTTAGCTGCTTCATTGTTCTATGGGGATGCTCTAAAAGTCCAGATAACGTAGAAAAGGTGAAGGATTCAACAGTGTTGATACCAGTTGCGCCGCCATTACAAACCTCGCCCCCCGTTAGAAGAGATAGTTTAGTAGGGTCCTATAGTTTTATCAGTCCATGTAAATACGTGTACAGCTCGCCCGGTAATTTAAGCGCTTATGGCGAGAAAATGGGTAGTGACACCGGTTCTTTTATTATTACGAAAGCCACAGCCGCAGATAGCAGCAATTTTATCTATTTTAACCAGGCATTCTATGATACTTATAGCCCAAAGGTTACCTATATGTTTTCAAATGGAACTGGACCTTTTGTAACAGGCAGTGTACCAGGGTCAGACTTTAGGCCACAAATCATTTTTAAAGCTTACATAGGGGGAATCGGTCCCACTCCTACTATCCACAGCCCACTAATTGTCTCTTTAAAAGATACAGCGGATGGAAAAAGCATTGTATCAGCATTCGGATGGCCGTGGTGGAATGGTGGTTATACTTTAGGGTATATTAAGATAACAGGGGTAATTACGAGAGATTCAATGCTCCTGGATTATCAAAGTCAATATAAAGATAACTACTATAAATATTCGAGTATCAGGGTTGCAAGGCATTAATTTGGTGTCGCCCAGACTGATGATCTGGATTTTTTAGCACAAATATATGAACGTTACTTTTTATTGTTTGTCTGTCCCAACACGTATATAGTTACCGACGCAAGGGACGATGAGAAATGTTATATCGCCCGGCTCATAACAAAAAATTTTAACCTGTTGCGACTTATCCTTTTTGCTGTAATTTCACGGCTCTATTTTTAACGTTTACCACTCGCAAAAAGGATATTTATGGCAGAAGTGATCTTAATGCCCCGGTTGAGCGATACGATGACAGAAGGGGTTATTGCAGCATGGCACAAAAAGGTTGGCGATAGCGTAAAGAAAGGCGATTTACTGGCTGAGATCGAAACAGATAAAGCGACCATGGAACTGGAAAGTTACCAGGATGGTACGATCCTTCATTTAGGTGCACAGAACGGCGGAAAACTCCAGGTGAATGATCTGCTGGCTATCATTGGTAAAAAGGGAGAAGATGTGGCTTCATTAATAGAACAAAATAAAGGCGGTGAAAAACCAGCTGCAGAACAACCGAAACCGGAAACGAAACCACAACAGGCTGCTGCTCCTCAACAATCAAATAATATTACCGAAACAAAGCCCGCTTCCAATTTAAATATGGATGATGTTGTGCTGATGCCCCGGCTGAGCGATACGATGACGGAAGGCGTAATTGCTGCATGGCACAAACAAGTGGGCGATGATGTAACTAAAGGCGAAGTGCTGGCTGAAATAGAAACTGATAAGGCGACGATGGAACTGGAGAGTTATAAATCGGGCAAACTTTTATATATCGGTGCGAAGGGTGGTGAAAAGATCGCAGTGAATGACCTGCTTTGTATTATTGGCAAAGAAGGAACAGATGTAAATGCTTTGGTAAATGCTGTAAAAGCCGGTGGTGTAAATGACGCGGCTCCTAAATCCCCGGAAGATCAGCAAAAAGCGGAAGGTGATACAGCGCCACCCAATCCCCTGGTACAAAATGCAGGAGCCGGCAGCAATGGGGCTCAACAAAATACAAACCAGCAAGCTTCGCAACAGGTAGTTAATGAAGGAAGAATACTGGCATCACCGCTTGCAAAAAAATTAGCAGAAGATAAAGGCATCGATTTAAAATATGTAAAAGGCAGTGGCGATAACGGAAGAATTACCAAACGTGATGTGGACGAATTTACACCTCAACAAGCTGCGCCGGCTGCACAAAGCCAACTATCAACTTCCGGCAGTCAACGTTCTTCTGTTCCTGCAGGCCAGGTAGATTTCGAAGAAGTTCCGGTTTCGCAAATGCGTAAAACCATTGCACGCAGGCTGGCTGAAAGTAAATTTACTGCGCCGCATTTTTATTTAACGATGAGTATTGATATGGATTCGGCTGTTGCAGCCCGCGGTCGTATCAATGAAGTGAGTAAGGTTAAGATCAGTTTTAATGATATGGTGCTCAAAGCGGTGGCTGTAGCATTAAAACAACATCCAAAAGTAAACAGCAGTTGGCTGGGAGAAAAGATCCGTATCAATCATCATGTAAATATTGGCGTGGCGGTTGCCGTAGAAGAAGGATTGCTTGTTCCGGTAGTACGTTTCGCGGATGGAAAAAGTTTAAGCCAGATCGCTGCGGAAGTAAAAGATTTAGCACAGAAAGCAAAAGATAAAAAATTGCAGCCATCAGATTGGGAGGGCAGCACATTTACTATTAGTAATCTTGGGATGTTTGGAATTGATCAATTTACTGCGATCATTAATCCACCCGATGCATGTATACTGGCTATTGGTGCGATCAATCAAATACCCGTTGTAAAAGATGGCCAGGTGAAACCGGGAAATGTAATGAAAGTGACATTGAGTTGTGATCACCGCGTTGTTGATGGCGCAACCGGGTCAGCATTTTTGCAAACATTAAAAGGATTATTGGAAGAACCGCTGAGGATGCTGGTATAATTTTTTGATTTTCAGGAGTTGAAGCCAATTCGTATAACTTCTTAAAATAATTTAATAAAAAAGCTGCAGTTTATACCGCAGCTTTTTTATTAGATCGAAGTACTTTTTTTACCCGTTATTTTCTTGTTGTTGTTCAGGTGCATTGCCTCCGTTATTGTCATCAGCCGGCATCTCCATTGGTTCATTGGCAACAGGTTCGCTTACAGGTTCCTGCTTTGCCATGTTTTTAACTTCATCATTTGTCGCAACATTTTTACGAGGTGCAGCTTTTTTTGGAGCTGATTTAACCGGGGTCGATTTTTTAGGTGCGGCTTTCTTCACAGCTTTTTTAGGACTGGCTTTTTTCGCTGTTTTTTTTGCAACCTTTTTAGGTGCAGCCCTCTTTGCAGATTTTTTTGTTGCAGCTTTCTTAACTGCTTTTTTTACAGGTGATTTTTTTGCTGCTTTTTTCGGAGCAGCTTTTTTTGCAGCTTTCTTCGCTGATTTTTTTGCTGCTTTTTTCGGAGCAGCTTTTCTTGACGCAGCTTTTTTTGCAGTTTTTTTAGGACCTGATCTCTTCGCTGTCTTTTTCGCAGCCTTTTTAGGCGATGCTTTTTTCGCAGCTCTTTTTACAGCTTTTTTAGGAGCGGTTTTCTTAGCGGTTTTTTTAGATGCTGCTTTTTTCGCAGCCTTTTTTTTAGTAGCCTTTGCCATAAGCGAGTAGTTTAATGAGTGAATTGCGAAAGTTATAAACTGTTTTTTATAATCAAATACAATTTGATAAAAAATCTTATCGCCAGAGCAATGCAGGGGCTGTTAAAAAACTGGTAAAGACTTTAATAATGCAGAGTTTGGAAAAGTCTTTGAAAGCTATGGGCAACAGCAAAACGGTTAAACGTTTTCTGGTTCCTTTTCATTCTACAGCGCCCGGTTCTTTCGCACCGGGCTTTTTTATACCT
>JAQBNK010000078.1 GCA_028288595.1 Chitinophagaceae bacterium
CACAGTGCCGCTCATGCAATTGTATTGTAATTCATTATCAAAATATAGCCGGTTAGCAACAAGAGAAGTTAAGGTAGGTGATCTTACCCTGGGCAATTTCAATCCTATCCGCATGCAAACCATGACCACTACGGATACGATGGATACGATTGCGACTGTTGAACAATCGATTCGCTGTATTGAAGCAGGTGCAGAACTGGTTAGAATTACCGCACCAAGTAAAAATGAAGCAGAGAACCTGGTGAATATAAAAAATGAATTACATAAAAGAGGATACAACACACCACTTATAGCAGATATTCATTTTACGCCCAATGCCGCAGAAATTGCAGCGAGGATTGTTGAGAAAGTAAGAGTGAATCCTGGCAATTACGTGGACAAAAAAAAATTCGAACTAATAGAGTACACTGATAGTGATTACCTCGAAGAAATTGAACGGATCAGGGAGCGATTTACTCCGCTTGTTCGTATTTGCAAAGAGTATGGAACGGCGATGCGGATAGGCACCAACCACGGATCATTAAGCGACCGCATTATGAGCCGCTACGGGGATACGCCTATGGGAATGGTAGAAAGTGCGATGGAATTTTTACGTATTGCAAGAAATGAAAGTTATCACAACATCGTGCTAAGTATGAAGGCCAGCAACCCGCAGGTGATGGTGCAGGCGTATCGCATGCTTGTACATACCATGATGCAGGAATTTAACGAATGCTATCCTTTACACCTCGGGGTAACAGAAGCTGGTGATGGTGAAGATGGAAGAGTAAAAAGCGCAGCCGGAATAGGCACTTTGCTGGAGGACGGATTGGGCGATACCATTCGCGTTTCTTTAACCGAAGACCCTGAATTAGAGATCCCGGTTTGCCGGGATATCCTCAAAAGATATACGATCTCCCGTCCGCAATCTTCTTTTATCCCCGGGGTTGAAAAATTACCTTACGATCCTTTTCATTACCAGAGAAGAGAAACCTTTGCTGTTGAAAATGCAGGGAATAAACAAGTTCCAATTGTAATTGCTGACTTAAGTAAAATTGAAAACATTCAGCCGAAACATTTGTCTGCGATAGGTTATAATTATGATGCTGAAGCAGATAAATGGAAGATAGGCGATACGGCCGCTGATTATATTTTTACCGGCCATGAGCAAATCAATTTTGCATTACCCGGAACATTGAAAGTGATCGTTTATCCTGAAGTATGGGCATCCGTTGCGGATCATTCAAAATATTATCCCATTTTCCAGGATAGTGGTTATGTTAAGGCAACAGATAAAAGTGAAAGATTAAATTTCGTAATGATCGATTGCTTTAATGACGATACAAATATTAATGACTTTACTTACCTGGATAAAATTGCCCATGACCCAACCGTAATTATTTGCCTAAGCAGTACCAATGAACATGCGATGGCCGCGGTTAGAAGAATGTTTATTGAATTACTGAACAGGGCGATAAAAAATCCTGTTGTTATTATATCTGACAGTAATGGAAAAACTGCTGATGAACATTTAATTCATTATGCTACCGAATGCAGCGCTTTACTGCTGGATGGTTTTGGTGATGGTATTTGTTTAGGAATGACATCAGGCTCCTATAAAATTTCTGCCCAGTTAAATGCATCGGGAAGAAATTATTCGAATAATGAATCGCCTGAGCAATTCATTAACAGTACCGCTTTCAGCATATTACAGGCAAGCAGAACACGTATCTCTAAAACAGAATATATCTCCTGCCCTTCATGCGGCAGAACATTATTTGATCTGCAGGAAACAACTGCGAAGATCCGTTCAGTAACGCACCATCTCAAAGGCGTTAAGATCGCTATTATGGGTTGCATTGTAAATGGCCCGGGCGAAATGGCGGATGCTGATTTCGGTTATGTGGGCAGCGGACCCGGTAAGATCACTTTATACAAAGGCAAAGAAGTGATGAAAAGAAATGTGACAGACTCTATCGCTGTCGATGAACTCATCAACCTGATAAAAGAGAATGGAGCCTGGGTAGAACCTGCGTGAATTAAGTTGAATGTTGAATGCTAAATGTTGAATGAATAATTCCAACACTCTGTAATGGTTAGCCCATTTAAAATTTAGCATTCAACATTCAACTTAAAAATTTCTCGGGCACATTGTTTGTGAATGACTTAGTAAATTATTTTATGCGGGAAAAGAAATTATTTGCAGTTATTCTCACAGTATTAGGAATTGTGGGCCTCATTGCAGCCGCCTGGTACTATGTAAATGCAGCCGGCGGACGAAGCACAAGAGCAATTACTGTTTACGGGATCCTCGGTCTTATTTTCTTTTTTGCAGGCTTAGGATTGCTTCGTTCAACAAGAGACGTTTTATGAGCTAGGTTGAATTTTGCATGATAAATATTGAATGATGTGCCAGGACATATTTCCTTTCCAGATAATGAATTAAAAAGAGAGCCGCATTACTGCGGCTCTCTTCATTCAAAATTATCTTTAAAAAAAAAATATAAAATTAATTTCCTCCGATTGATCCGCCACCACCTTGTCCTACACGTTTGCTTTCTTCGTCTGCTGCAGTTTTACGTTGTCTCGCAGCTTTTACCAGGTTGCTACCAAAACGATAAGAGAAGTTTAACCTGAACTGCTGGCTCTCCCAATGGCTCTGCACCCTGGTATATTGTCCAGCGAATTCACTCACACCCGTAAACCGAAGTGTATGAAATACATCAGTCATAGTTGCTTTAACTGTTCCTTTTCCTGCAAAAATAACTTTCGATAACCCGATATCTGTCCCGGTTATAATGCGACTCTTAAACGTTCCCTGTTGTACCGTCGGAGAATTAAAGAATGTACTCAGCTCGCCGGTTATGGTTTTACTTAACTTAAATGTTTGCTGTGCATATAAGTTAGTTGCAAAAGCATTCAGGTCCACTACACGGCCTGGTCCAAAGTTCGCTTTGTAATGCGCATAGTAAGCGTTCACATTAAAAAACAGGCTGTACCATTTGTATTGAAAAGGATAACTGACATTCAGGCTTACAATATCCTGGTCAGCCAGGTTCTTTTTTGTTACAAATGCTTTTGATCTTTCAGCTGTATCAATCAATTGTGTAAATACATCTTTCACATGGCTGTAATTAATTGAAGTAGTGAGCTTGTATTTATACACGTGAACGAAACCCACACTGTTTGTGTATTGTGGTCTTAACTGGGTATTACCTTTCTGGAAAGTATATTCATCCAGTTTAAATTCAAACGGATTCAGATCCTGGTAAACAGGACGATCAATTCTCCGGCTATAATTAATAGTAAACTGGCTCATTGGGTTTTTATTGAACGTGATCGCCGCACTTGGAAAAAAGTCGTTGTATGATTTAGTAAATGTGGAATCATAGGTAACGTAAGAACCATTATTTATTTTGTATCCGCTTGAGCTACCCTTTGAAGTAGTATTTTCCATTCTTACTCCAAACTGTATCATAAACCCTTTAAATGGCTTGTTATAATTTACATACAAGGCGTTGATGTTCTCTTTATAATTAAACCCATTACTTCTAAGTGTATCTTTTATTTTACCACTGCCGATTACATTAAATCGCTGGAAATTATTATCGCTTTTTACATTAAAAAACTTACCGCCAAAACCAAGCCTGCCTTTTTTATAATTTTGTTCATAATCTGCTTTTACAGAATACATATCAATGTTATTTGGCGACAGCATATTGTAAGAAACTCTGCTCTGGATATTATTACCTGTAGCATCATAATAAATATTAGGCTGGTTCTGATCTGATTTAATACGGAACATTCCATAATCAGCATCAACATTCAATTCTGCGCCTTTTGCATTTGCATAACGGTAGTTAAAGTTATAGTTGGTATTATCCCGCTTTGATGTTGAACTGTTCTCGGCAACCAGTATCCTGTTTATTACTTTGGAAGGCTGGTATATAATTGGTGTGCGGCTCGAATTGCCCCCTTCTCCTTCTGAAAATCCACCCGTTACCATTACACCGAATGTGCTCACTTTAGTAGCATAGTAATCTGCGCCTGCTTTAAAGTTGTGCGATTCTCCATGGTTAGAAAAAAGAGAATGCTGATCGAATAAAGTATCGAGTTGCAAGCGATAAATATCTACGTGTTGTTCGCCTTTGTTATTGTTATAGTTATAATTACCAAACAGATTCCATTTCTTTCCGCGATTATTTAAAGCGATACCGGTATTATATTTTGGATAAACACCGATTGAGTAACCCGCATTCACTGAACCATTTGTTCCGAATGCTTTATTTTTTTTCAATTTAATATTGATGATACCCGCGTTACCGGCAGCTTCATATTTAGCTGATGGGTTCGTGATCAGTTCAATTGATTCTATCTGTGAGCTCTGAATTGTTTTCAGGTAATCAGACAGATCTTTACCTCCCAAAGGTGAAGGCTTTCCATCTATATAAACCTGCACACCGTTTTTTCCACTCAAAGAAATGTTCTCGTCTTTGTCTACCAGTACACCCGGTGACTTACGAAGCAGTTCAAGTGCATCCTGACCTATGGCATTAATGCTGCCTTCCACATTAAGGATAGTTTTATCAGCTCTTACTTCTACCATCGGTTTTTTAGAAGTGACAGTTACATTAGATAATGCTCCTGTTGGTTTTGATAAACTAAGTTCAGGAACACTGATCTCGCTTCCGCTATATTCAAACACAGCAGAATATTTTGGAGCATATCCTACAAACGAGGCTCCTATAACATAGCGGCCATTTTTAATTGTTCCGAACTTGAAATGTCCGTTAGCATCTGTAACGGCGAATTTGGCAATGGATGAATCTTTTGCGTTCAGCAACTGAACGGTGGCATTGATTAATAATTTATTATCCGCATCCTTCACAGATCCGCTAACAGATTGAGCGGCAGCCGCGGCTGAGCATAGGATGATAATGGATAGGGTTGATAGTAGCTTTCTCATAACGAAGATTTTGTGCTTATTGGTACGCAAAGTTGACCCAACATTACAGGCACACACAGCCGTTATAGATAAATGGTAAAAGAGAAAGGAAGAATGGTAATAGAATTAGTCAATCTGGCAATCGATCCGACATTCGATTTAGAAATCAGGCTTCACTCATTGTGAAATTGTCAAATTGCCGAATTGTTTAATTGTTTAATTGTTTAATCATCATCTTTTTTAGAAACTTTTACAAAGGCTGCTCTTTTAGGGGAAGGATACGGCTGGTCGGGCTTTAATGCCTTCCACAATAATTTGTTGAACTCCAGGTCAGGAACAGCATCTTCGCTGGCAAAATCCATCTTTTCAAAAGCTCTTTGTAAAGCATTGCTACCTGTATTTTTATCGTTCAGGTTTATCCTTGCTGGCAATGATGTATAACCTGTTGAATTTGCCTGCTTATTAAAGCATCTCCACATTGATGTGGCAGCAGCATCGTATTGCGTCATTGGCGGCATACCCAGGATTAATTCTATTGTACGCAATACAGAAGTGGTCGTATACAATGTGTGATCAACAAAACCTCTTTTTACAAAACCTCCAGCGACGTACGTGGTGCTCCTGTGCGCATCCACATGGTCAGAACCATTTTGGGCATCATCTTCCAGGATAAAAACTACAGACTCATTCCATATAGGACTTTTGCTTAAGTGTTCAATAAATAGTCCTACTGCCAGGTCGTTATCTGCAACATGAGCATATGGTGTTGGACGCCCTTTTCTCAGACCTTCTGTATGATCATTGCCAAATCGCAGTGTACTTAATTGCGGAACGGCATTTTTTGAAACTAAAGAATCAAATTCTTTTTTCCACTGTTGAAAACGTGTAGTGTCTTTAGTTGCCATGTCCCAGCCTGTATAATATGGACAAACATGATTCTTTAATATGGGAATATTTGGTTTTGCATTGTCAGCGAATTCGCCATAAGACCGAAAGCCCACATTATTTCTCTGGCAATTTTCCCAAATAAAACCTCCTTTATTATTGGCGATGGCCCTGTTTCCTTCGCCATCATAATTACCACCGCGTCCGCCATAACTTGTGGGCCATGTTTTCTCAAGATAATCGGTTGCATATCCTCCCATGCTCCAGTTGTGACCGTCTGAACTTACTTCAGCATTCACATAAAAATTGTCAAGTAATACAAATTGTTTAGCAAGTGCGTGCAGGTTAGGCGTAACATTCTCGCCAAATAATACTAACCCCGGATCGCCATTTCCTTCTTTTATATCACCCAATACCTGGTCATAAGTCCGGTTTTCTTTTATGATATAGAATACATGTTTAATAGGACTCTTATCTCCTACTTTCATTGGAACAGGGTTACCCGTCTCACCATCGCTTAGTAATTCTTTCTCTTTTGTATATGGCGTATTCTGGTAAACCTGCTTTGAATAGGCAGCAAGCATTTTTTCGTCGGGCATATTAATAATGCTAAGTGTCCCTTTAAAAAGCCCGGCGATATATTGTACTTGTTTTGGCCTGTTTACATCACCCTGCTGGTATACTACCTGTTCGTTGGCAGCAACTGGTTTAGGACCATAAGGGTTGGGTAGTGAAGTGAGTCCTTTACCATTTGTTACATAAATTTTATTGTTGATTACTTTTACGTTTGTTGGATACCATCCCGTAGGAATAAATCCTTTTGCTACACTTTTACCGGGAACGCTTACATCAAATACGGCTAAACAATTATTATCGGCATTAGCAACAATCAAAGTTCTTTCGTCATTGCTTAATGCAGCGCCATTGGTGGTTGAGCCGCTGGGTGCCCCGGGATATAAAGCCGCATTTAATGTTTCAATAACTGTGTTGGATCTTGTATCGATTATTGAAACAGAATTATCATTTCCATTACAAACAAATAACCAGCGGCCATTTTTTGTCAATAATAATTCATTGGGATTATCGCCAACGCCTATAGTTGTTTGAACAGATTTTGTTTTAGTATTAAAGACAATTACTCTATCGCATCCCCAGCAACTGATGTATAAATTTTTCCTGTCTGCACTTAATATACAGGCATATCCTTCGCCATCCAGTTTATATTGGTTCTCGATTTTTTTGGTCAGCAAGTTAAATACATACAAACTGTTATTTTCCTTCGTCACTACATAAAGCATTTTGTTCACATCATCGATTGCAAGTCCGGCAGGAGAAATTTTTTCGGGCCATTTTTTACCGAGCACAAAACTATCAATACGGTTTAGTTTGTTATTATTTGTATTGTATACCAACACCTGGTTATCGTTTCCTGCGGAAGCCAGTAAAAATTTTCCATCCTGTGTAAACTGAAGGCCGTACCAGGATTTAGCGATTGTAACAGAATCTGCCAGCCGTTCTTTAGTTACATCAATTAATTCTATGCTTTGAGTGCTTTGCCCATTATTAGTAACTGCGATCCACCTGCCATTTGGGCTGACTGTCATATTTAAGGGAAGATCTCCTAATTGTATTTGTTTTCCCGCGGGGCTCAACCGCCAGCCGTTAGGTAACAAAACTTCTTTTGCCTGTTGAGCGTTAGCCGTAAAAGCAAAAAATAAAACAGCGGGAAGGATGAATTTTCTCATGGTGGCATTTTGATATAACAATGTAATATCAAAATATCATACTACGATAAAATAAACAAGCGCTTTTAAAACACAAGCAGAATCAATGGAAGTGTTATCCATTTCCTGCAAAGCCGGGATATAACGTCATCCCTCCATCAATAAAAATAGTAGTGCCGGTAATATAATCAGACTCGTCGCTTGCAAGCCATGCTGCGAGTTTACCAACATCTTCCGGCTGGCCGATGCGCCCGTATGGAATTAACTTCAGTAAATTTTCAAGTGCCTCTTTTGTTCCCCATGCGTCCTTATTAATTGGTGTTTGAATAGCGCCCGGTGCAATACTATTCACCCGTATTTTAAAAGGTGCCAGCTCTTGGGCCAGGCTCTTCATCATCATCATTACACCTCCTTTACTGCTGGCGTAATTATCATGGCCGGCCCATGGAATTACTTCATGCACACTACTCATACAAATAATCTTTCCTGCCGCTACGCTTTTTTCTTTTACAACTCCCCTGCGCATAAATTCTTTGGCTGCTTCTTTTGCACATAGGAATTGCCCGGTAAGGTTGATGCTGATTACTTTGTTCCAGTCTTCCAAACTTAATGAGGTGAGCGGCGCATCTTTTTGTATTCCTGCATTATTAATTAGAATATCCACGGTCCCGAATTCATCAATTGTTCGCCTGAACATATTTATTACATCCTCTTCTTTACTTACGTCCGCATGTATCGCTATCGCACGGCCACCTTTATCTTCAATTGCCTTAACAACCTTATTGCCGTCGTCTGGGTTGGTAGCATAATTTACAACTACTGTGGCACCTTCTTCCGCCAGCTTTTTTGCGCAGGCTTCGCCAATACCGCTGCTGGCCCCGGTTATTATTGCAATTTGACCTTCAAGCATTTTCTTCATGAGATCAGAACTGCAAAATCTGTGCAGGGTCAAAAAATTTCGCAATACTAAAAGCCGTGTTGTAGCGCAGCATCTTTTAAGTTGTGAATAATTGATGGAGCGGGGTCTAAAATATTCGTAATAAATACTTTCCAAAAAAAAGCCCTGCTTTCGCTGGGCCCGGATCAGGGAGGAAAATTGCGGGCAGGCTAATTCAAGGAGATTAATCCTTCAGCTTTCATTTTTAATTCATTCTCAGCAGAACCGGCAGTTAAGAGGTTGCCTTTATCGAAATTAACTACTACCTCAACATTGATCGCTTCATCGCTTACATAAATACTATGCACCTGCCCTCCTTTTACTACAATAAGTACTTTAGGTTCCATACGTAAATTTTGCTGAAGGTATCAGCAAAAGCGAAGTAGCTCTCCGGCAATCAATCGTTATCCTAATGCCCATTTACAAATGACTCACTGACCTGTTAACTGCAACCCATGCTATTTCCGCAGTTCAAACATTTATAGCAAGTGCCGCTGCGTATTGTTATATGTCCGCAGGTGTTACATGATGGCGCATCGCTCTGCATGCTTTTAGCTGCAGCATTCATCGCATCCAGTCCTGATTCAGCTTTTACCGTAACAGGTTTGACCGCCACTTTATGCTGACCATTTCCATTTGATGATGGCGCTGTTATTCTTACACTGCTTAACTCTGGTTTTTCTAATAACGTCAGTTCATCTTCCTCTCCCAGGTTACTCACTTCAGGCTTGTCTAAAACATGTACAAGATCTGTTCTTCCTAAATATTCATATGCGAGTGCACGGAATACAAAATCTACCAGCGACGTTGTTGTTTTAATATTCGGATGATCCACCATACCGGATGGTTCAAACTTCATAAACACAAATTTGTCTACGAATTCTTCCAACGGGACACCGTACTGAAGTCCTACAGAAATTGCAATCGCGAAACAGTTCATGAAGCTGCGAAGTGTAGAACCTTCTTTCGCAAGATCAATAAATATTTCTCCGAGTGTTCCGTCATTATATTCTCCTGTTCTGAAAAATATTACCTGCCCGTTAATGCGTGCCTTCTGTGTAAAGCCCCTGCGTTTTGCCGGTAAAGATTGCTTTTCAACAATCCTCGATAACTGGCGCTTCAGTTGTGTATCCGGTGAAGCCTGCACACGACGGTTCACTTCTTCCAGCAATTCCTCAACAGTGAGCTTGCTCATGTCGACGATGTTGGAATTTTGGTTGGCGGTTGTCTGTTGTTGGTTGGCTTCAGCAGCTTCTTCCAGTTTCTCTTCAGCGCCAGCTTTTTTCTTTTTGTCTGATTTATTGCTAAGCGGCTGAGACATTTTAGAACCATCACGGTATAAAGCGCAAGCCTTCAATCCCAACTGCCAGCTGAGTAAATAAGAATCTGCTATCTCTTCAATATTCGCTTCATGCGGAAGGTTAATTGTTTTAGAAATAGCGCCGCTTAAGAATGGCTGACAAGCGCCCATCATCCTGATATGCCCATGCGCATGAATAAAACGTTCCCCTTTCTTACCACATTTATTGGCGCAATCAAACACAGTTAAATGTTCATCCCTTAATAACGGCGCACCTTCAATCGTCATCGTTCCGCAGATATAATCGTTCGCTGCTTCTATTTCTTCATCCGTATATCCTAATGCTTCGAGCAGATCAAAGTTCCAGTCATTGTATTGTTCAGCAGTAAATCCTAATCTTTCTAAACAAGCTTCACCCAAATTAAAACGGTTGAAAACAAAACCAATTTCAAAAGCAGATTTAGCAGCATCATTCAGCTTCTTTATTTCTTCACCCAAAAATCCTTTCTCACTTAAAGTTTGCGGGTTAATAAAAGGAGCACCTTCAAACGTTCCTGATCCCACCGCATATTTTTCTATCGCGTTCACTTCGCTTTCGTTGTAGCCTAAATTCTTTAATGCTAAAGGAACCGATTGGTTAATGATCTTGAAATACCCACCGCCAGATAATTTTTTAAATTTCACTAAAGCAAAATCCGGTTCAACACCTGTTGTATCGCAATCCATTACTAAACCGATTGTTCCCGTTGGTGCAATAACAGTTGTCTGTGCATTTCTATAACCAAACTTTTCTCCCATTTGCACTGCATCATCCCATGCACGAGTCGCAGCTTTCAATAAAGGCTCAGGACAATACTGTGCCTTAATGCCAACTGGCTTCACACTCAATCCCACATATGCGTCATCCGCATCATATGCAGCGGCCCTATGGTTGCGCATTACACGAAGCATGTCTTCTTTATTCTCTTCATACTTAGCGAATGGCCCGAGAATTTCTGCAAGCTCTGCAGATGTTTTATAAGCAACGCCCGTCATGATCGCAGATATGGCTCCTGCAATTCCTCTTGCTTCTTCACTGTCGTAAGCAATACCACTCACCATCAGTACAGAACCAAGGTTGGCAAATCCTAATCCCAGTGTTCTGTAATCGTAAGAAAGCTGTGCAACTTCTTTAGAAGGAAACTGCGCCATCAAAACAGAAACTTCTAATACGGTTGTCCAGAGACGGGTTGTGTATTCGAAACCTTCAACATCAAATTTATTGGTATCGTCATCATGAAATTTTCTCAGGTTCACAGAAGCAAGGTTACATGCCGTGTTATCCAGGAACATATATTCCGAACAAGGGTTAGAGGCATTAATGCGGCCGCCTTTCGGACAAGTGTGCCATTCGTTAATTGTTGTATCATACTGCGTTCCCGGGTCTGCGCAGCGCCATGCAGCATAAGAAATTTGGTTCCACACTTCACGTGCAGGAATTTTTTTCATTACGCGGCCATCGGTTCTTGCTTTCAGTTCCCAGTCTTCATTCTTTTCGAGCTTCTCGAAAAATTCATTCGGAATACGAACAGAGTTATTAGAGTTTTGTCCTGACACCGTTAAGTAAGCCTCACCCTCGTAATTGCTATCATAACCAGCAGCGATCAATGCACCCACTTTTTTCTCTTCTTCCACTTTCCAGTTGATGAACTCCATTATTTCTGGATGATCCAAAT
>JAQBNK010000013.1 GCA_028288595.1 Chitinophagaceae bacterium
TCAACATTCTCCGTTTTTTTTGGTCAGGTTTGTACTTTCATAACAAGCTGTTTTGGTTAAGTAGTCGTTAGTTTTAAGCATATGAACACGGGTATTTCTACCTGATAATTATCCTTCCCTCTTTTTCCTGGTATTTAAAATTGAGCGCCACTTGTAAAGCTTCCATCACCTCATTCAATGATTTATTTTCGAAAGTTGCCGTGAAGTGCCTGGCTTTGATATTCTCATCTTCAATCACAATCTCAATGTTGTACCATTGTTCGATCTTAGAAAATACGCGGCCCATATTTTCATTATCGAACGAAAGTTTATTATAAACCCAGGACGTCTCTGCATTACTGCTATCCCTCTTATTAAAGTGGATTTTAGTGAGTGCTAACAGTGGCATTTCTTCATCTGTTGCATCCAGCGATTTTTTAGTTTCCCTGGAAGAGGTTTTTATATATGATGCATCACTGTTAAGAACCGTCAGTTTTTCGTTTGGTTTCAGAATAATGTTTTTCTTTTCTTTTCCGTGAAGGGTTATTTCGATCATGCCATGAATCAAAGAAGCTTCGGTGGTGTTCTCCCTGGGGTATGAACGCACGTTGAAAACTGTTCCAAGCACCTTAACATCCATTGTTCCGGTATGTATAATGAAGGGTTTGCGGGGATTTTTGGCAACGTCGAAAAAAGCTTCGCCGGTTAGCTGAACTTCGCGGCTATCACCGGTAAAATTTGCTGGGTAAATAATTTTACTATCAGCATTCAGCCATACACTTGTTCCGTCGGGTAACAGGATGTGTGATTTGGAACCTTTCCTGGTGGCTATTTCATTCTTGCTGGTTACTTTATTTTCAGCAGCAGGTAAAAAGAAATAAAACTGGATTATTGTCGCAACAGCTAAAAAGACGATGGCAAACCGGGCATACTTAAACTTAGCCGGTCTTATTACAGAAGCTGTTCTTTGTTCTTCTTCAAATTCCTCGTTTACCTGTATGCGAACGGCCTGTGAAGCGTAAGCCTGCTCTGCTTCGAGTAATTCAAATTCAGTCAGATCCTTTTTAGCAAAAACAGATTGATAAAGCTGGTTGAACTCTTTATTAGTATGAAGTATATTTTGTAGCTCCAGCCTTTCACTTTTTGTGATCGACTGAGCCAATTCTTGCCTGACGAGATATAAAAATCTTTCTTCCATAAAGCAGTTACCTATCAGACAGTAAAAAAAACCAAAGTCCCCACAAGGAAGTCAAAAAAAAAATAATATAATTTTTATTATAATATCAGCGCAAGATCAAAGAATGAAAAAAGAAGTATATAAAAATAAGAGCGCATAGCACTCATTAATTTATGCAATGCATTATTTAAGTGCCTGTCTACAGTATTGGTTGAAATATTGAGGATATCTGCCACTTCTTTATAAGTTAAGTCATCTTCCCGTACAAGTTTATAGACCATCCGGCATTTGGGCGGTAGCTCTTTTATGGATTCATTAATTTTTTTTCTTAATTCATCATGTATGAATAATTCCTCCGGGCTTTCGTTATCCGGGTCACATTGCAAATCAAGAGATTCAATATCACCCGTTGCAGACTTTTTATTCTTCTTCAGTTCGTTAATACAGGTATTTCTTACTGCCTGGTATAAATAGAGCCTGAGGTTGTTTATTTTTAAAACATCTTCTTTCATGGTCCATACTTTCATCAGCACATCACAAACAACTTCCTCTGCAGGTTCTTTTGTTTTTAAAAATGAATAAGCAAAATGAAGCAGTGGTTTATGAAAATGGAGGAAAAGTTTTTTATAAGACGGTTCATGCCTGCTAACAGCAATTTTAGTTTGCAATTCAATAATATCCTGGAGGGTTAATTGCATGGCAGAAAGGGGTATAACAGTAGTTCCTGATCGTTAGAACATTTAAATTATCGTTTTTATATTACTAAAACAAGCTTTTAGCCAGTATTTTTAAAAGCGAAATTGGATGAATTGAAACTGCATATTTATATAAAATAAAGCCGCCCTGGAAAGGGCAGCTTTTTGCTTGCAATAAGAAAAACTACTGCTTAGGTAGTAAGTTCAAATTCTATTTAGTAGTCTTCACCAGCTCAAAATAATCGATCTCTTTACCTTCTTTATCAAATACATGATAATTGATCTTATTTCCTTCAATGGTCATCATCGCGAAATTATAACTGTTGACTTTGGGAGTGAAAACCATAGTAGGCAGATCCCATCCACCAACACCCTGGAGATGTCCTCCTGAAGAACCGTTTGTTATATAAACCGTTCCCTTTGGATTATTATAAACATGAAAGTCTTTCTGTTCAAATATTTCGCTGCCCCTTACTGCTTTGTGACGCTCATATGCATGGCGATGGCCGGATAATACCAGGTCGATCTCGTATTTATCGATCAATGGTTTTAAATGTGCCTGCCAGGTTAGAATCTGGCTTACACCCCAGGAGTAAACAGGATAATGAGAATATAAAATGATCCAGTTGATCTTTTTATTTTGCTTTGCTTTTTTAAGATCATCTTCTAACCAGCGGTATTCTTCTGAACCTGCTTCAAAAAATAATGGTTTCTTTTTTATTTCTGCACCCTGCGAGTAACCTGAATTAATAGCGATAAAATGTGTATTGCCATAATCATAAGAATAATTCAGCTCGTTACCCGGCAAATTCACAATATCATAAAATACAGGAAAAGGTTTTTGGAAATTGACAGAGGAATCATTGTTCACTACATCATGATTTCCTGTAACTGACATGAAAGGATGATTTGCGCTGATAGGTTCGGTTACATTAAAAAGATCTTTCCAGCTTTTAACTACCGATCCGTTTTCTACAATATCTCCGTTATGAATGGTAAAATAAAAAGCATTCTTCTCCATTTCCTTAACGATAGAATCAGTTTGTTCGAAATTATAATTGCCGCCGTTGTTTTGCGTATCGCTCCACACGCCTACGACGATCTTCGATTTGTCGCCGACAACGGGGCCTGTACGAAACCTGAATAGCTGGCTCCATCCGGCTTCATCAGAACCTACTTTATAATAATAGTAAGTGGCAGGTTTTAAATTTGTGAGTGTTGCTTTGCTTACATAAGCTTTTAAATCATTTGAATATTTTACACTTGCTTTTGCTGATATTAATTTTTTATTGTCCATGCCATATTGCACCCTGCTCTCATCCTGTTTTTCATTCAACCAGGTGATGGCCATAGTGGTTGCCGTCTTCACTTCTTTTTCTCCGTTCCAGCTAAGATGAACACCTTTGGGTTGCGCTATTGCTGCAGAACAGGAAATTATCATTAGTATCAAACCAATAAAATACAGTTTCATAAAAAAATGATTTTAAAAGTTTTGTGCATTTACATTTATCGCAGAAGGTGGCGCACTCTGCGGATTACTGCCCCAGCTTTTATTCGGAGAAGGGCCCATTACCAGTTCCAGCTTTCCGCCATTCACCAGGTCTTTATGACTGAACCATGCCTGGTTCCATACTTTCCCATTTAAAGTAGCGCTTTGTATGTAACGGTTAGTCTTAGAATTATTTTTCGCGACGATCGTAAAACTTTTATTGTTTGCGAGTTGTATTGAAGCTTCATTAAAACTGGGGCTACCAATATTATAAACAGGTAATCCCGGTGTAACAGGATAAAATCCCATCATAGACAAAACAATGAATGCACTGGTGCCACCACCATCTTCATCACCGGGTATACTGAACACATCATCTCTGTACCATGTATCCATCAGCATTCTTATTCTCTTCTGTGTTTTCCATGGGGCTCCTAAATAATTATAGAGATATGGGATATGATAGCTGGGCTCGTTACCGATTGAATATTGTCCTACCAAACCCGTAGCATCAGGGAATCTTGCCCAGAATTCGTACTTGCTCCGGCCCAGGTCCTCCCGAAATAACTGATCGAGTTTTTGTTCTGCTTTTTGTTTTCCTCCCATGAGATCAAACAAACCGTTAAGATCATGTTTCACATCCCAGTCGTAAGTATAATCATTGTTCTCCGTTGTATAATCCCGGCCTCCCATGCCGCCTGAAAATTTTGGATCGAAGGGTTCTATCCATTTGCCGGCTTCATCTTTAGGCCACATGAAATTTTTATCTGTGCGGAAAACATTTTTATAATAACCTGCTCTCTGCAGAAATAAGCCCTGGTCATTATTAAGGTTAAGCGATTTAGCCAATTGTGCTAAACACCAGTCATCATAACTATTTTGTAAAGTAACCGCGACAGCCTGTCTTTTTTCAAAGCTATGTACTTCGGGTACGGTTTCTTTTTCATTAGGCCATAACGAAGGGAAGTAACCGTTTTTATTATAAAATGTATCGAGACTTGTTGCAGGTCCATTTCTCCATGGCAGTAAAGTTGCTTCCAAAGAGTTTTTCCTCAATCCTTCATATGCTTTTTTCAAATCAAAATTTCTAACTCCTTTAAACCATGCGTCTGCAACCCAGGCTGCAACATGGTTTCCCGTCATACAAGGATTATCACCGAAGATCAACGCGAAAGAAGGCATCCATCCTGATTGCTCATACATTTTTACATAAGACTCAATTTTATCACCTTCCTGACCAGGATTTAATATTGTATGAAGCGGCTCGTCAGCGAGGTACATATCCCATATCCAGTTGTCTACATAAAATGGACGCGAGTCTGTGTGCACCTGGTGATCATAAGCGCTGTAATATTTGCCGTATTCAGAAATATCCACCATACGTTCGTAGGTTCGGTATAACGCTGTATAAAATGTCCTTTTCTGTGCTTCAGTTCCTCCCGAAACATTTACCTGGTTTAAAACACGCTGCCATTCTTTTAATGCCGTATTCTTTACGGTGTTAATATCCCACGACGGAATTTCCTTTTGTAAATTTTCTTTTGCCTGTTCGATACTGATGAAAGAAATACCGTATCTAAAATCAACGGCTTGCTGGTTACCGGATAATTGAATTAATAACTGTTTTTTATTAGCAGCTCCGTTTTGCTGCCATTCGATATCTGCATTTGTTTCTGCATACACGAATGCTTTCATTCCATTGAAAGTTTCAGAGCCGGTTATTGTTCTTTTTCCCTGTACGGCTAATTCGCCTTCCGCATTAATAACATTTAACCTGAGCCATTTAACATCTGAAGAAGGAAATTTAAAATGATAATAGCCACTATGTCTTGAGGGAGAAAATTCCACTTCAGTATTGATCTCCTCTAAATTAACACTATAATAATACGGGGTCGTTTTCTCCAGGTCGTAAGTTGTTTTTTCTTTCCAGTTTTGTTGGAGTCCCGGTTTTGCAGGCATCAATGCAAATACATTTCCTATCCGGTGAGAATACATGGTGAGCGGGAAATAACTGATCTGGTCGTCGAGCTGATCTTTACGAACAGGGTACATTCTTATTACGCTGTTCGGCAAATGCGCTGTTGGCCGCGTAGGCTCAAGCAACTGACCCACGCCGCCGATCGTTGGATCTACATAAGCAACGTTGCCTAGATTTTGTTGCTGCGCATGCGCAAACGTCAAAAAGAAAAGCGGTAAAAGAGCGATGATTTTTTTCATCTTTTTATTTTTAATCAAACCAAAAATTTTTTTATTAATTCTTAATCACCTCAGCAATCGGCTTACCGATACAACCATTGGGCTCCTGTATATGAAGAAGAGCGGCAAGTGTTGGGGCGATATCTGTCATGTTAGTTTGTTTCACACTGGATCCATGTTTAATCCCCCATCCCATCCACAGCAATGGTATATGTGCATCATAGGCGTTCCACGAACCATGCGTGGTGCCCGTGGCATTAGCCGCACCAGAATACCATGCAGGCTCTAATACAATAGTAACAGGCCCCGAGCGATCTGTATTATACCCGTTAATGATACGGGTCTTCAAAAGCTCAGGAACCGCAGACTGTGCTATGTTTTTTGCATCAACAACAAATGCTACCCCGGGTTTATTGCTTAAAAAGTTTACACAATCCTTCCTGATCGATTCCTCATCCAGTTTATTTTTTTCTATTTCTTTATAATTGAAATGTACCTGAGAGTTACTGAAACTGGTAACGATGTTCTTTATTTTGTAATTGCTTTCTAAAAAACTATTGAGATCTTTTTGCACCTGGCCGCTTTGCCATAATCCTGCAGGAATGTTTTTATCGATGAGAAGATTAGGATTATGTGCTGCACCATGATCAGCAGAAAGAAATACAGTATAATTTCCTTTTCCGAGTTTTGTGTCCAGGTAAGTGAAGAATGATGCCAGGTCGCGGTCAAGTCTTAAATAAGTATCCTCTACTTCAATTGCATTTACCCCAAATTTATGACCGATATAATCTGTGGATGAGCAACTCACCGCAAGAAAATCAGTAACCGCATTTTGTCCAAGTCTTTCTTTGTCAATTGCAGCTTTTGCAAGGTCGAGGGTAATAGTATTGCCATAAGGCGTGGAACGAATGATATCAAAATTTTTACTGAACATGGATGATGTCTTCACAGGAAAGGTGGAAGTAGTTTGTCCCATAAACTTTCCTTCATAACGATTATCATCAGGAGAACTTTGAACATAAGTTTTAATATCGTACAAAGTGTTCCAGTCCTGGTTTAAATATTTTTCTGCAAGGCGTTGTTCATTAAATTGCTTTACCCAGGCTGGCAATTCTTTCATGTAATAAGTACTGGTGATCCAGTTACCGCTTGCATTATCAAACCAATAAGCTGCATCCGCCGTATGGCCCCCAGGTAAAATACTTCCGCGGTCTTTTAACGATATGCCGATCACTTTTGACCTGAAATTGGTAGCGAGTTTTAATTCATCGGTAATAGTGCTTGCCAATAAATTACGGGGCGACATTTTTCCTTCGTCGGAAGAACTACCAACTGATTGAACAGTGCTATCTTCAGTACAATAAACCGTTTTGCCTGTAGCATTCACAATAAAATCGTTCCCAGTTATTCCGTGTATAGCGGGTACTGAACCTGTATAAATAGTGCTGTGCCCGATAGCAGTTACCGTGGGCACATAATCAATGTAAGTATTCTCGCAGGTAAATCCTTCGTTTAGTAAACGTTTGAATCCGCCATTTCCGTACCGGTCATAATAGCGGTATAAATAATCCCAACGCATCTGGTCTATTACAATTCCAACTACCAGCTTTGGCCGGGGCAAAGTTGTTGCAATATCTTTTTGCGCCTGGCTAATTACAAACCCAAAGCAAAGCAAGACAACAATTATGATTCTTCTCATGTATGATTAATAAGTAACCGCTAAGAAAAAGAAAAGTTTTATTTTTTCTTAAGTTCTCTTTTTGTCAGGTTCAAATAATCCTGGTTGTATTCATTTGCAGGCTCAAGCGTATTACCCTTTTGAAAATCATTCCATGAATTAATAAAGATCAGCCGGTTTTTACCCATAGCTCTTTTAGCGACGTTGCAATAGTCAACATAATTTTTTTCATTACGCGGTATCACATACTGTGCAGGTGTTGATGGGTTGTTCCAGCCAGGAAATATGCACGGCACAAATTCAATGTTCCAGGCTTCGAGGGTTTTCTTCCAGTTCTGCCAGTTTAAATCACTGTAACTATAGAAGGCAAAAGAACGATCATAATCTGTAGTGCTCCAGGTTGTAGGAACTATCGCATCGAATGCACGCTGTGTTGTTTCAGCATAATTTAATGGCGCTACCCAGCCGGTGGTTAATTCACCCACCAGGTAAGAATCGTAACCCCATATTTTCATAGAGAGTCTTACAGAATCGGCTACTTTTTTATAATCAATACTCGTTGCTGCCGCCGCTGCAAGATTTAATGGTGATAACAACACTACCGGTTTGGCATCGATCTTATAATATGTGGAAGAAGTAATGTAAGTGTCGCTTAGTGTTTTTAATTCTGCCAGCATGGTATTCAATTTAGCGCCTGTTAAAGGAGCTGCGTTGGTAGCGCCTAAGTGAGCCGTATTATAATCGATCACCATTTTTACAGAACTGTTAGCAGCAACGGTTTTAAAATTACTCAGTATAGCATTATCTGCAGTACCGTTCCATTTAAAAATAAAAAAATCAACACCTCCTGCAGTGGCCCAGGTTAAATGCTGTTGCATAACACTTGCAGTAAGCGCATCATATTTCCCGAGCGTTGGAGTAAATGGTATGGTTACTGCCCAGTCCGCAGTTTTATACACAGAATAATAAGCCCCAACCCTTGCATCTTCCGTAAGGTTAACCTGTGGTATAGGAAAAACATATTTGGTTGGATCAACTATGATTGAATCGTTTTTCTTGCATGCAACGAAGCTGAGGGAAAGAGCCAGAAAATATATTACACGTTTCATATAAGCCAGTTTGAAATTCTAATGATTTTATTGAGGGAGATAAGGATTACGCTTTGTTGGTAAAGCAAACCACAACTTAGTTTTCATTGCATCCGGTCCGTTCAGATACGTAAGCGCTTTTGTTACTTCATCTTTGTTAACGTTGTATTCAATGTCAGGATAAAGTAAACGCTGCGGTACATACGCGTATCCAACTGTGCCGCCTTCGCTGCCATCCGGGTTAAAATGCGGAGGGAATTCAAGCACCTGGGTTCTGCGTATCAAAGTCCAGGCATCAAAAGCATTATAGAAACCAGCGAGCCATTCCTGCATAACGATCTGGCGGAAAGGATCAAAAGTTAAAATAGCACTGGTAGTAATACCTATGTAATCAGTGAACTGTGAACCACGTCCAGTTGTATCAACTTTGGTGTTCCATTTAACACCTGGCTGTGCGAGGTAAGCATTGATCTCTGTTTGCGGCAAATTATATTTTGTCATAGACGCAGTGATGCCCTCAACATAATATAGATCCGCCGTTTTTGATCCTCCCCATCCTTTCAATGCAGCTTCCGCTTTTAAGAAACATGCTTCTTCATAAGAAAGAAATACATATTCAGCATCGGGCTTTGCAAAATAATCACCCACCTGGGAATAGTCGAGCTGCGCCCTGTTCGCATGTGGATTATTTGGCATACTAAAGCCTGTTGGTAAACTGGTTGTTTTAGGCTGACCCCAATATTTTCCAACGTTAGGTCCCTGTGTAGCCGGCTTTGCATAAATCTTTAAACGCGGGTCGTTGTACGGCAGCATGTGCTGAACCAATGATTCACTAACAACATTTAATGACGTAGCATTAGAGGTTGCATTAAAGACATTATAATTATAAAAGAAACTCCAGGTCTGTGAAGTGGTTCCCCAGAATGAACGGGCAGTTTCCCCCTGATTTAAAATTGTATTTGCTTCATCAGCTAAAACTTCTGATGCAACCTGCTTTGCAACTGTAGGGTTACCATTTGGTGCAGGATTAGAGATGCGCATTGCTAAACGCAACCGTAAAGTATTCGCAAATTTTTTCCATTTGATCAGGCTTCCTGCATAAATAGCATCGGAAGTAGCTTTATAGGTATCGCCGGATAAATTGATTGCTGCCGCGGCTGCTTTCAAATCGTTCATCAGGCTATAATAAATATCTTCCTCTTTATCATAGGCCGCATGATTGTCGCCATTCAACGCTTGTGATCTTGGAATACTTCCCCAAATAGCAACCATATTAGAATAGATATAACATTCAAGGATTTTAGCGATAGCCACCCTGTTATTATATGCGGGCTGACCCCCAAAATTTAATTGTATCTGGTGAACAGGCTGTAGGCAGGTTACATACGGTATCCTCCAGTAATCAGTTGTGGAAGCTGCGATCTGCCAGTAACGCTCGTACTGTCCTCCTCCTACTGAGACATAATTAGAATAATGCGAAAGCGCTCTTCTGCGCATATCGCCACCATAATAATTCATCGTATTAAGGATCGCTGTGTTTAATAAATATTCGGGATCAACAACTTCCGGCCTGTTGGGATTTACATTCAGCTCAGCAAGATTTTTTTTGCATGAACTCGTTCCAATGCTAAAAAAAGCAAGCATTATCACTAAAAAATTATACCTGGATTTCATATATGACACAGTTAAAAAGTTAGAATTAAATTAAAGCCATAAGTTGATGATGGCGGTAATGAACCGTATTCAATACCCTGCCCGTTACCGGAAGTAACACTGGCTTCCGGATCAATACCGGCCGGAGTATTTTTATGAATGGTCCATAAATTTCTTCCTGACAGAGATATTCTGGCTGATGATAATGGTAATTTTTTTAATAAAGAAGCAGGAAGATTATAACCAACGACTATTTCTCTCAGTTTAACATAAGAAGCATCGAACATTTCCAGTTCTTCATTATTGAAATAACCTTTTCCTTTAATAGCATTATCCGGGTTTAGATATTTGTCATTAGGTTTTCCATTTTCAAAATAAGCATCACTGAAAATGAAACCGGTATTGGTAAGATTTGGATCCTCACCCAAAATATAAGTATGCAGGTAATAATCTTCACGTCCTGTGAGTGTAAATGCAAAAGCACCAGACTGCAGCTCGCGTTTGTATGTACCGGAATAGAAACTTCCGCCGTTGCGTATATCAATCAAAAAACTGAAAGTGAAATTTCCTACTTTAAAATTATTAGTGATGCCACTTGTCCAGTTAGGCAGTGCACTACCCAGTAATGTATTCGGAGTAGTTAATACGCCGCCATCCGGTGCTACTAATTTCCTGTTAAGTGAATCTCTTTTCCAGCCCCGTCCCCTGATAATACCATATGGCTGTCCCACCTCTGCGTAAACATTAGCATTACCGAACCATGTATTTAATAAGAATGCATTCACACCATCGATAAGACTAACAACTTTAGAGCGGTTCTTTGCAAAATTTACCAGCACGTTCCAGGAGAATTTTTTATTCTGAACCGGCGTTGCGCCCAGAACTATTTCATGACCCCAGTTATCAATTTGACCTGCGTTGTAATACCTTGTCTGGTAGCCACTGGCAGGTGTTATCTGCGCCGTAATGATCTGGTTTGTTGTTGATGATTTATAATAAGTATAACTTAAGGTCAGTTTATCATTCAGGAAGCGGAGGTCTACGCCACCTTCTGCAGATGCCGTTTTTTCAGGCTTAAGATCCGGGTTAAAAAATGTAGAAGAAAGTGAAGCATAAGCCTGCCCGTTATAAATTCCATTGAAAGAATAAGTAGGTTCTAACTGGTAAGGATCTGTATCACTACCTACAATTGCGTAAGAGGCTCTGATCTTACCGAATGAAAGAATATTTCTCGGAATGGTTTTAAACGCATCTGTGAAAACAAAGCTTCCTCCGATCGACGGATAGAAATAAGAATTATTCTGAATAGGTAATGTAGATGACCAGTCATTTCTTGCTGTTACATCAAGAAACAAATAATTTTTGTAGCCAAATGAAACAGAAACATAAACGGAGTTGATCGCTTTTTTCGTAACAAAATCTGTTGCGGTTGGAGACTCACTTGAATTACTAATATTGATCAGCCCTGCCTGTATAAGTGAGTTGATCTGCGCCCCTCTTTTTTGTGTAACCGATTGAAAACGTCCGGCGCCAACAAAAGTGTTCAAAGAAATATTACCAAACTTTTTTGTTGCAGTAAGGATAACATCAGCATTAATATTGTTGAGCTTATTGTTGAAAGTTTTTAAGAGTCCGTCTGCATCTGATTGTGCTCCTTTATTATTAAATTCATAACCATCGGTCCATGTCATTTCCGTACCCAGCCTGGCTGTTAATTTCAGCCATCTATTAAAACTGATATTAGCATTAAACGCACCAAGGAATTGATCACGTGTATCCTGGTTAGGATTTTCGTTAATAGCCCAATAAGGATTTAAGAAACTGGTGTGTGTGTTTGTTTCGTTGCCAAGAGAATCTTTATATACTGCATAATCAGAAAAACGAACATCACGAACCATGAATGCATATTGATAAATAGGATTCTTTGTACTGCCATTCATGTACTGGCGGTTAGTTACCGTGTTGCGTGAAAAAGTAATTTTAGAATCGAGGTTAAACCAATCAGCAACATTATTAGTAACTCGCAGGTTAATAGTATTCCTTGTGTTTTTATTTATGCCTGCCACTACACTGTTCCCATAATAGTTTGTATACGAGAAGCGGTAACTATTCTGTGCATTTCCTCCTTCCAGTGCGATGGCGTTTGTGATCATTCCTGCAGTCTGGTAAAAATCCAGGATGTTATCAGGTTCTGGCAGGTAAGCTTTTAACTGCCCGTTAATTCCATAAACGGGCTGACCTAATAAAGGAGCACCCCAACTGGTATTAAACACTCTTTCATTTGGAATACGTGCAGGATTACTGGTTGAACCTGAACCTTCCAGTTTATAAGCAGCGCCTGCTCCAAACACATTCTGGTATTCAGGGAATTCAGTGATTCGCTGAAACGACATGTTTGAATTGAACGTTACTTTAAATCTTTTACCTGATGATTTTTTTGTAGTGATAAGAACAACACCATTCGCAGCTCTTGAACCATATAGTGCTGATGCATTTGGTCCTTTTAAAATTTCGATATTTTCAATATCCTCAGGATTGATATTCGCAGCAGCGTTACCATAATCCAGATTGTTATTTCCCGATGTTGAAAGTGTTTTATCACCAGCTTCGTTATCGACAGGAATTCCATCAATAACAAAAAGCGGCTGATTATTTCCGGTGATGGAATTCGTTCCCCGAATAATTATCCGTGCGGAACCGGTGGTGCTTGATGGAGGTGTTATCTGAACACCCGCAACTTTACCCGAAAGCGAACTGACGATATTTGTTGACGGCGCTTCGGTAATATTGGTAATATCCATTTTTTGCCTGGAGTAGCTTAACGCCTTAGCTTCCCTCCTGATACCAAGTGCTGTTACAACCACCTGGTCTAGCTGGGAATTAGAACCTTCCAGTTGAATATTTACAACTGGCTGGCCATTTAATTTTTGCGTAAAAGGAGCCATGCCCACATAAGTGAAAGTGAGTTCCTTAACACTTGCAGGAACTCTTATATTATAAATTCCCTGGGCGTTAGAAACAGATTGAATTTTTCCATTTCCTGTAGTGGCTGAAACATTGACTCCCTGTAAAGGAGTTTGATCAGTACCGGTAGTTACTTTACCGGTTATTACAGTTTCCTGTGCAAGAATACTGGTAGTGGCAAAAAACAAAAAAAGCAGCAAGCAATTAATCGTTTTCATTTTGTAGAATTTACAGCGTATAAACAGTTAAGAATTGGTGTGTGAAATTTTGATTATAAACAATTAGAAAAGTAAACGATTTTTTTTTCGACTGTCGTGTGATGCAAAGTATAATTCCCCGATAATGAGAAAATATGGCAACGATCAATTTGCAACCGAGTACCAAACTTATAATAACTAAAACGTTTTAGCAAATCTTTTAAATTCATTTTCCAACAATTTCGTAATACAGAAAAAATAAAATTAAAATTGAATGCAGCGAAAAAAAAGATAGGAAAAAGGTATAATAAGTTACCCTCCGGTTTCACTAAAAACATCAACCAGAAGGCTTAGTTTATTATTGTTCAGCCCGGCAGTAGGATTAATATGTTCTGTAAGGGATTTTAGTTTGAAATGGAATCTCTTTTTTTAGCATGCCCGCTGCCTGCCCTGCCAGCCACATATAATGATCAGACGGAATTTCTTTTTCAATAGGAACGAATTTACTTTCACCAACAGGTACAACTTTCGCACATTTAAAAATGGCTGTGCCTTCATCTATTTCGTCAAACATAGCAACATAGATCATTTTCGCCCCCACATCAATCGCTCCTGCTAATTGCTTCCAGAAAAAATTTCCCTTATTACGCGGTATTGCATCGAAGGGATCATTATGCCGCATATTTTGCCAGCTGAATCCGGGATATACAACAGGAACATAATCCAATCCGTTCTTTGTACACCATGCCAGATCGTTTTTCAGCCGGTCTTTAAATTGCGGATAAGTGTCTTCATTATAACGTCCGACAAACCAGGGCTGAACAATATCTATTTTCTTAATTATTTTATGCAGCAGTGAATCGTCCTGGGTATCATATTTTAATTCACGCCACCAGGTTGGTACGCCTAAAAGAACAGAGCATCCTCCATAAACAGGATCGTTCTTCAAAAAATCAATAATTTTTTCTACTTCTTTCAATCCATATTTCCTGCCGTCGTTAAAACCAGCGCCCCACACAGCTACCAACGGTTTATTACGATGAAAAAGATAATTTTCGCAGGCTTCTTTTTTATTGAATTTGTATTCATCGATCAATTGCTTCCAGTCATCTATCACCTTTGTATAATCTTCCGCCTTCATGCCGGAAAGATCATACATGATTGAAATTGCACGGTCATATTTTTTAGCAGCTTTTATAGCAGAACCTAAAACTTTTTCATAATGCTTTGCCCCTTTCGGATTCATCACAGTTGTAATAAAGCGCTGCATAAAAGCACCATCAATACCGTAATCCTTCATCCATTTAAAATGAAGATCAACCGTACTTTCATCATAAGAACTAAAAACATAAGCAGGCTGACCATCCGGGAGATTAAAAGCTGTTTTATATTTTACTGTGTAGTCGGTTACATCTGGCCAATAATCAACTTTTGTACTGCCGGGTTCAAATGTTTTCCCTTGTGTATAATGGTTCCATCCCCTGTCTGCACCATCTCCTTCAGCATTAAACCAACCTTGGTACCCAACCATCACAAGGTTATTATACGACATGTGTTTCCATTTCTTTTCTTTCTGTGTTTTCTGGCTGTTGCCGCACAGGCAGGAAGTAAAAAATAAAAAAGCCAGTAATAGTTTTCTTTTAAGAAGCATTGTTATGTTTTAAATATTAAAAATCAAACATGGGCGGCCTGTAAAATTTTTGATTCTTTTTTATGCCAGGTGCTTGCAGCTCCTATTAAAGCAGATTGCTCACCCAATAAAGCTTTTGTTATTACGGGGGCCAGGCGCAAGTCTTGTAAACCAGTCATTAATGATTCCGAAAACAATTCAAAGGCATTAGAAATATTTCCACCAATTACAATGCATTCGGGTTGTTCTTTATTGATTATCGGTTTTAGAAATGATGCAAGATTTTTTCCGAATTCATTAAAAACCTGCCTGGCCATCATATCATCAGCCGCTAAATCTGACAACTCTTTTACCCCTTTTATTTCTGTTCCGCAAAGAATTTGATACCGGCTAACAAACCATCTTGTTGAAAGATAATCTTCAGCTATACCTTCTAAGAATGACGAACACCAAAGGTTAGCGTCTTCCGTTTTACCATAATGTAACCGCGCAGAACCAAGCCCTGTTCCCAGTGTTATACCAATAGCTTTATCTTTTCCTGCAGCTGCGCCACTGAAGACTTCGCCCTTCAAAAAACTTTCTGCATCGTTTATAAACCGGATGTTGTTTGGAAATATCCCTAATTTATCAGCTAGTAAGTTTCTGACGTTAAGCTCATAAAGTGAATCATACTTATCCTGGTTTTCCATTAAAGAAATACCCGACGAATAATCAAATGGCCCCGGCATAGCTATCCCCACCTTATTATCAAAACTTTGCGTATCGAATACTTTTTTTATTACGTTGCTCCAGATAATAATGATATCTTCTGCCTGCGCTCCTGAATTAACGGCCTGCCTCGCAAAACGGCTATTGACTATGTTGCCATTATCCAAGTCTACTAATGCCGCTGTGATATGTGATCCCCCAATGTCTACTCCTGCAATTCTTTGACTCATGACTTTATTTTTTATGCGTCAATATAAATTATTTCTCAGTTCTTGTTTAGCTGCTGCAGCTTAGTAAGGTTGACTGTTTCAAAAGGTTTTTCAGAAAGTCCATTATAATAATTAAGCACTACATCTCCCTCCGGTCCTGATATAGATATTACAGCATAACCAGGCAGGTCTGCTTTTGAAAATTTAAGAATGTGTTTTTTTTCTTCAGTCAAAATTTTCGTTCTTATATCTTCGAGCTTGTCATAATGCATATCTCCCGATACAATAAAGTTCGCATCCTGGGCCCAGCAGATAACAATGCAGAAACTAAAAAAAAATGTAAGGCTGAATATTTTAAATGCTTTCATGAATAAAATTTATTTCACCACACCCTTCTCAAAAACATCGTTAAACAATGGCAGTAAAGTTTCTGGACTTCCCTGACGCATATAACTGGTGTATCGTTATGGGTAATTTTTATTATCCACAGAAAACATTATTTAATTGAAACGTCCTCATACAAGTTTGATATTTTATGAAACGGGATTGAAAAGCTTCGACACATTTACGGTTCTCCATGGATTCGTATCTACGTTTGCATATAACGACATCATCACTTCATTTCTATGTGAAACACTAACAGTAGAATATCCGCAAAAGTCTGCATATTCAAAATGTTTGATAAATGGTTTTTCTTTTTCGATATTTTCTCTTCTTTCCTGCAATGATGCCAGAGCAAAGTTGGGCTCCAGTTTCAGCAGGTCTGTATTGTATGCCTCTACTCCTGTTAAATGGTCTTTGATTGGAGCTCCCGGCGCAGGAACAACGCTACCGGTGCATACCTGTACGAAATTTCCTTTAAGTGTACTTCTTGTAAGTACGCTTGTCTTATGCAGGTGGCCGCAAAGCACAATAGCTTTATGTTCTCCCAGTATGTTCAACAGATCTTCCCGCAATTGTTGTTCACTTGGCTTGGCAAAAACATGCCAGTTGGCACGTGAATTAAATGGAACGACAGGCTGATGTACACAGAAAAATAAAATATCTTCTTTATGTTCCTTAATTATTTCCTTTAACCACTGGAGGCTCTTCTCGCCTGTGTAACAGTCGAACAAAATAAACCTGGCGTTCTTATGCACGAAAGTAGAATTAGCACTAGGCATCGGTTGTTTTTGCTCCTGGCTCTGCCATTGAAGAACAGTACTTGCATAAGTTTCCGGTGCGCCTTCACCAGTAATATCATGATTACCTTTTATTACAAAAAAAGGCCTGTTAAGTTGTTGTGATGCTACCAGCGAAATAAATTCTTTTGTTTGTTTCTGAGCTAATTGTTCAGAACCACATAAACCTTCAACAAAATCGCCAAGCTGCAGATAAAAATCCGCATTTAATCTCCTGGCTTTTTGTTTTGCCACTTCAAATAACGTTGGAAGGTTCTCCCTTGTAATCCGTGAATAATTTTCTATCTGCACAATATCATTTGGATACTTTTCTTTCAGATAATTCATATCATGATGCTCAAGCTTATCAAAATGGATATCAGCCAATAATAAAAAATCAAAACCGTTACCGGGACTTGGAATAAAATTAAATGCTGATGCTCCTAAAGGCAATGCCGCAGCAAGGGTGCCGAGTGAAGTAATAAACTTTCTTCTGTTTAATGTGCTCATCGTAATTATTTGAATATTTCCACCACCTGTGGATGATTATATAATTCCTTAATAGATTTTGTTACTTGATCTTGAATTGACTCTTCATTATATCAAGATAAGTGCACCATATTCTTTTGCCGGTTCGAGACTTGTTCCAAACTGAAAATTGTTCCCTGAGTTGATAAGCACCAGCCTGTTCTTGTCCATGTTTTTGTCCAGTTTTCCAATTCAGGTCGCAGAAATAATTCAGGATACTGTCCAGTCATATTCGTCCGGTGCCAGTGGGTTAGGTTCCACTGCATCTATAGCTTTAATGGCTGTATGTAACGCTGTAGCGGCAACTGAAAGGATGTGTGGTTAAGGAGGTGAGAAAGGGAGAAAAATGATTCTCATTTAGCAATCGTTTAGTTTTTTGGAAAGCTTTAACTGTATGGCAATACCCAAACCTACCAACTAAAACGTTTTAGCAAAATAATTTTTATTCTTTTAATCTTTTTTTAAGGTCAGTCTTCAAGACCTATTTAAGAAGTCCCAGAGAAGAATTTCGGATGTTTAAATGAGGCTTTATTAATAATTGCTGAAGGGGCAAATTTTCCGATCCGCTGTCCAAATTCTCGAGCAGAATATTGATGAGTTTTTCAGACATTTTTTCAATTGGCTGATCCACAACAGTTATAGCGGGTGTATATAAACGGAATAATTCAAGGTCATCAAAGCAGACCACTCCTATGTCTTCAGGAATACGCAATCCCAAACTTTTAATAGCGGTTAAACCATCAATTCCGAGGTAATTGGTTCCGAAAAAGACGGCATCAATTTCTTTATTATCTTTTAAAAATGTTCTCAGTTCCTTGGTTATTTTATCGGCAGGATCATTATAAGAAACCTTCTTGATGTAGTTTTTTCTTTTGTGTCTTGCCAATGCATCTTTATATCCTTTCAACCGTGCATCCATTTGTGTTTGCTCTGAATCAATCGTGATAAATGCAATGTTCTTAAAGCCCTGTTCTATTAAATGATCTACAGCCTGCTGAGATCCGTTGAAATTATCAAGCGCAACATAATTTGTTTTAATGGAGGGAAAATACCGGTCGAATAATATGAGTTTGCAATTGTCATTAACCATGGTTTCAATCACATCTTCGATCCCGGCCACAGGTGTTATTATGTATCCGTCTACTTGTCGTTCACGAAAAACTTTTATCAGCTCCCTTGTCTTATCCTCATCATTGCCTGAGCTGCAATAAAATATTTTATATCCTTTTTGATTTGCATTTTCTTCAATCAGCCCCGCAATCTGGGCAAAAAACGGGTTAGCAATATTTTCAACAATTAAACCAATTACGTTGCTTTTACCTGTGCGCAGACTTTTGGCCAGGTAATTAGTTACATAGCCGTGGTCCTTGGCGTATTTCAATACTTTTTTTGCCAGTTCTTTGGTGATGCGCTTTTCTTCTGCTTTACCATTTAAAATAAACGATACCGAAGTAGGAGAAATATTTAATTCTTTAGCGATATCTGTAATACCGGGCCTCTTTTTATTTATCATTTCATTGTACTTCTTTTCGAAGTTAGTATAAACGTCCTCAAGTTTTATTGAACCCTTAAGGAAATAAGCGTTGAGAAAACTTAACGAAAACCTTTTAGTCAACGTTAGAACGAATGCTAATTAGTTTACTTCCAGGGCATCTTTACCGGGAAGCAGTGGAAATTTGTTATGTGGTTCAAGCTGGTACCAAAACACAACAGACGAGATATCATCTTCAAGAGGAAGGTAACGTCCTCCATTTCTCCATCCAAGCGCCTGGATAGTGACCCGCAAATTATTTTCAAAACGGATTGGATCTGCAATATGCCAGCGGTACATACCAAAACGTTGTGCCACCTGGTAATGACCATCGCCTTTTATTACCTGGTGAAGCCCTGAATAAGGAGTTGAAAACTCTGTATAGTTAGTCTCCTCTATACCCTGGCTATTTTTCTTTCTTGTATCAAAATCATAAGCGCCGCCAAAATAATCTTCGGTGCCCGTGCCGCAGATAGTAGGATATTCCCTGTCTCCATCCATAAAAAATTTTATCTCGCCTTCTCCCCACCATCCGTTCTTATGTGAACCATATGCCATATAGGTACCAACGTACTGACCCTTACCTTTTATACTGTCTATAAGTATGTAATCTTTTTTATAAGGAAGGGGATTTGATCTTCTGAACTGCGCATGAAAATACCCGGCATCAGATGGAACCGTGGTAAGTGTATAATCCACCTGGTAATATAACACCATGTCTTTTTCATCGATGTTCTCCATCGTGATCCTGCATTTTTTTCTGAAAGGCATCGGCCAGTAACAATTAAAACCACTACCGGGATTAACGCAAACAGCTAAAGAAGTAAGCGGCGAAAACTGTCCCCATCCCATTGCAAAAAAATCTCCTGCGGGAACTTCAACAGAAGGCATGGTTTCATCATCCCAGTAAAACCGGAGTATAGAAAAACGCCAGTTGCCTGTAGGCGTCATCCACATATGCTGGATCGCTCCCGGCCCGGTTATTTCTGCCAGCGTAAAAATTGTTTTGGTTTTAATTACCACACTCGGACTTAGTTTCCATCCCTTTCCCAGATCCCTCGAAGCATTTGATCCTGTTCACGTAGTAGCCATGCCGCCCTGCCCCTTTGCACCGTTGAAATTTTCAGGACTGATAGAACGTGTTTTAGCATCTGATACACGAAACATATTTCCCATGTTCACTTCTATCCCATTAAAATTTCCCTGGCTGAATGCGGTTGCTGAAGTAAACAGCAGTGTTATAAAAAAAAGTTTTGGCAGCATAATAACTATTGAGGTATAATGACATTGTAACAATTTTTTCTAATCCACTATACATATTTTGTTTTGCCCGGAATAGCGACAGGATAATAACCATCTTCATTTGGCAAAACAGGCGGTGCAGCATTCCAGTCGTATACTTTCGGTTGAAGATCAAGTCCTGAATTAATTGCTTTATCCCATTCAATTATCTGGCCGCTGTAAGTTGCCATGCGACCCAGGATGGAAGTCATCGTACTCCTGGCGCCATTCTCAGCATCAGCAAATTTGTATTCGTTTTTAGCAATCGCAGCAAACAATTCATCATGCTCGGTTTGATAAGGGTTATTCTCTGTTTTTTTATCAAACTGGAATAACACGTTTCCTTTATTATCAACAATATTAGCAGCGTCGCATTGTATTTTCCCTTTCGTACCTACTAGTAGTTCATCCACGCGGCTCATAGTACCCGGTATGTGACGGCACTGACTGTTAAGAATAGACCCATCGGCATATTGAAATTCTACGTAATGGTGATCGAATATTTCACCATTATTTTTTCCTTTGCGTACCTGTCTCCCACCCATTCCCTGAGCTCTCACAGGATACCCGCCTTTGAACCAGTTTATCACATCTAGATTATGAATGTGTTGTTCAGTAATGTGATCTCCGCAAAGCCACACAAAATAATACCAGTTGCGCATCTGGTATTCCATTTCCGTCTGGTTGTATTTGCGTTCACGCACCCATACGCCGTCGTTGTTCCACCATGCCTGCGCAGAAGTAATATCACCGATCTTGTCTTTTTGTTTGAATAATTCGCGGTAAGAATTCTGGTAATGACGCTGAAGTCCTACCACCACATTTAATTTTTTCTGCTTTGCGATTTCTGCTGTTGCCAATACTTTTTGTACACCAGCAGGATCAGTTGCCACCGGCTTTTCCATGAACACATGTTTATTTTGTTTGATGGCCTCGGCAAAATGAATCGGCCTGAAACCAGGAGGCGTAGCAATTAATACAACATCAGCTAATGGAATCACTTTCATATAAGCATCGAAGCCTGCAAACTTTCTTTCTTCCGGAACATCGATCCTGTTCTTTACACTTTCCTCGCCGGCTTTTTCAGCGGTAAGAGACGTATAACACCTATCAAGATTATCCCGAAAAGCATCTGCCATCGCCACCAGTTTTACATTTTGTTTAGACAGCAATGCCTGCATAGCAGCGCCGGTACCGCGTCCGCCGCAACCGATCAGTGCGATCTTTATTGTATCTGCCGAACCTGAAAAATAATTTGCTCCTGCTAAAAAAGGCGCGGCCATCAAGCCGCCGGCGAGGATGGAAGTTTGTTTTACAAACTCTCTCCTGCTATTGGGGTTGGTGCTGGAAGAATCGTTGTGCATATGTTAGTTTTAGTTTATTCAGTTAAGTACAATTTAAAGAATTCTTCGGCTTCCTGCGCCGTAGGTTGTTTTAGCGGACGGATAATTCTAAATCCTACTGAAGGAGCATCTGTTAACCACCACTTACTTTTTGGTATTTGCGGGTCTCTCCTGTTCCACGAAGGTTCTGATTTAATTCGTGTTGCTGACCGCAGGTGAAGGGCATCATCATCATAACCACCCCCTTTTACAACTTTAGGAAAACGGGATGGATTGGCAGGCATAACCGGGTCGGCATCATCATCCTTCATTTTCTGAAAAGCATTTTGATCATAGTGATCAAGTGTCCATTCTGCTACATTTCCCAGCATATCATACAATCCCCACGCATTCGGCTTTTTCAATCCTGTTTTTTGAAATTTACCCTTGCTGTTTTGCTGGTACCAGGCGTAATCACCAAGTTCTTTTTCATCATCACCAAAAAAATAACTTGTAGTACTCCCTGCCCTGCATGCATATTCCCACTCAGCTTCTGTAGGCAAGCGATAAAAGATGCCGGTTTTATTATACAACCACCGGCAATACATTAATGCGCCATATTGCGAAAGACTGTTTACCGGGTATCCGCCTTCTTTTCCCATGCCACCGCTAAAATCTATGTATTGAGGGCTGGGACGGGTGATCGCATCCACAGAAGAATTCTGGCTCAACGTTTCATCTTTATAAAAAACATCAAACTCGTCCCGGGTAACTTCATATGCACTCATCCAGAAAGCAGAAATTTTTAGTTTATGCTGAGGAGATTCATCCGGCTGATGACCCTTCTCTTTATTGCCACTACCTATTATAAAACTGCCTGCAGAAATGGGAATCATTTTAGTTTTTAAGGTTGATCCGGGGATGAGTTGATCATAAGCCTTAAAATCAGTTTGAGGTAACTGGGCAGGCAATGAAATAATACTGATCACAAATAAATTAAGCAGCAACAGTTTCTTCATGCGGGGTATTTGCAGAATGAGAAGATAAGAATTTAAAAATAATGAGCCTCCATAAAAGACCAATTATTGATTTTATCAATTACTGGTAGTGAAATTTAAACCTCCGAGTTGCATCAACCTTTATTTGGCCATTTTTTTCCTGTGCGATTAAAACTTCTGCATCCATTTTCCTGGCCAGTTTTTTTGATTGCCGTACACCTAGAATGCTGCATGCTGTAGCAAGCCAGTCTGCAGTGGTTGAGTTTGAAGATATAACGGTTACATTTTTTTGAGATGTTACCCCATAGCCCGTTCGTGGATCAATGATATGCGAATATCTTTTCCCGTTGTGTTCGATGTATTGATATGCGTCGCCTGAAGTCGAGGCGGTACAATCATGTAATATTAATTTCTCTTTTTGCAATGCGTCTGGCTTTCCAGGAAGATTAATACCAATGCTCCAGCCATTTTTCCCTGGCGGCGAGCCGCTCATTGCAATGTCGCCACTAACATCAACTAATGCTTTGCTGATCGACCAGTCATAAAGCCTTTCAATTAATTTCCCTGCGATGTATCCCTGGGCAATACCTCCCAGGTCTAGCTGCATTCCTGGTGTAAGCAGTTTTACTTTTCTTAGAATTGTATCGATGATTATATTCTTAAATCCAACCAAACTTTGCATGTGTCTTATGGAAGAATCAGAAGGAAAATAATTTTCTCTTCTTGATTTTCTCCATAACCTGCTAAGCGGCGCAATACTAATATCAAAAACGTTTTGACTTAATTTATATGCTCTTTGTGACTCAACCAGGATATCATATAAAGCTGGCGAAACATTAGCATAAATATTTTTACCGGCAGTTGTGCAGAGGAGATTCAATTCACTGGTATCGATATAATCACTAAAAATATTTACAAAAGAATCTACGAGTTTAAAACAATCACCGGCGGCGTTAACCGCATGCATTGAATCGTTATCATAAAAAATAATTGAAAGCGGTGAACCCATTTTTTGCTGGCTGAAGGAAAATCGCCGGGTCTGTGCATTGCTTATAATGGCTAAAAAAAATATTGTTCCTGTCAAAAGCAGTCGGTGTAACACTTAAGAATTTTAGGAAAAATAAGACTATTTCATATTTCTGTTAACCAGTTTATAGCCAATGCTCCTGATATTAATTATTTCAACATCAGGTTCTTCTTTAAGCAGGTTTCTCAGTTTTGTGATATACACATTCAAATTTTTACTGTTGAATATATTATCATCCCCCCAAAGTTCCAGCAACATTGTCCTGCGGTCCAGCACCCTGTTTGTATTTGCACAAAGCCGTTTTAATATCTCTGTTTCCTTAAACGATAATTTATACACCTGCGATGGCGTTCTCAGTTCCTGGGCATGAATATGAAAAATGCATTTACCAAGTGTGATGATAGCTGAATGATTTTCATTTTTGCCTGACTCGTTTTTTCTTTCCAGCAAGGATCTTACTCTCACTAATAACTCATCCATGATAAAAGGCTTCTTTATATAGTCATTGCATCCAAGGTCGAAGCCCTTAACAAGATCAACCGTCTGAGATTTTGCGGTAAGCATTATTACTGGAACATTTTTATCCAGTTTTCTCAGATGACCTAAAACTTCAAAGCCATCCATGCGGGGCATCATAATATCAAGGATAACCAGCGAAGGATTTAATTCGGTAAAATAATTTAATCCTTCAGCGCCATCTTCAGCAACCATCACGTCAAAATTGTATAATGCAAAAGTCTCTTTAATGATAAGAGACAATTTTCTTTCATCTTCAATTAAAAGTATTCTTTCACCCATGTTTCTCATTTAAAGGGAGATGTAAAATAAATGTACTGCCCTCATTCAAAACACTTTGTACTTCTATTGAGCCATTATGCTTTTCGATTATTTTTTTTGCATAGGATAAACCGAGGCCGTATCCTTTAACTGTGTGAATGTTCCCGTGTGGTACCCGGAAAAATGCCTGGAATATTTCCGATAAATAACCGGTCGGGATACCAATGCCCTTGTCTTTAACTGATATGCTAATTCCATTTGCTGTTTTATGACAGGCAATGTCTACCTGCACCGGGCCGTTGGAATATTTAATAGCATTATCAACCAGGTTGTTTAAGGCATTTGCAAGATGTATTCTATCTGCCTTCACTTTTGTAGCGCCTTCACCCGCAAAGAAGTTTATTTGCACTTTCTTATCATTAATCAGCCGGTGATTATCTATTATGGTTGATATTAATTTTTCCAGGTCTATCTCTTCATAGTGCATATTCAACTCTTCTTTGTCTTCAACCGCCATGTTCAGTATTTTTTCTACTAACTGGTCGAGATGTAATAATTCCTCCCGTGAAGTCTGGAGATAAAAGCGCACTTTCTGTTGATCCTCCAGGCCGTGATGATTCAAAATCGCGTCAATAGCGCTTGATGCAACAGTAATGGGTGTACGCAGTTCATGGGTCATGTTATTAATGAAATCGTCTTTTATTTCGGTGATCTTTTTTTGCTTCCTGATTGTTTTAATAACATACAATAATGCAATATTGGTGAGGATAAAAGTTAACAGGCTGCTGATGAGTATCCATGCTGTTTTCTTCTGAAGAAAAGCAGGATAAGGTTTGAATGATGCATAAACAAACAGATCGCCATAAGTATTAACCATCATGGCAGCAGTTTTCACAGAAAATTCGTTATGAGAACGTGGATAGATGGCTTTCGTAGCCGTAACTCCTGCGCTCCTTACATTCTGTTTATGTGCTGACGGTTTTGATTTTGCCGTTCGCATAGTATCCAGGATATAGGGAGCTTCAATATTATTTCGTTTCAGGGTCGATTTAAATATTGAGTCGAATAACTGAATGTCGAAAATATTCCTGTTACGCATTTGCACCATCTGCGTATAACCGAGGCTGCCTTCAATAGAATCCATTGATATACCATGCCCGGTAAAAATAATTTGGTTGCTGTCTTTTATACCTGCAACGGGAGGATATAGTTTTTCATTGCCGGCAATAATGTAAAATTTCCCTGTAGATTCTTTTTCTTTCCTCACATAGTTTACCTGGTAGCGCATCATCGCCTCGCCAAGCGCACTTGTAAGACTGCGTTCATACTGACTCGCCTGCTCCTGGTAATTGTTATAAATCCATATCACCTGCAAAACATCTATAACGATGAGAAATACAAATACAAGAAACAATACCCATTTTATTTTTTTCTTCATAACGATTAACCTGCAATGTATTCACAATACAGTTTTGGTTTATACTAATTAATACTAATTAATATAAGTTTCATCTTTTGTCGCGGGCACCACCGGAACTTTGAAAAATAAAAAATCAGCGATATGAAAATGTATATTTTTTTGCTCGGCCTTCTTGCATTTACAGTTGCAGAAGCACAAATAAAACAGAAGTTCACTATTAAGGGTGATGTTAGTTCTGTAAATGAAAAACTGGAAAAAGTGTATTTCCGTTACAGGCTTGAAGGAAAAAATGTAGACGACAGTGTCAGGGTAAAAAATAATCAATATGTTCTAACAGGTATAATTGATGAACCGGTTATGTTAGCGATGAGCGCAGGGTATGTAAATCCTTTGGTGGAACACGATTATCGCAGAGATTATGAAACCATTCATATTACACCCGGAACAATTGCTACTGTTAAACACCATGAGACCTTTGCTTCGGCAGATGTAAAGGGTTCTGCAGCGCAGGATGAATACATGAAGCTACATTCAAGACTTGTTAACGGAGAAACAGATTTTGTTCCTGATTATATCAGGCAGCACCCCAACTCTCCCCTCGCTTTATTCCTGCTGAATTATTTTGTTATTGGCCCGTCTCTTAATCCTGATACCGCTGAACCTTTTTATAATTTATTATCAGAACAAAATAAGAATACACCAACCGGTAGAAAACTTCGTGAAAACATTGATGCAACAAGAAGAACCGCTATTGGTAAGATGGCACCGGAAATACAGCAAAAGAATGAAGCCGGGCAAGCTGTAAGTCTTTCCGGTTTTAAAGGGAAATATGTACTCGTGGAATTCTGGGCAAGCTGGTGCGGCCCCTGCAGAAAAGAAAATCCGGCGCTATTAGCAACCTATCAAAAATACCATAGTAAAGGTTTTGATATTTTTGGCATCTCCGTAGACACAGATAAAAACAGCTGGCTGAATGCAGTTAAAAAAGATGGACTGGAGTGGGTTAATACAGCCGATCTTCAGGATTCGGATCATAACCCTGCGGCAAAAATGTATGCTGTAAGCGGAATACCAACGAGCTGGCTGGTTGATCCCAATGGTAAAATTGTCGCTAAAAATCTTCGCGGACAGGCACTTGAAAATAAGCTGGCAGAAATTTTCAAATAACTTTTTCTACTGACTTCTGAATGTATAAACCCGGTTATGCCGGGTTTATACATTGTATATTTCTATGCCGGGTGAATTTTATATCTTGATGATCATTCTATTCCTTCATTAAAACAATGTTATGATGTCTGTTCCTTCCTATTTTTTAAAACAAGAACCCGGGAGAAAAGAAATTTTATCATCCATCCATTCTATCATTACGCAAGAAGATAAAACTGTTGATGGAAGTGTAGGATTAATGATGGGAAAAGAAATGATCCTCTACAAACAGAAAGGATATTTTAAATACGGCCTCGCCAGTGTTAAAAACTATATGACATTGCATGTTATGCTTATCTATGGAGATTCGCCCCTTCACTCCAAATATAAAACCCTGCTGCCAAAAGCGGATTTCCAAAAAGGATGTATCAATTTTAAAACTGCAGAAGAAATGCCCCTCGATATTATAAGACAACTGTTTAATGACTGCGCCAAAGTGGATTATGCAGCTATGCTTTCAAAATACAAAAAGAGTTAAGGCACTTAATGAAACCAGGAACATCAATCAAAATAAGATCACTCGTACAGCTATTCGAAATTCTCCCTGAAAATGAAAGGATCATCACTGATGTACTAAGGCAAATAATAATTGAGAATTTACCTGGTTACTGTAAGGAAAAAATTTCTTTCAACGTCCCTTACTTCTATGGAAAAAAAGGGATCTGCATTATATGGCCAGCGACGATTCCGCGTGGAGGAATTAAAGAAGGCGTATTACTTGGCTTTTGGTATGGATATAAACTAAAAGATCGTGACCGCTATCTTGTCCATGGAACGAATAAACAGATCTTTTATAAGATTTATAAATCCCCTGATCAAATTAATGAGACTGCAATTGTCAAACTCTTGAAAGAAGCTGTGCAGTTAGATAATCCTGCAGGATAGTCCTCCTTCTTTTATTTAATCTCTTTCCTGGCAATACCTGTATCAATTATGAACATCAGCATGTTCGTATTCGAACACATGCATATTTACAAAATACCATAATCTCCTTATTATCAATGCCAAATTCACTTGGCATTGTTCTTTCTGTGTCTATTCCTAATAAATTAGTTGTACTACTAATAAATTAGTATTAGACTTGCAGAAACAATTTCAAATGGAGAAACTGGCCAAACGGGAAGAACAGATCATGCATGTTTTCTGGGATTTGCAAAAGGCATTTATCAGGGATATTATTCCGCTTCTCCCCGATCCTAAACCGCATTATAACAGTGTTGCAACAATGGTAAAGATCCTTGAAGAGAAAGGTTTTCTTAGCCATGAAGCGGTAGGGAACATGTATTCCTATTTCCCGGTTATTACCCGCGAGGATTACCAGAAACATTCAATGAAGGATATAGTCAGCAGGTATTTTGATAATTCCTATCCCCGCATGCTGGCCTTCTTTGCCAAAGAGCAAAATCTTTCTGAAGAAGAATTGAATGAGATCATCAACACAATTAAATCTAAAAAGTCATGATAACTTATATCATTCATGCTGCTGTTTATCTTGCAGGTTGTCTTGCTTTTTATAAAATATTACTTCAAAAAGAAACCTTCTTTAAACTGAACCGTTTTGTATTGCTGGCCTGCCTTGTTCTTTCTTTCAGCCTTCCTTTTCTTCCCGTCCCGCAACAGTGGTCCTTCAGAAAAACAGAAACACCAGCGGTCTTTTCCGTGCAGGAACAAATACCTTATTTCAACACAGCAACCGTTCCCACGATCCAGCAACCCCAGCCCGCTGTTATAACAAAACCGCAGGTGATCAAACAAAATTCCATCAGCTGGACACAGGTAACCACCTGGCTCATTTATCTCTACTGGTTTGGCCTTGCTGTTTTCGGTATCAATTTTTTATTTCAGGTCATCACCCTGTTTTATCGTGCTTTTTCGAGACCAGTAATAAAAGACGGACGTTTTAGGATTGTTGAAATGAGTGGTGATCATGCCCCTTGTTCATTCGGGAACAATATTTTTATCAACCCCGAAAAATATGACTGGGAAATTTATAACCAGGTACTGTTACATGAAAAAATTCACATTGAACAAGGACATAGTTTCGACATTTTACTTGCGGAGATAGTACTCATTTTTCAATGGTTCAATCCATTTGCGTGGCTATATAGAAAAGAACTCGAAAACAATTTAGAATTTCTTACCGATGAGGAAGTGCTTCAGCATCATGTAGAAAAATCAAGTTACCAGATTAGTCTTTTAAAAGTCTCTGCCCCGCATTTTCCTTTAAGTCTTACAACCAACTATAATCAATCACTCCTGAAAAAAAGATTAGTTATGATGAACGCAAAAAAATCAAACGTGCATACAACATGGAAGTATCTTTTTCTACTTCCTTTATTAGTAGGAATTGCCTGCTTTATGAATGAACCTTTTGCTGCGGGCCAGCAAGTGAATTCAGAAACTAAAAATAAAAAGGGCGAACGTAATGTAAACGATGCCGAGGGTGCCTGGTTTGCGACGATTAAAAACGACAAGATCCAGCTTCAGTTTAAAAAAGATGGTGATAACCCAAATTCTTTAAACGGTTCTATTTTCGATTTATCTGAATTCAAGAATCTTCCAAGGGGTGAAGCGGGAAATTTTTCGCTTACACGGGAAGCGGGCACCATGAACTTCACTGGCAGATTTGAGGGGAATGAAGGAATGGGCCGTTATAAATTTGTGGCTGATAACAGCTTTAATGAATTCCTCGTAAAAGAAGGCATTACCGATATCAGGGGTGATCGCGACATGCTAACATTCTTTAACGTGAATCTTAAACGGTCGTATGTGCAAATGCTAAAGAACAATGGTTATACAACCCTTAGAAAAAATGATCTTATTCCATTGGCCGCTCTGGATATAAATGAAAATTACATCAGGTCTATCAGGCAGAATGGTTTTTCAAATATTGCACTGCATGATCTAATTCCGTTTAAATCCCTGGGTATTGATGCCGCATACATCGAAGATATCCGTAAGGCAGGGTATACTAATGTATCAACAAACCAAATAATCTCTTTTAAAGCCCAGGGTATAGATGGAAAATATATTGCTGATGTTCGCAGCAGCATACAATTTGGAAACGAAGAAAAGAAATTACAAAACAAAGAAAAAGATAAAGCATCAAAAGAGACAAAGCAATTGAATGATAATAATGATAAAAACAATTATAATAAGAATGAAGACAGGGACGGTAATGAAAGGATAAGAGAAAAGATAAAGGAAAATTATAGTGATGGTTTGTCTCCCGATAAAATTATGTCCTATAAAGCGCTTGGGATTAACCAGGAATATATCCGCTCTTTGAAAGAAGCAGGATATAATAACCTTTCAAGCAGGGACATTACCGGGCTGAAGGCACTTGGTGTTGACGCCGCCTACATTAAATCTGTTGCTGCCATGGGCTATCCCAGTATGACTTCAAATGACTTGCAAAGTTTTAAAGCACTAAACATTACAGCAGATTTTATTAAAGGTTTTGAACCGTTAGGTTATACAAATATTCCAATGAGGGAGGTTGTTTCTTTAAAGGCCCTGCACATTACACCTGAGTTTATAAAAGGGTTTAACGATGCCGGCTATAAAGATATTCCGCTGAAAACTGTAGAATCTTTAAAGGCGATGAATGTTACACCCGGCGATATACAGGAATATAAAAAACTGGGGTTTGAAAATGTTTCTGTAAGTGAAGTGATTGATGCTAAAGCCACGGGCACCACGCCTTCATTTATTACATCGATGAAATCTAAAGGTCATGACTTGAAAAGCATCCGCAAGTATATGATCTTAAAAAGCGTCATCGACTAAAAATTCCTTTTTAAAATAGCACATGAGAATAGCTGACTGATGTTGGCGAAAAATACTATTGCCCAAACATCAAGAACATTAACCACTAAAAACTGCTTATGCGCTATTCGAAAAAAATTATTTTTCAAACCATGTTCCTTTTTCTTATTGGCTGTACTTCGATTGCACAGACCGGCTCCATTACAGGAAAACTTACAGATGAAAAAGGCTCGGTATTAAAATACGCCAATGTCGCTTTATTGAAAGCAAATGATAATGTTTTTACCGGAGGCGTCCTTACAGCTCCTGATGGTAACTTCTCTATCAAAACACCACAATCGGGAGCTTATATTTTACGGATAAGTTCAATTGGTTTTACAGAAATAAAAACAGCTGTTTTTGAAGTACCCGCAATAACGTTTTCAAAAGACTTCGGAACGATTATACTAAAAGAAGAAGTAAAAAAATTGAATGACGTATCAGTAGCGGTGCTTCGTCCAACTATTACCCAGAAGGCAGACAGGATGGTTGTGGGTATAGAAGGTACGGCCATGGCAGCGGGTAGTACTGCTTATTCTGTTTTATCTAAAGCGCCGGGTGTATTCATAGACCAGGATGGAAATATCCAGTTGAATGGACGAACCGGCGTAACAGTAATGATTGATGAAAGATTAACCTATCTCTCTGCAAGGGATCTTCGCAACATGCTGGAAAGTATGCCCGCCGAAAACATAAAGAATCTCGAGATCATTCCCAATCCTTCGGCGAAATATGATGCAGAGGGCACTTCGGGCATTCTCAATATCAATCTTAAAAAGAATACACAGCAGGGAATGAATGGTAGTGTTAATGCAGGATATAATTATAATGGCAAGCAACCTGGTTATACTGCAGGTGCCAGCATTAATTATAAAAGCGGCAGGTGGAACTCGTTTCTGAATACAGATGTATCAAGGCGTGCGGGAGGCCGGGAAGCAACGTTCACAAGAATTTTCAATAGTGCACAAAAAACAACTTACTTCGATCAGTCTGCCATTGGCAACTATTATGTACAGGGCCCGCCGTCATTCCGTCTTGGCAGTGATTACAATTTTAATAAAAATCATAGTGCTGGTTTTATTATCAACTTTGGAAGTAATAAATCAACCAGCGAATTTTTAACGAACACTTATATCGGGAACGCTCCTAAACAACCTTCACAATATATAGATGCGGATAATTATAGTACAAACCAGTTTACGAGCTATACATCGAACCTGCATTATTCTGGAAAGCTTGATACACTAGGAACATTGCTATCAGCAGACATTGATTATGCAAACATCAGGAACAAGGGTGAATCTTATTTCTATAATTATTTCACTACAATTTCCACTTCACAGACATCAAAAGATTTTCTTTATACAAATACGCCGAATGGCTTTGATATTTATTCTGCCAAAATTGACTTTACACTTCCTTTAAAGAAGAGCAATAAACTGGATATAGGCGCTAAAGCAAGCCATGTAGTTTCTGATAATGACTCCCGTTTTTATTTTAATAACGGTTCGTTAGTGCCGGATCCGCAGCGTACCAATCATTTTTATTACAAAGAAAATATTTATGCTGCCTACTTAAACTGGAGCGGTAATCTCAGCAAGAAATTAACTGCACAGGCAGGATTAAGAGCGGAAGAAACGCAATCAACAGGTAATTCATTTACTACGGGTAAGATTACAGAACGTAATTACCTGGACCTGTTCCCGAGTGTATTCCTTCAGCAAAAAGTAAACGGCAATTATGGTATTAATTATAGTTACAGTCGCAGGCTAACAAGGCCGAGCTATGGCAACCTCAATCCTTTCCGTGCATATCGCGACCCCTATACATATGTAGAAGGCAACCCCTACTTGCGTCCGCAATACACGCATTCATTCAGTGTTACCCAGGTGTTTAAAAAATTATACAATGTTATTCTCAGTTACCAGCTAACAAAAGATGTGATGTCCGAAATTCCTATACTTGATGTTGCGACTACTACTACAGTTTACACCACCGGAAATGTAGATCACAATCGTAGTATAAGCATAACAGGAATTGCGCCTTTAAAAATCAGCAGGAAATGGGACACTCAAAACACCATATTGCTTTCTCATAATAAATTTAGCATGGCCTCTGACAATGGACAATTAAACAATGAACAATTATTTTTCCTCTTCCAGTCTAACCATACCATTTTACTACCAAAGGACTTTCGCTTAGAATTGAATTTGTTGTATCGTGGGCCTGCTGCCTCTGGTCTATACCATATGGCCGCTATGAGTCGTGTAGATATGGGCCTGAAGAAAAGTTTTTTCAACAAAAAAATTGACGTGGTGCTAAATATAAATGATGCATTCAAGGGTTATAGGTTTTTATGGACAACCAATATCAATGGTAACGTGAATGATTTTAACCAGTATTTGCGCTGGCGCAATGCGGGCATTACTTTACGCTACAATTTCAGCAAAGGGCAAAAAGTGGATACGAAGCGCAGGAACAATACCCTGGATGAATTGAACCGTGCAGGAGGATAACACATCAATCCTAGTTTATTAGCAGTCATTTGCACGGGATAATGTATATCGAACAAGAAACAATTTAATATAACAGTATGATCAGAACATATATCAAACTGGCATTCAGAAACCTGGTAAAAAACAGGGTTTTCTCTTTCATCAATGTATTTGGTCTTGCAACAGGATTAACGTGTTGCCTCCTGATCTCACTTTATATATATCATGAGTTTAGTTATGATCAGTATCAAAAACTTGGTAAGAGGCTGTACCAGTTAGGGACACTTTCAATAAAAGAAGGAAAAGAAAACCGCTTTGCGACTACGCCAGCGCCTATGGCACCCGCTATGAAACAGGAGTTGCCGGAAATTGAAAGTTATACCAGGCTGATTAAAGCTTTCCAGGACGATAAAACACTTTTCCAGTATACAAGCGGGAAAGAAGCGGTAAAATCATTCTATGAAACACAGGGATATCTTGCTGATTCAACCTTCTTCCGGTTGTTCACTTATGCATTTAAAGAGGGTGACCCAAAAACAGCTTTGAATGAACCCAATACCCTGGTGATATCTGATGAGATCGCTGATAAAATATTCGGAAAAGCTTCTGCCTTAAATAAGATCATTCATATCAACAGCAACACGAATGGAGAATATGACTTTAGGGTAACAGGCGTTTTTGTTCCTTCAAAAACACCTTCCCATATTGATGCAAGATTTGTTATGTCGATGAAAGGCGGCGAAGTTGGTGCATGGATAAACAATATGGGCACTGATATAATGAATAACAATATGTTCTTTACTTACTTTCTTTTAAAGCCAGGCACCGACGTAAAGCGGCTTGAAGCAAAGTTTGAGGCATTTATCACAAAGCATGCCGGCGCAGATCTTAAAGCACAGGGCCGCAACAGGAAACAATATCTTACTCCTGTCAGGGACATTCATTTGTATTCAAATGACAACGGCAATAATGTTACCGCCGGCGGAAGCCTTAGTTATTTATATATCCTGATGTCTATCGCTATTGTTACTTTATTAATTGCCTGTGTAAATTTTATGAACCTGTCTACTGCACGTTCTTCAAAACGGGCTATAGAAATTGGTATGAGAAAAGTGCTGGGTGCCGAAAAAAATTCGCTGGTAATTCAGTTTCTATGGGAATCTGTACTGTTATCGTTTATCGCTTTTATTTTGGCTCTTGGGCTCACTCTTTTGCTAATGCCTGTATTTGAACAGTTATCTGGTAAAGACTTTACTTATTCTATTCAGCAATACACCTGGCTGATCACGGGGTTCTTAGTGATCACAATGATCACTGGCCTCATCGCCGGTATTTATCCTGCATTTTATTTGTCAGCTTTCAAACCCGTGAAAGTGCTGAAAGGGAAATTCTCCAATTCACTAGGCGCAGTTTCTTTAAGGAAAGTGCTGGTGGTTTTTCAGTTTGTTATTTCAGTAGCCTTGATCGTTGCCTCAGTAACCATCAGCAACCAGATGGATTTTTTACGCACAAAAGATCTTGGTTTTCAAAGAGACCAGCAGGTCGTGATCCCTTTGCGTACCACTACAGCAAAAACTATTTATCCTGCATTTAAAAGTGAATTACAATCAAATTCTGCAATCTCTTCTACGGGCGCTTCTAATTTTTATCCGGGTATCGCCAACACGACCGACTGGCTTTTATATAAACAAGGCAAACCTGCTGATCAAACCAAAACAGTATTTATGAACCGGGTTGATGACAGCTATTTACAAACCCTTGGAATAAAACCAGTAGCCGGAAGATTGTTTTCTAAAGAGTTTCCGTCAGACACTAATAATAATATCATTTTGAATGAGCAGGCCATTAAACAATTTGAATTTGCTTCTCCTGCTGAAGCAATCGGTAAAAATATTATGGCTGATCGCGGTACCAGCCATGTCTTTTATAATATTATTGGTGTCGTAAAAGACTTTCATTTCAAGGATCTGCATACAAGTATAGAATCTTATGGTTTCCTCTTAAATAAAAGACCGCTTTATAATTATGTTATCGCTCATTTGAAAGGGAATAATATAAAAGCCGGGCTCGGCAGTATATCTGCAACCTGGACGAAATTGAATCCGAATGAACCTTTTGAATATAGTTTTCTCGATAAGGACTTTCAAAAAAATTATAGTGCCGAAGATCGCCTGGCATCCATCATTCGCGATTTTACTATTATTGCCATTTTTATTTCCTGCCTTGGGTTATTTGGGCTCACTACTTTTAGCGTAGAACAGCGAACAAAAGAAATAGGTATCCGCAAAGTTTTGGGTGCAAGCACTTCAGGAATTGTAGGCCTTCTATCGAAAGACTTTTTAAAACTCGTATTTATTTCATCGCTGATAGCTTCTCCCCTTGCGTGGTATTTTATTAACCGCTGGCTGGAAGGATTTGCCTACCGAACACCTTTTACAATATGGATCGTTGTTGCAAGTTGTATGATTGCTTTCGTCATTGCATTTCTTACGATCAGTATCCAGGCAATACAAGCAGCATTATCAAACCCCGTCAATAACTTAAGAACTGAGTAGATTTTTCAATTCAAAAGTAAAAAGTCAAAAAATGAAGTCTCCCTTTTGACTTTTTACTTTTGAATTTTTACTTTCTCGCACTGTCCCTTTTTTTACTCGCTGAATCAGAATTATATAAACTATCCTGTACAACTCTTGTTGAGTCGGTTGTTGCCGCGTCAGTGTAATTCTTGCCATTTCTGCCGTTGGCATCATCTGCTCTGTCCGTACCCTGCCCGCAACTGCCAAGTATAAGAATCGAAAAAAATAATATGATCGTTGTTTTCATAAATCGTTTTTAAAACAAATACCAAATTCCTGCCATAAACCTTGCACCGATATTATAAATACGGCCCCAAATTCGCTCTGCTAACAATATGCAAAAGGTTTTTTCTTACCAGGTAGCCGACAGTATAGACCTGCGGTTAATGAAAACCGTATTTAAGGGGGAGTTGTACTACAGCGATGCAGATGAATTGTTTTACAGAACAGGCGACCACCGGTTTGTTTATATTTTCAAATATGGTGTAGTCTGTTTTCTTAATTATACTGAAGAAGAAATTCCGGCCTTCCTTAAAACGGTATCACCCTGTTGCAACAATTTTTTTGATAAGACATTAAGTGAAGAGTTTCTGGTAGAGACCGGCGCTAAAGAAATTAAGGTTGGTTATAATAAGATCGAGGTAATAAAAGCAACCGTAGAAATTTTAAGGATCGTAATGCTGAACGTGTCTCAATCAGTAGCGCTGGATTATTATTATGATCAAAGCGTGGCGATGTTAAATGAAACGAATTATCACACCAGTATTCTTGAAAAAAAAGGCAGCCTCGATATTTCCGGAAAAAGACTTAAAAAATATATTGGTAAAACATTATTATTAAAAAACCGCATCGCACAAAACTTATACATTTTTGATTCGCCTCCCGAAACCTGGGAAGATGAAACTTTAAATAAAATCGACCTGGAAATGAAGAAAACTTTCGACCTGCAAGACAGGTTCAGGAATATTCATGAGGGACTTAATATTGTCCGTGATAACCTCGATCTCTTCAAAGATCTCTTGCAATATAAACACAGCACAACCTTAGAGTGGATTGTAATTATCCTGATTTTGATTGAAGTGCTGCATTTGCTGATCATCAATTTTTTTCCGGGCTTACAGAAGTAAATCAAAGACTTGCAATGCTATTATTAAGTGATATAGCTTTTTATCACGCCAGCTTCACTGTCTCTCCTGTCTTCACAGATTCATCGCAGGCAAAAGCTATCTTCAGGCTATTTAAAGCATCAGCAATATGATCGGTAAGGTCAATATCTTCTTTTATTGCTTTTAAAAAATACCGTTGTTCACGGTTACAAAGTTCCTGGTGATCCGGTTCTTCTTTCAAATCGATCCATTCATCTGCCTTCGCAAACTCGCCATTATTATTAAGGTCTGCATAATGCACTTTAATAGATTCTGTTTTTGTATGCGACCCCACATCGTCAGATTTTCCTGCTGTGCCTGCAGACTTTGCCACAATAGAAACACAACCTTTAGGTCCGATTACATCTTTTACAAAAAAAGCTGTTTCACTCATCATTGGCCCCCATCCTGCTTCATACCATCCCACAGATCCATCCTCGAAACGTATTTGCAATTGCCCATAATTATAATTGTCCGCGGCTATTTCTTCAGTAAGTCTCGCACCGATCGCATTTACCTGCAGAGGCTTTGAGCGTGTCATCTGGCACATCACATCTATATAATGGACGCCGCAGTCAACTATGGGGCTTAAGGTCTTCATTAAATTTTTATGAACATTCCATTTAGCACCGCGGCTCTGCTGGTTCAGGTTCATACGCATCACCAACGGCTTACCCATGGTGCGGGCCACCTCAATAAATTTTTCCCATGAAGGGTGATGCCTTAATATATAACCAACTACTAATTTTTTACCTGCACTCTTTGCAGCAGCCGCGACTTTCTCTGCACCCGCAACCGAGTCAGCCAAAGGCTTTTCAATAAAAACATGACATCCATTTGTCAGTGCCATCAATGCTAGTTCTTCGTGCGTATCAGGATAAGTGGAGATACAAACTGCATCCGGCTTTGTTGAAGCTATTGCCCCATCCATATTATCAAATAATGGATAACTGCCGCCTAATTTTTCATTCAAAATAACTTTACTGTTTCCTCTTGAGACAATACCGCATATTTCAAAACCCTCCAGTGAATGGTATGCAGTTGCATGAGATTCACCCATATGACCGCAGCCGACAACAAGAACACGAAGGTTTTTCATCAGTTATGAATTTTGAATTGTTGTTAATGTGAGGCTCTACTCATTACTCATCACTCATTACTCATTTTTCCTCACTCATCGAATCATAAACAACCACTTTCTTCCAGAGCGGCGAACAATCCTCTATAAATTTTTTATGGACAGGATGATCCTGGTATTCATTCTGATCTTCTACAGAACTAAAAAATAAAAGCTCTGAAACGGAAAAGCTGTTATCAACCACTTCCCTTTTTTCAGTTGACGCAGGAACGCCAATATACATTTCCTTAATCACTTCAATTTCCGAAAATGTTTTTAAACCCGCGAGCAGCTTAGCAAGGTCTTCTTCAGAGTTGGGATTCTTTAACCAGAAATAAACCTGGTGAATGATGCGATTATTCATACAAGAAAAATACAATTCAGTAAGAATAATAGCAAATTAGTTTGATCGCAGTTGCGGGTTTTGGTTTTGGGAATTCAGCTATCGGGTATCGATTCATTCAACATCTTCCTAGGCAATCTGACGGTCTCATTCTTAAGAATTAACAATAATATCAATGAGGTATTGTTTTCTAATAGAAAACTTTATATTATATTTGTACAGTGTTTAATATTATTACCCGTAAAACACTGCTTGACTATTGTAAGAAATACCCGGAAGCTGCACCGGCGTTACAAGGATGGTATTACGAACTTTTAAAAACAGAATTTAAAAACTTTAACGAGCTAAAAAAAGTTTACGGCAATGCGAGTATAGTTGGAGATAACAGAGTGGTATTTAATATTATGGGCAATAAATATAGACTGGTTACAAGAATGATGTTTGATTTCAGGGCAATCCAAATAAAGTGGTTTGGCACGCACGCTGAGTATGATAAGATAGATGTGCTTGATGTAAAATTTAAAAAAAAGTAAGATGCAATTAAAGCCGATTAAAACAAAAAAAGATTACGAGGTGTGTCTTCAATGGATAGATGAAATGTTTGATAAAAAAATAAAACCTGGCTCAAATGAAGGTAACCAGGTGCAAATAGCATTGTTATTAATCAAACAATATGAAGATGAGCATTATACTATCCCTACCCCAGATCCAATAGAAGCCATAAAATTGAAGATGGAAGAAAAAGGATTAAAAAATAAAGATCTCGTTGGGATCATTGGCAGCAAAGGATATATCTCATCGTTACTCAGCGGGAAAAAACCTTTAACGCTTGAAATAGCCAGAATATTTCATAAAAAGTTAGGGGTTCCTGCAGAGGTTTTACTATCATAATTACGCACATAATTTGATACAGAAGGTTTTAATCCTGCACTCAACAAAAATCCTTCACCATCCTATTCCATAATCTTCTCCATGATTACTCGATCCTCCCCACAAACTTCCATGTTTCCAATCGAAATAAATTGCATTGATCGGTCCTGATGTACGTTCTTCAAAACTTAACTTATATCCCATCTTTTTTAGTTGTTCTCTCACCGGCTCAGGGGTTTTGGTTTGAAGTAATATATCACCCGGCCTTGGCTTTCTATCTTCTATTTTTGTTCCGCCCAGTGATAACCATAGTTGATTGGTATTAATATTAGCGGCTTCTGTAGATTGCTGAACTGTCATTCCGAATTCAACCATATTTAAAAAGAACTGCAGTAAATTCTGGTCCTGCGTATCGCCACCCTGCACACCAAAAGCCAGGAATGGTTTACCATCTTTCATTGCCAGTGTTGGTGTTAAAGTAACTCTTGGTCTTTTACCCGGCTGCACAACATTAAACGGATCCTGTGCCGCATCTAAAACAAAACTTTGCATGCGCTGGCTCATACCCACACCTGTATTACCTGCAATGCATGCCGGCGTCCATCCGCCACTCGGTGTAATGGAAACAACCCAGCCTTCTTTATCAGCGGCTTCAACAGAGGTGGTACCACGCCAGAGACGATCCATATAAGCAGGATCTTCATAAGCAGTGCCAGCATCATGAACGGGAAGAAAACCATCCTGCCGGTTTTTACTACTGTCATATCCTCTTGTTTTTAAAAGTTGTGAATAAGGATTTGTTCTTCCTTCGTAAGGATAAGGATCTCCCGGCCCCGGATCAGGATTATTGCGGTCATAATTAATTAATGCTGCACGATCTTTTGCATACTGTTTACTTAGTAATCCTTTCATGGGTTGAAGGGATGGAGCAAAATCAGGATCGCCATAATAAAAATCCCTGTCAGCAAAAGCAAGGCTCATCGCCTGGTAAACCGTATTTATATACCGGCTGGAATTATAACCCATACGCTTTAAATCGAAATTCTCAAGAATGTTAAGTGTCTGCAATAACATCGGCCCCTGTGTCCATTGAGAAAGTTTGTAAACATCTACTCCTTTATAATTTATTTTTAAAGGCTCCTCTTGTTTTACTTTCCAGTTAGCAAGATCATTCAGTGTAATTAATCCTCCCTGCTCCTGGCAACTGCGAACAAATTCTTTAGCGATGTCTCCTTTATAAAAACGATCATAAGCAGCATAGATAGCCTGCTTACGGTTCTTTCCATTTTTTAATGCCTGCCTTTCCGCAGCTACCATTTTTTCTAAAGTAGCGAGCAGATCTTTTTGTATAAATATTTCGCCGGCTTCAGGGGCTTCTCTCTTTTCTCCCCCATGTGTGAGAAAAACTTTTTTTGAATAGGGCCACCCCTTGATCATTGCTTTGTTTTTCTCAATGCTGTTTGCAGTCTGTGCTTCCATCGGGTAACCTGCTGCCATTTGCATAGCAGGTGTTAAGACCTGTTCGAGACTCATGGTCCCGTATTCAGCAAGCATAGTGCATAATCCACCGGGGGTTCCCGGGGTTACTGCTGCCAGCGGACCATATTCGGGCGGATAATTCATCCCCTTATTTTTAAAAAAACTGGCAGTGGCGCCGGTTGGCGCAACACCCAGTGCGTTGATACCGATAACCTTTCCTGTTTTTGGGTTATAAATAATGGCCTGCGTTTCACCACCCCAGCTAAGTACATCCCACATGGTACAGGTTGCTGCGAGCATGGCACAGGCCGCATCTACTGCATTGCCGCCTTTCTGAAAGATAGCTGCGCCGGCGGTTGCAGCCAATGGTTTACCGGTTACCGCCATCCAATTCTTTCCATGCAAAGGCGGCTTCTGCGTTTGTTGTGCAGAAGCCGCCATGTATAAACAAAATACTAATAGTGTGAGAACGATTTTCATACAGAAGTTTTAATTAACCGGTAAGTTAAAGATGGCAATTAATTACTGTAAAAACAATCGTTGAATTATAAGTGTTGATCGCAGGAATAGGATACAACTTAACTGATACTCAATAATTCTACTTCAAATATTAAAGTACTGTTCGGGCCGATCGTTCCACTCACCTGCCTGTCACCATATCCTAAGTGTGGAGGAATAAAAAAGCGCCATTTACTTCCGAGTGGCATTAATTGCACGCCCTCTGTCCAGCCTTTTATAACAGCGTTTAAAGGGAATGTTGCAGGTTGTCCCCGCTGCACAGAACTGTCAAATACGGTTCCGTCGATCAGTGTCCCATGATAATGACAGGTAACTTTATTATTTGCATTTGGTTTAGCGCCTGTGCCTTCTGTAATTACTTCGTACTGCAGGCCACTGGGCAATGCGATAATGCCAGGCTTATTTTTATTCACTTCAAGAAAGTCCTCACCCGCTTTTAAATTCGCGGTTGCTTTTTCATTCTTTAGCTGAAACAACTTATCTGTAATTCCCATGGTAATTTTTTTGCGAAAATAATCTTAGTAAAGAAACAATGACAATAAAATTGAAGGATGGCAATTTCAAAACCAACGGCCGGCAATTATATTGTATACCGGGTTATACCCTGATATAAATTTTTCTTTTTGCTAACACCCATCCTACGCTCCAGCAGAGCAGCATATAACAAATGGCGAATAAAAAAGCGCCCAATGCCCCGGGTGCAATCTTCTGGAAAAAATAAGTATTGGCGTCGGTATACAGGTTCGATCTCGGGCCGGTCCGTATCATTATACAGGAGATCAACAAAACTTCCGACAACATATAAATGAACAAAGTATTCTTACCAAAAATCACAAAGAAGTTGGGCCAGTTTAATTTTGTCCAGTGTTCTATCTCCACGATAAAAATTAAAGCAGATATAATTAAAAGATCCAGCCCGGTTGTAAGCAATACAAATGAGCTGCTCCATAATTTTTTATTGATCGGGAAAGCCATGTTCCAGCAGAGTGCCACAAAAATCAAGAAACATCCTGCCAGCATTAATTTAGCGATACTGTTATATCCTTTACCATTTTGCCTGATGAATTTGCCGGCATAATACCCGATCACAACATTTACAATTGCAGGAAGTGTACTCAAGATTCCTTCCGGATCGAAAGGAATTACTTCGCCATGATATAAATGATCGTTACCAAGAACCGCTTTATCAAGATATAAGCCGGCATTACCCAGTATACTGAATGGTTGCATGTTGTCGCCAAAAACTAAAAGCAAGATCCAGTAAACGAGAAGTAATAATATGCTAACGATGATCACTTTTCTTGTCGACAAATAATGAACGAGTATGGATGCAAAAAAATAACAAAGTGCTATGCGCTGTAATACACCCATGATGCGGGTATTACGCAGTGGTGCGGCTATTACATGTCCTGCCGCATCCAGCCTGAAGAACGGATACCAGTACATGAGATAACCCAGCAAAAATATCAGCAATGTTCTTTTAATTATTTTTCTCCACACCGCTGAATCGCTGATCTGCCTGTATTTATCCATCGAAAAACTCATTGCATTTCCTACAGCAAACAAAAAAGAAGGAAACACGAGATCAGTCGGCGTGAATCCGTGCCACCCTGCGTGTTCAAGCGGTGCATAAGGCATAGCCCCGCTACCGGGTGTATTTACAATAATCATAAAGCAGACCGTCATTCCGCGAAAAACATCCAGGGATAAAAATCGCTCGTTAGTTGTGCTCATGTAGGAGAATTATGAATGATGAGTTATGAATGATGAATTATGAATGATGAATTATGAGTGGCTTGCATCCTGTATCCCGTATCCTGCATCTTGCATCCACTTTTCACTCATCACTGATAGTTGTTTTAATAACTGATTTCCCATCCGGTGTGAAAAGGACCCGTCCTTTTTTATTTTGAAGAGCTCCCGTTGAATCGATGTAATGGAAATCGAGTGTATATAAAAGTGGTTTCTTAAATAAGGTATCCGGCGATTCTCTTACCGTGTCTTCTCTAAAGGCGGTAATATCAAAAGCGCGGGCCTTTATTAGTTTTCTTCTGACTGAATCTTTTGCTATTATCTGGCGGTTGTCGCGGTCGAACCGCGGATTTTCGCAGGAAGCGAAAACAATGATTAACAACAAGCATATTAATCTCATAAGCAGTAACCGTTGTTTAATGAGTTAGTAAAATAGGGAATCTTATTTAATTGTCAACTTAGTTTTTACTACAGACTATTCACATATAAAAGAATGCATAAACTTGTATGTGGCTATTTGAATATCTTTCCTTTAAATTCTCATTTCAATTTTTCACCAATGAAACGATTCCTCTTCTTTCTTTCCTGTTTTCTGATCCTCTCATGCTCATCATCAAAACATAACAAAGAAGAACTGGATAAGCTGGCAGAAAAATATGTGAGGCTCGGCCTTTCAATCGGGCAGTACGACGCCGATTTCGTGGATGCTTATTATGGACCGGATTCGCTGAAATCCACTGCTGTGAAGGCAACCAGCTTTCCGAAAGACAGTTTGCTTCAATCTGTGAATGACCTGCAAAACGAGTTAAAATCATTTACCGGAACCAATGATAGTTTTCAGCAAAGAGCTAACTGGATGTCGCAACAACTGGTTGCTTTCAGCAGAAGAATAAAAATATTTTCGGGTGAATACCGCCCTTTTGATGAAGAATCCAAAGAACTTTTTGGTGTGGTGGCACCTTCGCATGCTGAATCTTATTTTGACTCTTTATCAAAACAACTCGATGGTTTACTTCCGGGTAGTGGAACTACAGCTAGCAGGTTCCAGCAACTCGCTAATCATTTCATTATTCCAAAAGAAAAGATCGATACCGTTTTTAAAACCGCCATTGCTGAGGCCCGTAAACGTACACTCGCACATTATCCCTTACCTGCCGGCGAAAACTTTACACTCGAATATGTGACTAATAAATCGTGGAGCGGTTATAACTGGTACAAGGGTAATTTTCACAGTATTGTACAAATTAATACCGACCTGCAAATATTTATTGAACGTGCCATAGATATTGGAAGTCATGAAAGTTATCCCGGCCACCACGTTTACAATATGCTGCTGGAAAAGAATTTATACCGTGATAAGGAACAGGTTGAAATTTCTTTCTATCCTTTATTTAGTCCGCAATCTTTAATAGCAGAGGGAAGCGCTAATTATGGAATTGAAGTAACATTTCCGGGAGATGAAAAAGTTCGTTTTGCAAAAGAAGTACTCCTGCCATTAGCTGGCCTGGATACCACCGGAATTTCTTTGTACTACAAAATGCTTTACATGAAAGGGCAATTAAACTTTGCAAGGAATGAAGCAGCGAGAGGACTCTTAAACGGTGCCATACAGGAGCCTGAAGTATTAAGATGGCTGATGCAATATTGCTGGATGAATGAAGAAACAGCCGCAAAATCTGTAAGCTTTATCAAAAAATACAGAAGCTATGTGATCAATTACAACTATGGACAACAGTTGGTTCGCAACTATATCGAAAGCGCAGGTGGAACAGAAAATGCACCGGCGAAAAGATGGGAACTGTTTGGAAAATTATTAAGCACACAGGTGACACCACAGGAACTGCAAAAGAAATAATAGTAATGATTTTCAGGGAAGCAGTAATAGCAGACATACAACAAATTCAGCGGGTACGCAATTCAGTAAAAGAAAATGTATTATCAAACCCGGCATTGGTGAGCGATGAAGATTGCAAAGCATTTTTGACTATAAGAGGTAAAGGATGGGTCTGCGAAATTGAAAATGTAATTACTGGGTTCTCCATTGTTGATATGCGGAAAAAAAATATCTGGGCACTATTCGTGCACCCGGTAAATGAAAAAATGGGTATCGGTAAAAAACTGCACGACCTAATGCTTGACTGGTATTTTAATCAAACCCAAAAAACTGTTTGGCTTGGAACAGCACCCAATACAAGAGCGGAAAATTTTTATAGAAAAGCCGGCTGGAAAGAAACCGGTACACGGAAAAGGTGAAATAAAGTTTGAAATGAGTTATGAGGACTGGAAACAAAAAGCTCAATTATAGATCAACAATTTGTTTTCCCGGCTTAAGTAAAATTGTTTTTTCATTCCAGATAAAATTTCCTGTTAATCCCGGAGGTAAAATAATTTCAGCATGCATTCCTTTTTCTCCTTTCCTGTTTAATATCACTTCAATCTCACCATTGGGATGCGGTATTTTTCCGGTTACATTGTGTAATTCACCAAGGGCTGGTTTTATTTCTACTTTTTGAAATCCGGGAGATGAAGGATTAATGCCGCATATCGTTGCAAAAAAATCATAGTTCGGACTGGCGCTCCATGCATGACAATCAGATCGTGTGGGATCAGGATTTTCAGCAAAAGTGGTGAGACCAATCTTCAGCATATCTCTCCATGATTTCAACTGCGAATAATATAAGTTAGCCATACCTGCTTTTTTCAAAGCTCTGGTTAAATAAAAACGATAATAGAATGTTGCCTGGCTAAGCGTTGTATCGTACAATACTTTCATCATCACCTCTTTTGATTTCTCCTGTGGAACCGCGCCGGATAAAACGCCCATAATTCCTGCATGCTGGCTGAATGTTTTTTTGGTGGGATCATCAGCCATTAAATTCTTAGCAACATCAAAACAATTTTTATAAGTACCGGCGCTTAACTGCACAGCTAAACTGCGATAATGTGCTGCCTGTGTTTTTTTATTAAAATAATCGAATACTTCGGCGGCCTGCCTAAGTGTATAAACATATTGAAGGGTTACAATCGAGGAATTTCCATTATTAGCAGCAGGTGGTGTACCGCCGGGAAATGCTTTGTTCCAGTCTACAAAGCTCCACCACTTCATTGGCCCCAGCATATTTATATTGGGATCGATCTTATTTTCATACCAATTCAAAACACCTTCTGCTGCAGTTAAAAATTGTTTAATAAAAACAGGATCACGGTGCATAAAATAATCATGCAGCATCGAAACCCAGAACAAAGAAAAAGGCGGGATCACCTGCGTGCGGTTACTCGGGTACCGCCCCTGTGTGAGGCCCTCGGGCACACGTGAGTTATAAAAATCAATGATCGCTTTTCGCATGAGCCTGTCATCACCTGTAACATATAACGAGATGAGAGATTGAATGCGTGTATCACCTTCATACTGCAGTTGCTCGTAATAGGGACAATCAAAATAAGTTTCGCCTGCACAGAGTCGTGCAGTTCTCCAACCCACTGTCCACAGATCCTGCAGCGATTGGTCATTACTGGTAAATGAAGCTTTAACCGTAAAAGGATAACCGGTGTACATACCATACAGATCTTCAATTATTAAAGGCTCGTCTTTTGTATCAATATCGAGTTGCAGGTAACGATAAGTTTTGAACCATAGAGGGCGAAATAATCTTTTCGACCCACCGTCTGGTTGAAACACATCATAATTACCAATGATCTCCTTTCCTTCAATTTCATTTCGATTCTCTTTCTTACCATTTTTAAATAATGCTTCAGCATAAGTGAGCCTGATATTTGAATTTTTACCAGAACTCACAATTAATTCAGGATAGGCAACAGTGTTGAAAGACTGGTCCAATAAAATAGTTACATGCTGGTTTGCAGGAACAGTTAGAGGATGATTGCCTTTTAAAAAATCATTCGTCACATTTATTCCTGAAGCTCTTCGTACTAAAGGAATACGTTGTAAACTTTCTTCCATCAAAGGAATATTTCTCGGAACAAGTGACCATAAATTATCTGAGCCATATCCTACAGGCACCGGCGATGAAACTCTTTTAGCAGCCTGCCATGAATTATCATCATAACTATTTTGTTCCCATTGCCATGGATATAATGCAGCATTTACACTATCGCCCGGACCCACTACCATATAGGTGCGAAGTTTTTGCGCATTATCAGTAGAGCATGGATGATATGATTTGTTGATGAGCACTTTCCATGATGAATTCGTATTGATGGCTTTTTCATTTTCACCGTCACCTTGCAGAACAAAAGCTGTTTGATTAGAGATTTGAGCCACGGGTGCATGTTCGCCCATGTTCCAGACAAGTGCGGCTATTACATTTTTTCCCGGCAGTAAGAATGGTGCTATATCAAGTGTTTCAAAATACCAGTTATACAAGTCGCCTCTCGAAGGTCCGCTGCAAACAGCTTTTCCATTAACAAATAACCTGTATCGATTATCCGCAGAAACATGAACAATAAATTTTTGTGGTTTTGATTCCAGTGCAATTGTATTGCGAAAATGATAAACGGCATAACCACGGGGAACTGCATCTGCACTTGTTATCCAGGAAGCCGACCAGTAATTATTCAGCAAAGAAGGATTGATTGATAACTGCTGAGCATTTATTGATAAAATAATAAACAGTGTCAAACAAAAACCAGTAATACGTGTTTTCATAAGCGTGGTTATGCGTAAAAGTTAGTAAAATTGCCGCAAAGAGACCAAGCCCTGATTTACTTTGTGTTTCTTTGTGCCTTAGTGGCTAATTACTAATCGATGTTTTAATTTAAATCATACTATGGAACCACTTCTTATAAAAAACAGTATTACAATCGATGCGCCTGCATCAAAAGTTTGGGATGCATTGATAAACCCTGATCAAACAAAAAAATACATGTTTGGCTGCGAAACCGTTTCTGACTGGAAACCAGGAAGCCCGTTGCTCTGGAGAATGGATTATGAAGGAAAAGAATTTACAGCAGTGAAAGGAAATATTATTGAGATACAACCCGAAGAGTTATTGTCTTATACTGTAATTGATCCCAATAATCCTACGATAGAAGATATTCCGGCGAACTATTTGACAGTAACCTATCAATTGCGATCAGAAAATGGACAAACAATTTTAACCGTAACGCAGGGAGATTATAATAGAGTTGCTGAAGGTGAAAAAAGATATAAAGAATCTTATAATAACGGCGAGGGCTGGAACCCAATATTGGTTAAAATAAAAGAATTACTGGAATCAGACTAAATAATTTCCTTCCGCTTCTGTTAGCATCCCTATTTTTTCACTATACAGTCATTCTTTTTTTATCTCTAAATAATCGGTAAGAATAAACTGAAGGGATAATTGTGATAATAGCGATCATCGGAAGAAAAACGTATAAGCTTACGTTTACCGGGAGGAACACGGCAACAACAGCAAATATTAATCCGCACCAGAACCACAACTTACCGGCAAGCAAATGCGTTTTGCGCCAGTTTTCATCGTCACTTAGGGTCCATGGCAATCTTAGCCCGGCAAAATAATTGGGTTTGATATTGTGCATATAGTTGCCGATAAAAGCAAAAAGTAATCCCATTAATGGGAATAATACATGTTCAAGAACGATCGCTCCTTTTGCAGAAGATAAGATGATAAGAAAATTAATGATGGCCATAAATACACTCAATCCTATTGCAAGTTTTGCATACCGGGTGGAATCTTTATTTTGTCTTTTCGGATCGATACGATGCAGGTTAGTCAGCAGAAAATAAACGCCTAGAGAAGCGATTACAAAAGCAGCCACAGGAATAATCATTTCCGACTTGTCACCAACTCTGTCGGGCTGCAAATTGCTTCCAAAATGGAGCGGAACAGTTGAAGGTATACTCGTCCAGATAGCGGCGAGGTAAATACAGGGCGCCAATGAAAGTAAAACGATAATGACAGCGAGTGTAGTTGTCTTTTTCATAAAAATTATTTCTTTTTTGATTTAAACTGCATGAACCATTGTACAATCTCATCCACTACTGTTGTATTAAGTGAATAAGAAATGAACTGCCCCTCTTTAATTGAGTCTACTAACCCCGCTTGTTTCAAAAGATCAAGATGGTGCGAAATGCTGGGTTTTGAAATATTAAAGCATTCAGCAATTTCTCCCGCCGTCATGTCTTTTTTCCTGAGCAGTTCTAGTATTTCCCTGCGTGTCTGGTCGTTCAATGCTTTAAAAAGAATATTCATGTTTCCAGGTATGTTTTCATATTCGGACGATTGTCTAAACATTATTTAATAAAAAGTTTTTTTTGCCAATGCAGCAACCGGAAGTATTAAGTTTTCCATTTCTACAAATTTGTCAGACTTTAATTGCTTTTCAAAATGCAAGGGCTTTATCGCCGGAACTTTATTCTGATGCATTATAAAGTAAATACAAGGCTCTGCTAAAAGCAATAAAAAAAACGTTGTTATGAGGGATATCTTTTTCATATACAGTAATTACATGTTTGTATATTTAGACAAATATCTAAATACTATTAAAAAAAACAAATTCTTTTTACATGAACGGTAATTTTGATGCGGCGAAGTGGTTTGCCATTTTCGGCAGAACTACCTAATATTGAATAAATTCTTGGTATGAAACTCGTGTGCTGGCTGGCTTTCGCAATTATGCTCTTCTTTTTGTCTAATACATTGAATGCGCAGGATATTGGCGGGTTTCCTCCTTCCACTAAATGGAAACAGATCAACACAGACACTGTAAGAGTAATTTTCACGGATCCTGCTCTTGCTCAGGCAAAAAGAATAGCTACGCTCGTTGAGCGCATGGCCGCGGAAAGGCCTGTAACACTGGGCGAAAAATTAAAAAAGATCAATATTGTTTTACACAATAACACAACGCTTGCAAACGGTTATGTAACACTCGGGCCGAGGCGGAGTGAATATTATCTTGTTCCAGGTTCTAACAATTTTGAATTTGGCAATTTACCCTGGTACGAAAACCTGGCGGTGCATGAGTACAGGCACGTACAGCAGTTTAATAATTTCAATCACGGCATATCCCGTTTATTTTCTTTCTTATTTGGTCAGCAGGGACAATTATTAGCCAATTCTATCGCAGTGCCGGATTGGTTTTTTGAAGGAGACGCTGTTTATGCAGAAAGCGCTTTTACCGGTATGGGGCGTGGGCGGCAGCCGTTATTTATCAATACCTATAAAAGTCTCTGGCTTGATAATAAAAATTATAGCTGGATGAAATTGAGGAACGATTCATACAAGGATTTTGTTCCTAACCATTATTACCTCGGCTATTTGTTGGTGAATTATGGTTACCTGAAATACGGGCCGGCTTTCTGGCAAAAAGTTACCCGGCGGGCGGTTGATTTTGAAGGTATTATTTATCCTTTTCAGCATGCCGTGCAAAAAGAAACCGGTATGAGTTTTAAAAACTTTTATAAAGGAGCTGTAAACTATTATCAAAAACAACTGGTTAATCATACTCCTCCAAAAGAAATTACGAAAGAGTATACGAATTTTTATTTTCCGCAACACATCTCCAAAGATTCCGTTTTATTCCTGGAAGAAAGTTTCAAAAAAAGACAGCGCTTTTATATTCAAACGCCAACAGGCAAACATTTTATTAAACTGAAAGATATTGGAACAGAAGAATGGTTTACTTACCGGAACGGGCAGGTTGCCTACACCGCTTACCAGCCACACCCCCGCTGGAGCCTGGTAGATTACAGCAATATTATGCTGCTGGATATTCATTCAGGTAAAAAAACAAAACTGACCAATAAAGGAAAATACTTTAATCCTGATATTTCTCCTGATGGCAAGTCAGTAATGGCTATTTCGATTAATGATTCTTTACAAACAGAGTTACATATCCTGGATGCAGCATCAGGTTTTCTTATAAAAAAAATAATGCCATCGCAGGGAGAATATTTTATTCAGCCTAAATACATTGATAATAGCAATTCGATACTCGGCATTCGGTACAACGATGGCACAATGAATTTAAGCACACTGCAAATCGCAAATGGCACCCGGCAAGCATTAACGGGGAACCAGCATTTTGCCATGGGCAATTTTTATGTAAACAGTGACACGGTTTATTTCACTGCTTCTTATACCGGCAACGATGAATTATTTGCACTCAATTTAAATAATCAAAAAATTTACCAGCTTACCGATTCAGAGATAGGCAATTATTTTCCCGCGGTATCAGGTAACCAGGTTACATGGTCCGCATTTACAGCGAATGGTTATCAAATGCAGTCTGCTGCCTTAAATGAAATGAAATGGAAACAGGTGAGTTTTCCTGGAAATTATGTGCAGGGTAAATTATACGATGTGGCTGATGCACATAAAAATGTTCTTGAAACCCCAACACGTGATTTTGCTGTGAAAAAATTTCCAAAGACGACGGGCTTAATTAACATCCATTCCTGGGATCCTTCTTCTTTAACGGTTTACAGTAATAATATTTTAAACACACTGGCACTGGAGTTAAGTTACACACCGGATTACACCGATCATTCCGGTACCATTTCTTTCACGGCATTATATGGTGGTTTCTTCCCGGTAATAACAGCCGGCGTTGACTATATAACTAACCATCGTATTACGCTAAATGGAACTGATTTTAATATTAATCAAACCGAGGCTAAACTGGGTTATTATATTCCACTAAACTTTACTGGTGGTGTTTCAGTGAAGAACCTGGCTTTCGGTAGTAGTTTTATTCACAGTAAGATCAATACCGACAACAAAAACGTTTCATTTAAAACACGGTCTTATTTATCTCATTTCATCAGCTGGTCCCATACCTCGATAAGAGCAAGACAACAAGCATATCCTCGATTAGGCTACAGCATTTCTTCTTCTTTCAGGCACGAACTGGATCGTAAGGCAACCCAGTGGAACACAGATGTTTCGTTTTATTTACCGGGCCTATCTACTAATCATAATTTAATTTTCACCGCTAATTACCAGCGGATCGATACCAGCCACATTCTTTTTTCAACTGAGCACAAACTGGCGAGGGGTTACAAGAATTATGTTTTTCCAAGGATGTTTACACCAACCGTAAACTATCATTTGCCTGTTGCTTATCCTGATTGGGGCTTCGCCAACCTCATTTATTTCGCAAGAGTGAGGGCCAACATCTTTTTCGACAGGTCTTATGTAAGAATCAATAATTCCACTAAAGATCATTTCTCGAGTACCGGCGTAAATATGCTGTTTGATACGAAAGTTTTTAATGCCCTGGAGGTCACTTTAGGGGGCCAATACAGTTACCTGCTGAATAAAAAATATGCTGGATCGAAGCGGCACATTGTGGATTTCACCCTCGGACTGCCATTTTAATCTTCTTTTAAATGTGAAAATCAGGTTTAACCTGCCTTTTTTTCTGTTTATTTCCTGTGGAAAAAGA
>JAQBNK010000079.1 GCA_028288595.1 Chitinophagaceae bacterium
ACTTTTCCTCTTCCACAGGATGAAGACAATAAAAACTGTTAGTTTGAATACGCAGCAGCGGGGATGAATATTATTCAAAACAGTTTCCAGGTCGTAAATACAATATTACCAGGCATCACCAACGAACAGATAACCGCACTGTTTTCTGGAAATGCAAGAAAGTTATTTTCCTTAAATAGTTCATCGATTAAAGAAGGAGAAGTGGCGGAGATCACTTTATTTAGTAAACATGGAGAACAGCAGGTTACAAAAGAAATATTAAAAAGTAAATCCAACAATAACCCCTTCACAGGCAAAACACTCAATGGAAAAGTGTTTGGAATAATCAATAAAGGAAAGCTATTTTTGAACTAAATACCAAAACTCTAAATCATGGAAAAAAAAGTTACTACTCCCGTAATTAAAGGGCTAATCATTTCACTGATACTTGTTGTATTTGGCCTGATCATTTACTTCACTAACCAAATGCAAAACAAAGCACTGGGTTTTGTTCAATATTGTATTTTGATAGCAGGAATAATCTGGGGCTGTATTCAATATTCAAAAGAGATGAATGGCAATGTAACATTCGGCAATGTGTTTGCGCATGGCTTTAAAATAACTGCATTCGTTATCGTTGTCATGGTGGTTTATTTTGTACTTGCCACCACCGTGCTTTTTCCTGATATGATAGACAAAATGGTTGAACAAGCCAGGTTAAACATGGAAAAACAAAACATGCCAGATCAGAATATTGAGACTGGCTTAACTATGATGAAAAAATACTTTATACCTTTTGGCATCGGTGGAATTATTGTAATGTTTGGAATTCTCGGTGCAATCGCTTCATTAATTGGCGCTGCTGCTGCTAAAAAAAATCCGCAAACACCATTTAATCAATAAGGTTTTATAATGGATGTATCGATCGTAATACCGCTAAAAGATGAAGAAGAATCGCTGCCGGAATTAACCGAATGGATAGCCAGGGTTGCAGATCAGCACTATTTTTCATACGAAATTATCCTGGTGGATGACGGCAGCACCGATAATAGCTGGTATGTTATTTCGAAATTAGCTGATACTAATCCTAATATCCGGGGCATTCGTTTTCAGCGCAACTATGGTAAATCTGCAGCGCTTCACGAAGGTTTTAAAGCTGCCAAAGGCGATGTCGTAATTACTATGGATGCCGACCTGCAGGATTCTCCCGATGAAATTCCCGACCTGAGAAGGATGATCATTGAAGAAGGCCATGATGTAGTTAGTGGTTGGAAGAAAAAGCGATACGACCCCATCAGTAAAACGATTCCTACAAAATTATTCAACGCAGCCACTCGCAGGGTAAGCGGTATTCAACTGCATGATTTTAACTGCGGCCTCAAAGCATACCGTAATAAAGTTGTGAAAAGCATAGAGGTGTACGGAGAAATGCATCGTTACATTCCTGTTATTGCTAAATGGTCCGGGTTTAAAAAGATCGGCGAAAAAGTTGTTGAACACCGGGCCAGAAAATATGGTAAGACGAAGTTTGGCTGGGAACGCTTTATTAATGGGTTTCTTGACCTGGCAACCATCACTTTTGTAAGCAAATTCGGTAAGCGGCCTATGCACTTTTTTGGCCTTTATGGTACGCTTTGTTTTTTTGTGGGTTGTATGATCAGTCTTTACCTTTTAATTGCTAAAACAATTTATGCCGACTATACTCTAACCAATAAGCCGGCATTTTATATTGCGCTTACGGCCATGATCTTGGGAATGCAATTATTTCTCGCAGGCTTTATCGCCGAATTACTGTCCCGAAACTCCCAGGAAAGAAATAATTATCTTATTGAGGAAAAATTACGGGTTGATTAATGAATAAGCAAGTGATCATCATCGGTCCTGCGCATCCTCTGCGTGGCGGACTGGCTTCTTTCGACGAAAGATTAGCACGCCAGTTTCAGCACGAAGGATATGATGCCACCATTTATACTTTCTCTTTACAATACCCTTCCTTTCTTTTCCCTGGAACTACACAATATTCATCTGAGCCTGCACCAGCTGGTTTAAAAATTAAAGTTTGTATCAATTCAATTAACCCGTTAAACTGGTTAAGGATTGGTCTGAAATTAAAAAAACTACAACCAGATCTGGTTGTAGTTCGTTACTGGCTTCCTTTTATGGGACCATGCCTGGGAACAATATTAAGAATAGCAAGAAAGAATAATCATAGTAAAATCGTTTGCATCGCGGATAATGTTTTACCTCATGAAAAAAGACCAGGCGATAAACCCTTCACTGAATATTTTTTAAAATCGGTTGATGCATTTGTAACGATGAGTGATAAAGTAATGACTGATCTTAGAATGTTTACGGGTAAGCCGGCTCAAAAAGTTGTTCACCCACTGTATGATAACTTTGGTGAGCAGACAGATAAACTTGCTGCAAGAAATCAATTAAAACTTCCTGCTGATAAAAAGATCATCTTGTTTTTTGGCTTTATCAGGAAATATAAAGGGCTCGACCTGTTACTTAATGCAATGGCTGATGAAAGATTAAAACAACAGGACATTCATTTACTGGTGGCAGGCGAGTTTTATGAAGACAGGAAAGATTATGATGAACAGATCGCTTCATTGAATCTTGGCTCAAGACTAATTTTACGAACTGATTTCATTCCAGACAGTGAAGTAAAATTTTATTTAAGTGCCGCTGATTTTGTTATTCAGCCCTATAAAAATGCCACGCAAAGTGGTGTTACCCCCCTCGCCTATCATTTTGATAAACCAATGCTGGTAACAAACGTTGGCGGATTGCCTGATCTTGTGCCCGATCATAAAGTTGGATTGGTTGCAGAGCCAGATCCCGGAGATATTGCCACACATATCGCCGAACTCTATCAATTAGGCGAAAATTATTTTTTGCCTCATCTTCGTGAAGAAAAGAAAAAATATAGCTGGGATAGATTGGTTAAAGCGATAGAAGAAGTAAGCCGGGATTCAAATTTAAAATTCAAAAGTAAAAAGTCAAAAGAGGAGACTGCTGTTTAATCAGGCTTTTGAGAATTTCGATTTTGAATTTTGAATTTTGACTTCAAATTACAATTATCAAAATGATCTACAGAAGCAGGGCTCCATTAAGATTAGGACTGGCCGGTGGCGGAACAGATGTTAACCCATACAGCGACTTGTATGGCGGGGCCATCCTTAATGCAACAATTTCTTTATTTGCCTATGCTTCTATTGAACCGACAAAAGAAAACGGAATTATTCTACAGGGTCTGGACAGAAATGAAGAAGAACGGTTCGACCTAACCAATCAATTACCATTTACAGGAAAACTAGATTTAGTTAAAGGAGTTTATAACAGGATACAGAAAGACTACAGTTTACCGCCAATCAATTTTAAGCTCTCTACTTTTGTTGATGCGCCGGCGGGCAGTGGATTAGGAACTTCATCTACTCTTGTTGTCGCGATTATCGGCGCATTTGTAGAAATGCTTAAACTTCCTTTGGGTGATTATGACATTGCGCATTATGCATATGAAATTGAAAGAAAAGATATGCAGCTCGCCGGGGGTAAACAGGATCAGTATGCTGCCATGTTCGGCGGGGTAAATTTCATGGAGTTTTTCGCAAATGATAAAGTGATAGTAAATCCCCTGCGTATAAGACAGGAATATTTAAGTGAGCTTGAAAATAACCTGGTCCTGTATTTTACATCCACCAGCAGGGAATCCGCAACCATTATAAAAGAACAGCAAAAAAATGTAGTCGATAAGAATGAAAAGTCGATTGAAGCAATGCATCATTTAAAGGAGCAATCACAAATGATGAAAGAAGCACTACTAAAAGGAAGGCTTAATGAAATTGGTGAGATCCTGGACTATGGCTTCAAACAAAAAAAACAAATGGCCGCCAATATCTCTAATGATAAGCTAGATGAAATTTATGAAGCTGCAAAAAAAGCCGGAGCTTCAGGCGGAAAGATCAGTGGCGCAGGTGGTGGTGGATTTATGTTTTTCTATTGCCCCGGTAATAATCGCTATAAAGTAATTGAAGCATTGCATAAATTCGGGGGAACAGTAAAAAATTACCAGTTTACACAGACCGGGTTAACAACCTGGACAACACAATAACATGGAAAGCATTAAAAACCGTATAAAGCAAACAGTCGCAGAATCTATACAGGTTAAGCAGGAACTGATGAATGATGAACATATATTACGTTCATTAGAAAACATTGTAAATGCGATGGTAGTGGCATTTAAAAGCGGCAATAAAGTATTGTTTTGCGGCAATGGCGGAAGTGCTGCTGATGCACAACATCTTGCGGCTGAATTTTCCGGCCGCTTTTATTTAGACAGGAAAGCTTTACCCTCCGAAGCTTTGCATTGTAATACTTCTTACATGACCGCAGTAGCCAACGATTATAGTTATGCACTCATCTACAGCCGCCTTATAGAAGGTATCGGTAACAAAGGCGATATACTGGTTGGATTAAGTACTTCGGGCAATTCAATTAATATTATTAATGCTTTTGAAAAAGCGAGAGAAGCAGGTATGATCACGATTGGATTTACAGGGGCCACAGGTGGTGAAATGAAGACAGTGAGTGATTTTCTGATTAATGTTCCCTCAACCATCACTCCCCGCATACAGGAGGCACATATACTCTGCGGGCATATTGTTTGTGAATTGGTTGAAGAAAAATTATTCAAGACCGAAATTGAAAAATGAGAGAAGTAATAATATTGGCGGGTGGCCTTGGTACAAGACTAAGAACCACTATACCTGATTTACCAAAATGCCTTGCTCCTGTTAATGGTAAACCGTTTCTTCATTATGTAATCTCCTATTTGCAATCCCAGGGAATTGAACATTTTATTTTTTCGCTCGGTTATAAAAAAATATTAATACAAAATTTTTTGCTCGATACGCTTAATCTTTCATCATTTGATATTATATCTGAAGATGAACCATTGGGTACTGGTGGTGCAATTAAACTAAGCTGCGCCGCTGCCAAAGAAGAAAATATAATTGTAATGAATGGGGACACCCTGTATAAATCGGACCTGCAAAAACTTTACGCCTTTCATAAAGAAATGAATGCAGAATGCACCCTTACACTTAAGCCGATGAAAAATTTTGACCGGTATGGTGTGGTGACATTAGGGCAAAATGGACTAGTTGAAAACTTCGAGGAGAAAAAATTCTATGAAGAGGGTTTGATTAACGGAGGAGTGTATGCTTTAAATGTTCAGCAATACCTGAACAAAGAATTTCCAATGAAGTTTTCTTTTGAAAAAGATTATCTCGAAACATATTATTCGGAACAGAAAATATTTGGAATTAAGGATGAAGGATATTTCATTGATATTGGTATACCTGAAGATTACGAAAGGGCACAAACCGAATTCAAAACCGCATGATCGATTTAAAACAAATA